>NZ_DCQO01000021.1:0-91944 GCF_002323495.1 Olleya sp. UBA1516
CGGGCTACGCTACACCCCGAATTGATTATCATTTCCTCAAAGGTTTTCCTTTTTGGAGGTGCAAATATACATCTTTTCTTTAAACTAAAACCAGAAAAATCATTAAAATTCTAAATACACAGGACTACAACATCTAAACATATTAAAAATCAATGACTTAATCTCAAGAATTTATTCTAAAATCATAAAATATTTCACTTTATTTTTTAATCAAAAGCTAAAGTTTATTAAAAAATTACAGCAAGACGCACACAATAACAATTTACCAAATTAATACGTTATAAAAATACCAATTAGATAACTTAGAATTATTAAATTTGTCACCAAAGATTTAATAATAGAATATGCTTATAATTGGAATTGCAGGAGGTACTGGTTGTGGAAAAACAACAGTTGTTAATCAAATTTTAAATCAGTTGCCTGAAGGCGAAGTTGGGATAATTTCTCAAGATTCGTATTATAAAGATACAAGCCACTTGTCTTATGACGAACGAATCAAAATCAACTTTGACCATCCAAGATCTATAGATTTTGATTTGCTAGAGCAACATCTAAAAGATTTAAAAGATGGACAAATCATAGAACAACCTGTGTATTCATTTGTAAAACACAACAGAACAGGAGACACCATCAAAACAAAACCAAGAAAAGTTATGATAGTGGAAGGTATTTTGATACTAACACATCCTGAGTTAAGAGAAATGTTTGATATTAAAATATTTGTTCATGCAGACAGCGACGAACGATTAATAAGAAGATTAAAACGAGATATCACTGAACGAGGAAGAGATATAGACGAGGTTTTAGCAAGATACCAAAACACACTAAAACCAATGCATCAACAGTTTATACAACCAATGATGGAATATGCTGACATAATAATACCTAACAATAAGTATAATACTGTAGCAGTGGACATTGTTAAGACCATTATTAACGAAAAACTACAATAACAAATACAATGAAGTGGTACAAAAACATATACATAATTATCCTTATCAGTTTTGGTGTATGGATGATTTTTTTTGACACCAACTCATTAATAAGTCATCACGAAGTCAACCAAGAATACAACAAGCTGGAAGACGAGAAAGATTACTATAAAAAAGAAATTGCAAAAGATAAAAAAGCTATAAAAAAACTAAGTACAGAAGATGGTTTAGAGACTTTTGCAAGAGAAAAATATTACATGAAAAAAGAAAACGAAGATATTTATATCATCGAGTATGAAGACAGTTTAAAAATTAAAAACAATGACTAAATCCCTTTTTTCTGCATTTGAAAAAGTATCATCTAAAGCTTGGAAACAAAAAATCCAAGTAGACTTAAAAGGTGCTGATTACAACGATACACTAATTTGGAAAACGACTGAAGGTATTGATGTACGTCCTTTTTATCATCAAGACGAAATGTTGGATACTTTAAAACTGCAACCACAACAATGGTCAGTTGGTCAAATTATTTTTGTTCAAAATGAAAAAGCGTCTAATAGTAAAGCCATAGATGCTATTGAAAGAGGTGCCGAAACCATTAAATTTATAATTCCAAATAAAGAAACTTCTGCTTTAAAAACACTTGAGAATATAGATTTAAACGCTACTAAAATACAATTAGAATTACTATTTTCAGATTCAGAATATATCAGTAACCTAAACACAATAGCTTCTAACATACAAGTTATTGTTGACCCTGTTGGTCATTTGGCAGCTACAGGAAATTGGTTTGAAACCACTAACAATGCGCTTGTTTTATCAAATCAAATTACAGTTAACACCACGACTTATCAAAATGCTGGTGCTTCAATTATACAACAATTAGCTTACGGACTAGCGCACCTAAACGAATACTTTAACGATAAAACCTACAATAGTACGGAGTTAAAAAAAGTGTATTTTAATACAGCTATTGGTACTAACTATTTTTTTGAAATAGCAAAACTTAGAGCCTTACGTTCGCTATATAATACCTTAGCAGCAGAGTACAATTGCCAAGCTCAATTAATTATTAATGCTATTCCTACCAAACGTAATAAAACAATTTACGATTACAACACCAATATGTTACGTACTACTACAGAGTGCATGAGTGCTATACTTGGTGGTGCAAACACAGTATTTAATTTACCTTACGATGCCATTTACCATAAAGACAACGAGTTTGGAGAGCGTATAGCACGTAATCAACTTTTAATTTTAAAAAACGAAAGCTATTTTGACGCTGTAAATAATGCATCAGATGGTAGTTATTATATTGAAACATTAACAACACAGTTAGCAGAAAAAGCTTTAACCTTATTTAAAGATATTGAAGCTAATGGTGGTTTTATTGCTCAGTTAAAAGAAGGCATTATTCAGAAAAAAATTAAAGAAAGTGCAACCAAAGAACAAGACTTGTTTGATAATGGTAAAATCACATTATTAGGAACTAATAAACATCCTAATAAAGACGATAAAATGAAAGATGAATTAGAGTTATTTCCGTTTTTAAAAACTAACCCAAGAAAAACTCTGATTATTCCTATAATAGAAAAAAGACTTGCTGAAACTTTAGAACAAAACAGATTAAAAACCGAATAAATTTTTACTTAATTATGAACACACGTATTTTTAAAATAGCCTTAGTATTGATTATAACTTTTAATGTAAGTTGTAAAAAAGCTGAAGTAAAATTAGCTGAATTTAAATACGCAGACCTACCTAAAGCAGTAAATTGCAACTCTGGATATGACGACTTATTAAGTGAGGCATTGTATGCTTTTGAACAGGACATAGTAAATAAATACGATCCTAAAACAAAAAATAAACTTAGAGCTTACAGAGCATATATAAGTAATTATATTTCAAACAGAACCGCTTTAGAGCAAACCGTTACTCCACATACCAAAGCGGTATATGATGTATTAAAATCTAAACAAGAATTATGGGATGGTAACCATTTAAATTATAATAGTACAGCTATAACTTGTATAATAGACAGTATAAAAGACAAAGGATTACAACAAACTTTAAATGCTTTAAAAAGTACAAATAGCATGAATTCTGAGATATTTGCTCCACCATTACGAAGCAATACGTCTTATTCTAGAGACTCAAACCTAGCGACTTTTATAGCATTAGACTTATTTTATTCAAAATTTAATACAATAGATTTTACAACTTTAGACTTATCTCTTAATCAACCTAAAGATCAACCAATAGATTTTAATAAAAGACCTGTCAATGCACCTGTAAAACAACAAAAGGAAGAAGATCACACAGGTCACAACCATAATTAAAACGATTACGTTTTAAATTTATATGGCAGCTTATTAAACACAACAAACATAATCAGACAATGTCCAGAAAAGACCTTCAACATATAACGCTAAAAACAGATAGTAAAAGTGCTAAGCCTTTAACTAACACGCCTTTTTTAACTGCTGAAGACATACCTGTAAAATCAGAATACACCAAAGATGATTTAAAAGAGGTTAGTCATTTAGATTTTGTTGCTGGGTTAGCTCCAAACCTTCGTGGACCATATAGCACAATGTATGTCAGAAGACCATGGACCATACGCCAATATGCAGGTTTTAGTACTGCTGAAGAGAGTAATGCCTTCTATAGACGTAATCTAGAAGCAGGTCAAAAAGGACTATCCGTTGCATTTGATTTAGCCACACACAGAGGGTACGATTCCGATCACGAACGTGTAGTTGGTGACGTTGGTAAAGCAGGAGTTGCAATAGACTCTGTTGAGGACATGAAAGTTTTATTTGACCAAATTCCGTTAGATAAAATGTCTGTATCTATGACCATGAATGGTGCAGTATTACCAATAATGGCGTTTTACATTGTAGCTGCAGAAGAGCAAGGTGTTAAACCAGAGTTATTAGCTGGAACCATACAAAATGATATTTTAAAGGAGTTTATGGTACGTAATACTTACATCTATCCTCCTACGCCTTCAATGAAAATTATATCGGATATTTTTGAATACACTAGCAAAAATATGCCTAAATTTAATAGTATAAGTATTTCGGGATACCATATGCAAGAAGCTGGTGCAACTTGTGATATCGAACTGGCTTATACATTAGCAGATGGTCTAGAATATATAAAAAAAGGACTAGATGCAGGAATGGATATTGACACTTTTGCGCCTAGACTATCCTTTTTCTGGGCAATTGGTATGAATCATTTTATGGAAATTGCCAAAATGCGCGCTGCACGAATGCTTTGGGCAAAAATGGTAAGTCAATTTAATCCTAAAAACGAAAAAAGTTTAGCCTTACGTACACACTGTCAAACAAGTGGTTGGAGCTTAACAGAGCAAGATCCATTTAATAATGTGGCGCGTACAACTATTGAAGCAGCTGCAGCTGCATTTGGTGGTACACAAAGTTTACACACAAATGCTTTAGATGAAGCTATAGCTTTACCAACAGATTTTTCGGCACGTATTGCACGTAACACTCAAATATTTTTACAAGAAGAAACTAATATTACAAAAACAGTAGATCCTTGGGCTGGAAGTTTTTATGTAGAAAAACTAACTCATGATATTTCAGAAAAAGCATGGTCTTTAATTGAAGAAGTCGAAGCACTTGGAGGTATGACAAAAGCGATTGAAGCAGGAATACCTAAACTTCGTATTGAAGAAGCTGCTGCACGTAAACAAGCACGTATTGACTCTGGTCAAGATATAATTGTTGGTGTTAATAAATATGTTTTAGACCAAGAGGATGCTATTACAACCTTAGAAGTTGATAATCAGACTGTACGTCTACAGCAAATAGAAGGTTTAGAAAAAATTAAAGCTGAAAGAAATACAGACCAAGTTAATATAGCGCTAGCAAATTTAACCGAAGCTGCTAAAACAGGTCAAGAAAATTTATTAGCTTTAGCTGTAATAGCAGCTAGAGAACGCGCTACTTTAGGCGAAATAAGTGATGCATTAGAAGCTGTTTTTGGACGTTATAAAGCACAAATTAAATCTTTTTCAGGCGTGTATAGCAAAGAAATTAAAGACGATAAATCTTTTGCAAAAGCAAAAGCATTGGCAGATCAATTTGCAGAGCAAGATGGTCGTAGACCTCGTATTATGATTGCCAAAATGGGACAAGATGGACATGATCGTGGTGCAAAAGTTGTAGCTACAGGTTATGCAGATGTTGGTTTTGATGTGGATATTGGACCATTATTTCAAACACCACATGAAGCAGCAAAACAGGCAGTAGAAAATGACGTACACATACTTGGTGTGTCATCATTAGCTGCTGGACACAAAACATTAGTGCCTCAGGTTATTGAAGAACTTAAAAAGTATGGTCGCGAAGATATTATGGTAATTGTAGGAGGTGTTATACCTAAACAAGATTACCAATATTTATTTGATGCTGGTGCTGTTGCTGTTTTTGGACCTGGAACTAAAATTAGCGAAGCTGCGATTAAAATTTTAGAGATTTTAATAGATTAGAATCACATGGGACTTTTAAAAAAAATATACATAACTATAATTACGTTTGTAGTACTAGTGTCTTGCGGAAGTAGTAATGATACTGGTAGCGCAGATGCTTCTATTGTTTCAACTAAAAACATAAATACAACTTTTAATAATGAGTACAGACGTCATATTAAAGAGTATTATGGGCAAATTGAAAGTAAAGAATATGAAGTCATCCGTAAAAAAATAGAGCAAGAATTGCCTTATAAAATTTCACCACAAGACGCTGTTTTAATCCATTTTAGACAACAAGCTGACAACTGTATTTCTATGCGTGAAAATGGGTCAAATTATTTAACAAGCTTAAAATTTAATTTAAAAATGTCTTCTAAAGTTTCAAGAGGTCAAGGTTTATCAGACTTTTTTGTATTTACTAAAGATGCTTATTTAATGGATCGTGTAGCTATGAAAAATAATTTCATCATGGATTCTGGTTTCTTCTCAAATAATATTTTTACTGAGCGTGAAATGTGTTCTGCATTTATTATCATAAAACCAAACGGGAAATTCTTAAAATATTATGGTGAAGATTATTATACTAAAATTAAAGATTTTTTAAGCACTGACTAACAGTTGCTTATAAAAAATGAGCTTATTCTTAGCTATTTCTGTTTAAAATAAAATGATATCAAAAATCAGATAACTATTAAAAAAACAAAGTAGTTAAAAGCCCTAACTTATTCTAAATCTTTGTTTTAAATTTTATAAATCAACAAATTATCTAATAGTTACAACTGCTAGCACTAAAGTTTGATTAAGTGTTAACAACTAACATTTCATTTCCTCATAAATAATTGTATTTTTACGCTGGACTTTTAGCTTTAGTTAAAAGCTAAATTTCAATTAAAACCAATTCAAATTAATGGGTAAAATAATAGCAATTGCCAATCAAAAAGGTGGTGTTGGTAAAACAACAACCTCTGTTAACTTAGCTGCATCGTTAGGTGTTCTAGAAAAAAAAGTACTATTAATTGATGCAGATCCACAAGCAAATGCATCATCTGGTTTAGGGATTAATGTTGAAAATGTAGACATTGGTACCTATCAATTATTAGAACATACAAATACAGCAAGAGAAGCTATTGTCAAGACTGATACACCTAATCTTGATATAATCCCTGCTCATATTGACCTAGTTGCTATTGAGATTGAATTAGTGGATAAGGACCAAAGAGAATACATGCTAAAAAAAGCATTACAGGATATAAAAGATGATTATGACTATATACTTATAGATTGTGCACCATCATTAGGTCTATTAACCCTTAACGCTTTAACTGCTTCAGATGCTGTAATTATTCCTATCCAATGCGAGTATTTTGCATTAGAAGGTTTAGGTAAGTTATTAAATACGGTTAAAAGTGTTCAAAAAATACATAATCCAGAATTAGATATTGAAGGATTATTACTAACCATGTACGATTCGCGTTTACGTTTATCCAATCAAGTGGTGGAAGAAGTACAAAAGCATTTTAACGATATGGTTTTTAAAACCATCATACAACGTAACGTAAAACTAAGTGAAGCACCTAGTTATGGAGAAAGCATTATAAATTATGATGCTTCTAGTAAAGGTGCAAGTAACTATTTAAGTTTAGCTAAAGAAATTATTACAAAAAACTCCTAATTTATGGCGAAGGCAACCAAAAAACAGGCTTTAGGACGTGGACTTTCAGCATTATTAAAAGATCCCGAAAACGATATACAATCTGCAAAAGATAAAAACGCAGACAAAGTAATAGGTAATATAGTCGAGCTAGATTTAGACTTTATTGAAATGAATCCATTTCAGCCTAGAACTAACTTTAACGAAGAAGCTTTACGCGAATTAGCATCTTCTATTAAAGAGTTGGGTATTATACAACCCATTACTGTTAGAAAATTAGGATTTGAAAGTTACCAATTAGTCTCTGGAGAGCGTCGTTTTCGTGCTTCAAAATTAATAGGATTAGAAACAGTACCTGCCTATATTAGAATAGCAAATGACCAAGAAAGCCTAGAAATGGCATTGGTTGAAAACATACAACGTCAAGATTTAGATCCAATAGAAATTGCTTTAAGTTACCAACGTTTAATTGACGAAATCCAACTAACACAAGAGCAAATGAGCGAACGTGTTGGTAAAAAACGTAGTACTATTGCTAACTATTTACGTTTATTAAAATTAGATCCAATTATCCAAACTGGTATGAGAGATGGATTTTTATCAATGGGTCATGGTCGTGCTATTATAAACATAGAAGACCAAAATATACAGTTAGAAATTTACGAAAAAATACTAAGCAATAAATTATCTGTAAGAGATACTGAAACTTTAGTACGAAACTACAATACGACTAACGAGGTTAAGACGCCTGTTAAAAAAGAAGCAGAAGAATTACCAAAATATGTTAAAAAAGGTGTCGTTGCTTTTTCTGAATACTTTGGACACAAAATAGACGTTAAAGTAGCTAGTAATGGAAAAGGGAAAATAACCATTCCGTTTCATTCAGAAGAGGATTTTAATCGTATTAAAAAGTTAGTAGAAGGTGATAAATAAGTCACACATACTTGTTATTATATGTTGTTTCATTTGTGCACTATCTTTTGCGCAAGAAGGCTCTGATTCTACGAAAGTAGAAATAGAAAGCGTACCTGATACCAAAGTATTAAAAACAAGGAAGAAAAATAAAAAAGAAAAAGCTGTCATAATCGACTCAACTGTTTTAAAACAAGTTAAAGCGTATGACCCATTAGCTCCATCTAAAGCTGCTTTTTACTCTGCAATATTACCTGGTTTAGGTCAGGCTTACAATGGTAAGTACTGGAAAATCCCTATTGTGTACGCTGCTATTGGGACAGGTGTCTATTTTTATATTGACAATAACAAGCAATATAATCGTGTAAGAGATGCTTATAAAAGAAGATTGGCTGGTTTTAGTGATGACGAGTTCCAGAACAGGTTAACCGATGATGGTTTGCGTGAAGCACAAAAAAATTATAGAAGAAACAAAGAGCTATCCTTACTAGTTACCTTTGGACTATACGCTTTAAATATTATAGATGCCAATGTTGACGCGCACTTGCTTCAATATAACATTAGTAATGACTTAAGTTTAAGACCGCATTATAAAATTGAAGAATTTGATAACGTTGGACGCGTTGGTCTATCTTTAAATTTTCAATTTTAATTAAATACTATTTCATGAAAATCGCTTTACTAGGCTATGGTAGGATGGGAAAAGCAATAGAAGCTATTGCTTTACAACGTGGGCACACCATAGTAATCAAAACGTCTCAAGATAAAGATTACGATATTACGACTGCAGATGTTGCTATTGACTTTAGTGTCCCATCTGCTGCTTATAATAACATTAGTAATTGTATAAACCATAATGTACCTGTAATATCTGGTACCACAGGATGGTTAGAAAAATATAACGCTATAGTTTCGCTTTGCGAAAAACAAAAAGGAGCTTTTATTTATGCTTCTAATTTTAGTTTAGGCGTTAACATCTTTTTTGAACTTAATCAATACTTAGCTAAAATGATGGCTAAATTAGAAGATTATAAAGTTGATATTGAAGAAATACACCACACACAAAAACTAGATGCTCCAAGTGGAACTGCTATTACTTTAGCCGAAGGTATTATACAAAATAATAAGGCTTACACGAGATGGGATTTAGAAAAAGCTAAAGACCAACAGAGTATTGCAATACAGGCAAAACGTATTACAGATGTACCAGGAACGCACACGATAAGTTATAATAGCCCAATAGATACCATAAAAATTGAGCACGAAGCACATAATAGGCAAGGTTTTGCTCTTGGTGCAGTGATTGCTGCTGAGTGGATTATTGATAAAACTGGCGTATTTACTATGAAAGATGTGTTAAATATTGAGTAACTTTATTATTTTTAACAACATTTGTAACTAACAACTAATCAAAGTCTTTTAGACAACTACCTTAATAAAAATAATATGGACGTAACACAGTGGATTATATTTTTCTTTGTCATACAAATTTTACATGGTTTAGCTACTTGGAAACTATACATTAAGGCAGGAAGACAAGCTTGGGAAGCCTTTATACCTGTGTATAATGCTGTTATTTTAATGAAAATTATAAATAGACCTTGGTGGTGGACCATTTTACTGTTTTTACCTATTGTTAACTTAATTTTGTTTCCGGTAGTTTGGGTAGAAATTGCTAGAAGTTTTAAAAAAAACACTGCACTAGATACTTTTTTAGCCATATTTACATTAGGTTTTTATAGCTTTTATTTAAACTATGCTGCCAAAGACCTAAATCACGTTAAAGACCGAAGTTTACAACCAAGAACAGAGTTAGGTGACTGGGTAAGTTCTATATTATTTGCGGTTGTAGCTGCTACTATTGTGCATACTTATTTTATACAACCTTTTGTTATTCCTACGTCCTCTTTAGAAAAAACATTATTAGTTGGTGATTTCTTATTTGTTAGTAAAGTACACTATGGTGCACGTACGCCAGAAACAACTGTTGCTTTACCAATGATTCATGACGCTATTCCTGGAACATCAACACCTTCATATTTTAAATTCCCACAACTACCTAAATTTAGATTTCCTGCATTTCAATCTATAAAACGTAACGATATTGTAGTTTTTAATTGGCCTGTAGATACTCTAGTTGATATTAATAATGAAAATGGTGGTATTAGATATAAACCAGTAGATAAAAAGACTAATTACGTAAAACGTTGTGTTGGATTACCAGGTGATACATTATCAATTAAAGATGGTTATGTACACATAAATGGTAAGAAAAACGAATTACCAGACAGAGCTAAATTACAGTTTTTTTATAAAGTTATTCTTAACGATGTTTCTGCTGAGTCCATTTACCAAAAATATGGTATCACAGAAAATTATGAACGTTACGTATTTAAAACACCTACTGATAACTGGAACAAACCAGAGTTTCAAAATTACTTAAAAGTTAAAAAGATTGGAACAGAAGTCCTTAAACAAGACTCTACTGAGGTTAGGTTTTTATCAAATTTAGATCAAAAATCATTCGATTTATTAAAATTAGAAATTGCTGAAAAAGCACTTTATGTTAACTTAACAGAGGATTTAGCTAATATAATGACTAGCGATCCAGATGTTTTAACGGTAACTAAAGATCTATCAAATAGTACAACCGAAAACATTTTTCCTAAATCACCAGGTTATACATGGAATCGTGACTTTTTTGGCCCATTATATATTCCTGAAGCAGGAAAAACTATTGCACTTACTTTAGACAATTTACCACTTTACAAACGTGCTATTACAGCCTATGAAGGAAATACACTTAAAGTAAACGGTAACCAAATATTAATTAATGACAAGGTTGTAGACTCTTATACTTTTACTGAAGATTATTATTGGATGATGGGAGATAATAGACACAACTCACAAGATGCCAGAATGTGGGGATTTGTACCGTTTGACCATGTCGTTGGAAAACCTGTATTAGTTTGGATGAGCTGGGACTCTAACGCCAAAGGTATTAACAAAATACGCTGGAATAGATTATTTACTACTGTTGGTGGTAATGGAAAATTGACCTCATATTTCATTCCGTTTTTAGTATTATTAGGTTTAGTCTATGGATTTAATAAATACAGAAAACGTAAAAAAGCGTAGTCAATACTAATAGATTGTACTAATTAATGGACATTTTACTTCATCCTACCTATTTTCCAAGCGTTGCTCAGTTTACTGCTATAGCAAATGCTAATAGTGTAACGTTTGAAATTAATGATAACTATCAAAAACAGTCTTACAGAAACAGAACCTATATATACGCAGCAAATGGAAAGCTACAACTAAGCGTTCCTGTTATTCATAGTCATAAAGCACGTCAGTTATACAAGGATGTAAAAATAAGTGATCGCGAAAAATGGCAGTTATTACACTGGAAAAGTTTAGAGTCTGCTTATCGTACGTCACCTTTTTTTGAGTTTTATGCAGATGAATTACAACCACTTTTTAAATTAAAGTCAGAATTTATATTTGATCATAATTTAAAATGTTTTGAGATTATTACTGAGTGTTTACAATTGGATATTACACCAAAATTTACAACAACATTTGAAAAAGAACCAAAAACACTTACCGATTTACGCTTTTTAACAAATGCTAGGCAAGAACAGCCTAATGTTTTTGAAACTTACAACCAAGTGTTTACAGAAAAGCATGGCTACATTAATAATTTAAGTATTTTAGACTTGTTATTTAATGAAGGTACAAACGCACTACCCTATTTAGAAAGCCAAATACAACCTTAAATGTATAAAGACATTATACATTATGGCATTCATTTTATAGTACCTGTAATCGTTGCTTTACTATTTTTTAAAAAACAATGGAAGTACGCTTTAGGGATCATGCTACTTGGCATGCTAATTGACTTAGACCATTTATTAGCTACTCCTATTTTTGCGCCTAATAGATGTAGTATTAATTTCCATCCACTACACTCCTACTATGCGATTATTTTTTATATGGCATTACTAATACCTAAAAAAACAAGGATTATAGGATTAGGATTGGTTATACATATTATTGCCGACTTTACGGATTGCATGATGATGACTTAGTCATACTTAATCATGCCTTAGTTTAATAGTTACAATAGTTAAAAACTAACTTTAGTCATTATTGGATAATGGTCCGAAAACTCCACATCAAAGGTCTTAAAACTATTGACTGTCCATGATTTATCTACTAATATAAAGTCTATCCTTAACGGAAAAAATTTAAAATTATAAGAACGTCCAAAACCATTACCCTGTTGCTTAAAGGTGTCTTTCATATCATCCTTTATAGCATTGTAAACATATGAAAAAGCAGAATTGTTAAAGTCTCCAGAAATAATGACTTTATAAGGACTTTTTTTCTTGTGCTCTAAAAACAATTCGGTTTGCGTTTGTTGAAGCTTGAAAGTCTTTCCGATTCCGTTTAATAATTTTTCAGAATTTTCGGTCGTTAAGCTTTGAACTCTAGGATCAATCCTTAGCGATTGAAGATGTAAATTATACACTCTGAAAGTATCTTTACCTTTAACTATATCAGCAAATATGGCATTATTGGCTGTATTAGGAAAATTAACAGAACCCGAATTAATAATTGGATATTGAGAAAAAATAGCTTGACCTAATTTAGTTTTTTTACCTTCTAGTTTTTGATAATTATATTTATAAAACGAAAAATCAATATTATCCTGAGGATGATACTCTTGAATACATAAAATTTGCGGACTTTGCTCCTTAACAAATTGGACTAACTTTAAATCTATATCCTTTTCTGGTATCCAATCATAAAGATTAAATAAACGGACGTTATAATTCATTATTGACAAACTTTCAGCATCGTCTTCTTCCCAATTAGAAAATTTATATAAGGATCCAAATAAAAAATAACCAATAGAGATAACTACAAGTGATAATAACAGTTGCTTTTTGATTTTAAACAACCAATACACAAAAAATAAAACGTTAAGCAAGATTAATAAAGGAACGCCTAAACTTAAAACTGAAAGTATTGCAAAGGTTTTTGGAGGAATGTTAGGTAAAACATAAGAGAGTAGTAACAAAAAAGCCACAATGGAATTGATGATAAAGACAACTTTTTCGAAAAATCTTAAGTTTTTCATATACACTAATTAGTGACTACTTTCCTGCTTTAAATAGATATTCTTTTTCTTCTTTAGACAAACTATCATATCCACTTTTACTTATTTTGTCTAAAATAGTATCAATTTTTTTCTGGTTATTAAATTGATTAAACTCTTCTTTTTTATAACCTGCTACTTTACTTTTTTTATGAACCGTTTTCATTTTTACTTTTTGTTTAGCTTTAAATAACATACTAAACCAATCCATAAAACGTCCAAATCCAGTTCCAATATCTTGACCTTTGACTAATTGTTTAGCATATACATAACCTAAAATAGCACCTCCAAGATGCGCTAAACTACCACCTTGATTATTTCCGTTTACAATACCTAAAATGTCAAGACCTATAAGTACTGCTCCAATCCACCATAATTTAAGATTAAACGTAAAAAACCTTATATCCTTGTTGGGCATATAAGCACAGATAAAAATAAGTAATGCTCTAACACCTGCTGAAGCACCTAAAACATAAGCATTAGCAGTAAATATATTAGGAAAAATATTATAGCCTAATAAAAAGACTAATCCTCCTGTTATAATACCCATAAAATAGATATTTAAAGCCATTTTAGGACTAAACAGATTTAACATCATACGTCCTAAAAAATAAAGCCATAACATGTTAAATAATAGGTGTAAAAAATCAAAATGTAAAAAACCATAACTAACTATAGTCCATGGTTTACTTAAAAAAGCCCAAAAGTTACTAGGCAAATATATCCATGAAAAAAAACTAGGTATAACCTTTCTAAACAAAGCAGCAAATAGAAAAATAATAACATTTAGTGCTATAATTTTTTCTAAGACATTAAGTCTTGCATATTTATATTTAAGTTGCTCTATTTGATTCATTTTTATCTATCCCAACGGTTTTTATTAAATTGTGTTTTACGCCAATACCACATAATTATAAACCCTATAATTGCACCACCAACGTGAGCCAAATATGCTGTATTGCTTGGGCTAAAAAAGGATTGACCAGTAAACGCTGATATTACATCCAATAGTATAATTCCTGGAATAAAATATTTAGCTTTAATAGGTATAGGTAAGAAAATCATCATTAACTCTGCGTTTGGATTCATCATACCAAAAGCTGCTAAAACACCCATAATACAGCCTGATGCTCCAACCATTGTACTATTGTGGATTAATACATTAGTCTCAAATAATGCCTGATAAGACGCCTGATTAATTACACTTGCGCTAATATTATTATCTGCTAAATACACGGTTAGTTGTTCTTGTAAAAGTTGTCCTGTGTATTGGTTACCATCTAAAATATTAAAATTAATAATATCATTAATAGCGGTTTTACTTAAACCAGACTCCATTAAACTTTTTAAAGCAGGAAGATAATCCCAATAATAACCTGCTAATTGGAACAATACAGCTCCTAAACCAGCAGAAAAGTAAATAAACAAAAATTTATTTCGACCTAACCGTTGCTCAACTGGACCTCCAAACATCCATAATGCAAACATATTAAATAATAGATGTGTAAATCCACCATGCATAAACATGTGCGTTACTACTTGCCAAGGCTTAAAAGCATCACTTGCAGGAAAATGCATTGCAAATAAATCATAAAACAAACGACCATCTCCAACAGTCATTGTACCTACAAACATAAGTACGTTTATGATTATTAAATGTTTTACAGTATCTGTTATTCTCATCATACGTTACATAAATTTTTTCTCTAACTCATCCACAGACATCGTAATAAAAGTGGTTCTGTTAGTAGGTGACACATTAGGTTCCTTGCAGGCAAACAAACGATTTACCAAATGTTCTTGCTCTGTATTGGTTAATGATTGTCCTGTTTTAATCGCTAAGCTTTTAGCCATAGATTTTGCTAATAAATCTGTTGCCGAAAAGTTACTATCTGGCACTTCATTTTCTACATCGCTAATTAATTGCTCTAAGATTATGGATACTTCGCTTTCTGGCACATTAACTGGTACACCTGTTATCTCTACTGTTTCATCTTTAATAGATTGAAAAACAAAACCTGTAGACTCCAAGTCCTCTTTTAATTGATTTATTAATGCTATTTCTTGCTTAGAAAAGTGTAGGTCTAACGGAAATAATAGTTGTTGGCTTACACCTTCTTTAATTGTAATATGTCTTAGATAATCTTCATACAACACACGTTGATGTGCACGATGTTGATCTATAACTAACATTCCAGATTTGATGGTACTTATTATAAATTTATTATTTAATTGATAAGTGGATTGCTTTGTTTCTACTTCATTTTCATTTTTAAAAAAGCTCTCGGTATTTGGTTCGCTTTCAAAATGCACTTCACTAAACTCTGTATTTGTTTTTGTGCCTTTAGACTCTAAACCAACATATAAACTGTCCCAACTTGCAGTGGCAACAGGTTCTTTTTTGTAGTTAGAGACATTTTTAACTTTAGGTGTCTCCTCTTTAAAAGGATTAAATGTACGATCCACCTCCACACTTGGCATTCCTTTTTGTTGGTAACTGTATGGTGTGTCCAAATTGGCATCTCTGTCAAAATCTAAAACTGGAGCAATATTAAACTGCCCTAAACTATGTTTTACTGCAGATCTTAATATAGCGTATAATGTATGTTCGTCATCAAACTTAATTTCGGTTTTAGTTGGATGAATATTTATATCTATTGTTTGCGGATTAACTGTTAAATTTAAATAATAACTAGGCTGTGCACCATCTTTAAGTAAGCCTTCAAAAGCAGAGTTAATAGCATGATTTAAATACGCACTTTTAATAAAACGGTTATTGACAAAGAAAAACTGTTCGTTTCTAGATTTTTTAGCAAACTCTGGTTTACCAACAAATCCAGAAATGGTTAACACCTCAGTTGCTTCTTCTACAGGTACTAATTTCTCATTAGTTTTAGTTCCAAAAATATTTACAATACGCTGTCTGTAATTGCTTTCTGGCAAATTAAAAGTCTCACTTCCATTGCTAAACATAGAAAAGCTAATAGATGGATGTGCTAATGCCACACGATGAAACTCGTCTATAATATGTCGTAATTCTACTGTATTAGACTTTAAAAAGTTACGTCTTGCAGGAATATTAAAAAATAAATGTTTTACGGATAATGATGTCCCTTTTGGTGTCACAACAACTTCTTGAGACTTAACTTCACTACCTTCAATAATTATAGTGGATCCAAGATCTTCATTGTCTTGCTTCGTTTTAAGCTCGACATGCGCAATTGCAGCAATACTTGCCAATGCCTCACCTCTAAATCCTTTAGTATGTAATTGGAATAAATCCTCAGCAGATTTAATTTTTGATGTCGCATGACGCTCAAAACTTAATCTAGCGTCAGTGGTACTCATCCCTTTACCATTGTCGATAACTTGGATTAACGTTTTTCCTGCATCCTTAACTATTAACTTAATAACTGTTGCATCTGCATCGATAGCGTTTTCCAACAACTCTTTAACAACAGACGCTGGACGTTGCACAACCTCTCCTGCTGCAATCTGATTAGCAACATGGTCTGGTAATAGTTGAATAATATCTGCCATAAGTCTAATTAGGGAAGAAAATAGATAAATCGAAACCTATAATTAATAAAAATAAAAACACTAAAACAGCTACAATTAAAACAATCCTTCTATTGGCAGTTTTATCTGTATTGTTTTTTAAATCTTCGATAGCATTATTAAATTTTTGCTTTAAATTAGGATTGTCTCCTACTGTAGTCCTATGCTCGTCAAACTTATGTTTTATTTCAAATGGACTACCCTCACCTTTGTAAAAACGAGGTGTATAATCAAATTTTTTATTTTTTCGTTTAGAGAGAAATCCCATAGTAAAAGATTACTTAATTTTAGTTTCTAAATAGTACATTAAAGCAGCCAAAAAAAGTAAAACTCCAACTAAAAAAAATAACGTATTACTTTTTTTAGAGTTAGTCTTAGATTTTCTTGAACCATTCCAGCTAGTATTTAAACTCTCTTTTAGCTTTACAGCTGAGTTTTCTTCTTTAGAAAAACGGGATTGGTAGTTAAATTTTTTATTTTTCTTTTGACTAAACAAGCCTTTACAGTTTTAATGTGATTAATATCCAAAAATACTGAAAATACTACAGAAAGGCTGTTTAAGAATGCTAAAAAATGTTAACAGAATTTTAGGCGTTTTTACGTAGTGTTGCCATCTTTAAAGCTGCAACTGCTGCCTCTACACCTTTATTACCATGTTTACCACCAGAACGATCAATAGCTTGTTGTAATGTATTATCTGTCAACACACAAAAAATAACAGGCGTCTCTGTAGTAACATTAAGGTCTTTAATACCTTGGGCTACTGCATCACAAACAAAATCAAAATGTTTAGTTTCGCCTTGGATTACACTTCCAATTGCAATGACAGCATCAACGTTTTGTGCTATCATTTTTTTAGAACCGTAAATTAACTCGTAACTTCCTGGCACATCCCAAACCAAAATATTTTCTGGTTGCACATCATGTTCTAAAAGTGTGCTTTTAGCACCTTCTAACAACCCTTGTGTGATATTGTCATTCCATTCTGAAACAACAATCCCAAACCGAAATTGCTTTCCGTTTGGGATTGATGCTTTATCGTATGCTGATAAATTTGTTGTTGCCATAAGCTTATTTAGTTAGACATTGCTTGCGCTTTTCCAATAAACACTTCTGCTTGAGTAGCTTCTGGCGAGTTTGGATAGTTGTCTTTAATTTTATTAAAAAAGTCTAATGCTTTAGATGCTTTACCTAAGTCTAAAGCAGTAATTCCTGCTTTGTATAGGTATGTTGGAGCTGTAAATTCGTTTTGACGTAAGTTAGCAGCTTGTGTATAATAATCTAAAGCGTTTTCATTATCTGTTAATTGTACAAAAGCATCTCCTATTGCGCCTTTAGCCATAGGTGCTAATGCTTCATCTTCACTTTCAAACTTATCTAAATAAACAATTGCTTGTTCGTAGTTTTTAATATTTAAATAAGCCATACCAGCATAATAATTAGCTAAGTTTCCTGCAGCAGTACCACTATATTGGTCTGCAATATCTACCATACCTAATTTACCTTCACCTCCTTTAAGTGCTAGATTGTATAAAGAATCTTGTGCTACACCATTTGTAACAGCTTCATTAAAGAATTTTTGTGCTTGGTACATTTCATTCATTGCTTCACCTTGCTTAGGCTTAACTATAAATTGTTGATAAACTAAATAACCTAAAGCTAATGCAGCTACAACACCAATTATTATAAAAATGTTTTTCTGATTTTTTTCAACAAACTCCTCTGCTTTGTTTGCAGATTCGTCTAATGTATTAAAAACTTCAGCAGTTGTTGAGCTTTCTTCAACCTCTATTTCCTTTTCTACTTTAGTATTTGGTTTGTATCCTCTTTTCTTGTAAGTCGCCATATTAGTTTTATTAATGCGCACAAAAATATAATTTTTCTTCAGAAATAAAAGGTTATTATTTGATAATTTTCAATAATTTGCACATCCTTATTAGGCTACCCTATTTAAAACCCTATATCCTAGCAACAACTACATGATTTTAAAATCTTTAGCGCTTTTAAACTATAAAAATTTCGACTCTAAATCATTCGAGTTTAACCATACTATTAACTGCCTTGTTGGTAATAATGGTGTTGGAAAAACCAATGTATTGGATGCAATCTACCATTTATCCTTTGGTAAAAGCTACTTTAATCCTGTAGCATCACAGAATATTAAATATGACGAAGAGTTTTTTGTTATAAATGGTGAATATGACAAAGACGAAAAAACAGAAAACATTGTAGTAAGTCTGAAAAAAGGACAAAAAAAAATTATAAAAAGAAACAGTAAAGCATACGACAAGTTTAGTGATCACATTGGTTTTTTACCTTTAGTGATAATAAGTCCTGCTGACAGAGATTTAATTATTGAAGGTAGTGATACTAGACGAAAATTTATTGATAGCGTTATTAGCCAAAGCGATAAAAACTACCTAAGTAATTTAATTAATTACAACAAAATTTTATCTCAACGCAACTCATTGCTTAAATATTTTGCTGCAAATCACACTTATAATAATGACACTGTAGATGTTTACAACCAACAACTACAACAATATGGAACCCTTGTTTTTGAAAAAAGAAAACAGTTTTTAGAGTCATTTATACCTTTATTTAAGGCTAGATACAAAGCCATAAGTAATAATAACGAGGACGTAAGTTTAAATTATAAAAGTGACTTATTTGAGGACAGCTTAGAACAATTATTAAAAAAAACAATTAACAAAGACAAGGCATTACAATATACTAGTGTTGGTGTACATAAGGATGATTTAGAATTTAATTTAGGCGAATATCCAATTAAGAAGTTTGGAAGTCAAGGACAACAAAAATCATTTTTAATTGCGCTTAAATTAGCACAATTTGATAGCATAAAAGCTATTAGTGGTGATAATCCTATTTTATTATTAGATGATATTTTTGATAAATTAGACGAAACACGTGTAGCACAAATTATTAAATTAGTTAATGATGAAAATTTTGGACAAATTTTTATTAGTGACACACATGCCGAACGTACTGAAAACGCTGTTAAACAAGTACATCAATCGTATGAAATATTTAAATTATAACATGAAAAAGACGTATTACCTATTATTAATAGTACTAGTGGGATGCTCTAAAAATCCTGAAGATTTAAAGCAACACCTTTCAGGTTATTGGGAAATAAACGAAGTAACCTTAAGTAATGGTACAAAAAAAGTGTATAATATAAACGAAACAATAGATTATATAACTATAAACAAAGACTCTGTTGGGTTTAGAAAGAAACTAAAACCAAACTTTAATGGGACTTACCAAACCTCTAAAGATGTTGAACATTTTATTTTTAAAGTAGAAAACGACAGTCTTAACCTGTATTATAAAACACCATTTGCTAACTGGAAAGAAACTATTTTACACGCTAGCAAAGACAAATTACAGATTATGAATCAAAATAAAGATTTGTATTTATATAAACGCTACACACCTATAACCGTAGACTAATGGCAAAACGAAACAACAACTTACTTAATATCTCTGACGCATTAAAAGATTTTGTTACAGAAAATAACCTGGAAAAAGGACTGGATAAAGTTAATGTAAAAGACGCTTGGGCAAAATTAATGGGTAATGGTATTACTAATTATACCACAGCAATCGAGCTTAAAAAAGACATACTTTATGTACAACTAAGCTCTAGCGCACTTAGAGAAGAGCTTAGTTATGGTAACCAAAAAATAATTAAGTTATTAAACGAAGAACTAGGTAAAGAAATAATTAAAAAACTGATATTGAGATAATTAAAAATAATACCAGCGAAATATATTTTTTAAAATAAATTAAAATTTACTTTATAGTATTATTAAATATTATATCTTTGAGACATTATTAACAAATTTTTTTTATTACAATGGCTCAAGGCACAGTAAAATTTTTCAATGATTCTAAAGGATTCGGTTTTATAACTGAAGAAGGATCAGACAAAGACCATTTCGTACACATCTCTGGACTTATCGACGAAGTTCGTGAAGGTGATGTTGTAGAATTCGACTTACAAGAAGGAAGAAAAGGTATGAACGCAGTAAATGTAAAAGTAGTATAATTATATATTTTCTATTTAAATCATTACAAAAAAAGCCTTTCCACACGGAAAGGCTTTTTTAGTTAAAAATGCTAAATAATTGAAAATAAATAAAATAAAAGTGCATTATTAAAATTATTGGTACCATCTTTGCAATAATTAAAATAATTAATATTAAATTTTATTACAATGAGTAAAGGCACAGTAAAATTCTTCAATGACGCTAAAGGTTTTGGATTCATAACAGAAGAAGGTGTAAACAAAGACCATTTTGTACACATTTCAGGATTAATCGACGAAGTTCGCGAAGGTGACGAAGTTGAATTCGACTTACAAGAAGGTAAAAAAGGATTAAACGCAGTTAACGTTAAAGTAATTTAACAACTACCATATATCTTTAAGATTAAAGCCTCTCTATTTATTTAGAGAGGCTTTTTTTTTGTTTTAAAACCCAAAACACTTTACAGTCTTTAATTATAAAAACAAAAAAAATCCAGCTAAAAGCTGGATTTTTATAATTTATATAGTTTTAAAACTTAAAACATTTCACGTCCAGCAAAATGGAAAGCACCTTCAATAGCTGCGTTTTCATCACTGTCACTTCCGTGTACTGCATTTTCGCCAATAGACGCTGCATATAATTTACGGATCGTTCCCTCTGCTGCATCAGCAGGATTAGTTGCACCAATTAAAGTTCTAAAATCTTCAACAGCGTTATCTTTTTCTAAAATAGCAGCTACAATTGGTCCACGTGTCATGTACTCAACTAACTCACCATAAAAAGGTCTTTCACTATGTACAGCGTAAAATGCTTCAGCATCTTGCTTAGTCATATGTGTTAATTTCATTGCAACGATTCTAAAACCTGAAGCGTTAATTTTTTCTAAGATTGCGCCAATGTACCCTTTTTCAACAGAGTCAGGCTTAAGCATTGTAAATGTTCTGTTAGTTGCCATTTTTTTATTTTAATGTTATCTAATTTATTTAAAACAACAATCCTTTTATAGTTAAAAGTGCTTGTTAATTTTGTGCAAAAGTACGCCATTTATTAAGAAAAACAATATATTCGAATATTAAAAAATTGTATCTTCGTGGGCTATGACAAAACAAGACATTACAGCAATTAATCAGTTATTAGAAACACCTAAAAAAATTGTAATTGTAAGCCATAAAAATCCTGATGGAGACGCTATTGGCTCTAGCCTAGCCTTATTTCATTATTTAACAAAAACTAATCACTTAGCTACGGTTATTGTACCAAACGATTATCCTGATTTTTTAAAATGGATTCCTGGTCAGGATTTGATTTTAAAATATGATAGTCAAAAAGAAGAAAGCGAACAAACACTAAATGAAGCAGATATTATTTTTGCTTTAGATTTTAATACTTTTCATAGAACTGGAGATATGGAACATGTACTTACAGACAGTAGTGCATTAAAAATAATGATTGACCATCATCAACAACCTGATGATTTTGCAAAATATATGTACAGTGATGTTAGCATGAGCTCGACTTGCGAGATGGTGTATAATTTTATTGACATGCTAGAGGACACACCTATAATAGATAGCAATATAGCTACTGCAATTTACGTAGGTATTATGACAGATACAGGATCGTTTAGGTTTAGATCTACTACAAGCGCAACGCATAGAATAATAGCTAATTTAATAGACAAAGGTGCAGACAACACCATGATACACAATCAAGTATACGATACTAACAGCTATAACCGTTTGCAATTATTAGGTTGTGCTTTAAGTAATTTAAAAGTTGTACCAGAATCTAGAGCTGCTTACATTACGTTATCTCAAAAAGAATTACAACAATTTGATTACAAAAAAGGAGATACAGAAGGTTTTGTAAACTATGCTTTATCTTTAAACAATGTTGTACTTGCTGCTATATTTATCGAGGATTTACAACAAGGTATCATTAAAATTTCTTTAAGGTCTAAAGGCGATTTCTCGGTGAATGAAATGTCTAGATCCCACTTTCAAGGTGGTGGACACACAAATGCTGCTGGAGGAAAAAGTGATGTAAACTTAGAGCAAACCACAGAAAAATTTATTAGTATATTACCACAATACAAAACAGCACTACATGAAGCGTAATTTAGCCATACTATTACTAATCTTAACTACTGTTTTAAGTTGTAAAACACCGGAAGCTAGAAAACCAAAGTCGGTTAACTCTGGCTCTTTTATTGACCAATCTGTTGCTAGAAACAAAGCGTTAAATAAAAAAGAAATTAAAGCAATTGAAACACTGATAGCTAGTCAACCAGAAAATAATTACAAAACCTCAGGCAACGGATTTTGGTACTACTACAATACTAAAATTGAAACTGACAGTATTGTAAAACCTGATTTTGCAGACATTGTAAACTTTAATTACGACGTAAAAGATTTAGACGGAAAAACCATTTATACTCAAGCAGAATTAAAAACTCAAAGTTACGCAATGGACCAACAAGAACTTTTTACAGGTTTACGTGAAGGTCTAAAACTTATGCAAGCAGGAGAAACGGTAACCTTTTTGTTTCCGTCACACAAGGCTTATGGCTATTATGGAGACGAAAATAAAATAGGTACTAACATTCCATTAGTTTGTAAAGTAACCGTTAATTCAATAACAAAAAAAGAATAGAAACAAACCCAATATTAAAATGAACAAATTAATTAAAACAATGAAACTATTATTGATTGCTCTTTTGGTTAGTATGTCTAACACATCTTGCCAAGAAAAATATCCTGATTTGGAAGACGGATTATATGCCGAATTTGTTACAAATAAAGGTACTATGGTTGCCAAGTTATTTTACGACAAAGTACCAGTAGTCGTGGCTAATTTTGTTGGCTTAGCAGAAGGTACACATCCAAAACTTGATGACTCTTTAAAAGGTAAACCTTTTTATAATGGTGTTACTTTTCATAGAGTTATGGATAAATTTATGATTCAAGGTGGTGACCCAACAGGAACTGGAACTGGAAGTGCAGGATATAAATTTTTTAGCGAATTTGACACAGACTTAAGTCATGACAAAGCAGGAATACTATCTATGGCTAATTCTGGTGGATTAGATACTAATGGAAGTCAGTTTTTTATTACTGAAATACCTAAGCAAAACTTAGATGCTTTTTACGCAGACGGAAGTTTAAAAAACTGTGGTGCACCAAGAGTAAGTTGTCACTCTGTTTTTGGAGAATTAGTTAAAGGTATTGAAGTACAAGATACGATCTCTAACGTTAAAGTCGCACCAGGAAGCAACAAACCATTAGAAGATGTAGTTATTCAAAAATTAAACATTATCCGTAAAGGTAAAGATGCTAAAGCATTTGATGCTGCTAAAGTTTTTACAGAACAAGAGCCTCTTTTACCTCAAAAATTAAAAGATTTAGAAGTAAAAGCTCAAGAGATTTTGAAAGAAAAAGCTAAAGAAGCTGCTAATAACTTTAAAAAAACTAATGCTGATAGACCAGGTGAAGTAAAAGAATTCCCTACTGGATTAGTTATGATTGTTGAAGCAAATCCAAATGGTGTTACACCAAAACCGTCAGACCAAGTATTAATTGATTGTACTGGATTATTTGAAGATGGGCGTTTCTTCTTTTCTACAATAGAATCTGATGCTAAAAAATATGACCAATACAATGAAGACGCTGCAAAACAAGGTGCATACCAACCTTTTGCAATGCCTTATAACGAGTCTGCAACTTTAGTCCCTGGTTTTAGAGAAGCTATGCTAAATATGAATGTTGGAGATAAAGCTAGAATATTTGTACCAGGTTATTTAGGATATGGTGCTTCAGGTCGTGGTCCAGTACCACCAAATGCAAACCTTATTTTTGATTTAGAAATTGTATCAATCAAATAAATTACTTCTGTTTTACAGAAAAAAAAAGCACTCTTTATGAGTGCTTTTTTTTGTTATAAACAATTTTATAATAGAGACAAAACCTTTATAAAAAACCAAATCCTACTCCTAAAAAGAAGTAGGATTGTGGCTCCTAACTAAACTAACCAATTACTTCTCTTCGCTTGTAAGAAATAATTTTCCTTTAATGACATCAAAGTGATGTATGCTATTAATCAACTATATTATCTTGAAAAGATTATGTCATTTATAAGTATATACGACACATTTCTAGTTTTGGACTTTTTAAATAGAATAAAAATTAAAATATTAGAAAAAACAACATGTTATAACGCATAGTTTTTAGCACACAATTAAATAATAGCAAGCATTACGAGCTATTTATGTTTTCAATATTTATTGAATAAAAAAATCCTACAATAGCAGGATTTTAAAATATTTTTTAGCAATTCCAGAAAAAAACGAAACTTAATCTCTTATAATTTTAAATCAAAAAAACTGAGTATGTGAAAATCACAGATGTTCCAATTACTGTTTTTTGGCCTCCTCCCAAAAAAACTTAGTATTTGAAAATCACAGATTTTCCAATTACTGTTTTTTGGTCTCCTCCCAAAAAAACTTAGTATTTGAAAATCGCAGATTTTCTAATTACTGTTTTTTGGCCTCCTCCCAAAAAAACTTAGTATTTGAAAATCGCAGATTTTCTAATTACTGTTTTTTGGCCTCCTCCCAAAAAACATCCATTTCACCCAAAGTCATGTCTTTTAAATCTTTATTTAGCGCTTTTGCTTTTTGTTCTAAATACTCAAAGCGTTTTTTAAACTTTTTATTCGTGCGTTCTAAGGCGTTTTCTGGGTTTATATTTAAAAACCTAGCGTAATTTACCATAGAGAACAATACATCTCCAAATTCGTCTTCCATTGCATCAGCATCACCTTTCTCTACCTCAACTTTAAATTCGTTAAGCTCCTCCTCTACTTTTTCCCATACTTGTTCTGGTTGCTCCCAATCAAAACCTACGCCTGCTACTTTTTCTTGTATTCTGCTTGCTTTTACTAACGCTGGCAAACTATTAGGTACGCCTTCTAAAACACTTGTTCTGCCTTCTTTTAATTTTAGATTTTCCCAATTACGTTTGACTTCAGCTTCGTCTTTTACAGTCACATCGCCATAAATATGTGGATGCCTATGGATTAGTTTTTCGCAGATACCATTACAAACATCTGCAATGTCAAATGCCTTTTTCTCACTTCCAATTTTGGCATAAAAAACCATGTGCAGCATTAAATCACCAATTTCCTTTTTAACTTCTTCTAAATCGTCTTCTAAAATAGCATCGCCTAACTCATACGTTTCTTCAATAGTTAAATGACGTAAGGTTTCCATGGTTTGTTTTTTATCCCAAGGACATTGCGCGCGTAACTCGTCCATAATAGTCAATAAACGGTCAAATGCTTTTAATTGGTCTGCTCTAGAATTCATATAAAATAAGGTTTTTGTAAAAGTACGTTGATTTGTTTCATCTTAAAAAATCATAAACAAAAAAATCCAGCAAAAGCTGGATTTTTAATATCTATAAATAAAGTCAATTTATTCTTCTTCGTCAGACGCTTCAGCCTTTGCAGTATCAAAGTCTAACATGTTATTTTTTTGTAACATATTATACCATTGTACTACCTTTTTAATATCACTTGGGTACACTCTATCCTCGTCATAATCTGGTAATACTTCAAAAAAGTACTCTTCCAGTTTATCTTTAGAATCCTTGTGACTAATACTCGTTTGTGCTCCTTTTTCTTTGTCTTTAATTTTACTTAAGACGTCTTTTAATGGCACTTCTTCTGTTAAAGTATAAATTGCAATCTCACTTAAAATACTAACGTTTTGTTGTATTCCAACAGACATACGTCTATTATCAATTAAAGATTCGGCTATAAAGCCACCTCTTGTTTGAGTTACTAATTTATATAATCCAGGTTTTCCTGCAATTGCTAATACTTTATCTAAAGCCATATAGTTTCTTGTTTTTAATTATCCTTTTATCTTCCACTTTGACACTGCATAGTGTAAAAAAATTGGATGGCAAATATCTTATGTTAGTTTGGGTTTTCCAAACGTTTAACGTTTCTTTTTCATTAATGGAAATTTCATGCGATAATCCACATTAATTTTTCCTTTAGAGATGTTAGTTAATTTTCCTTTTATCAAACGCTTTTTTAAAGCAGATAAATGGTCTGTAAACAAAATCCCTTCGATATGATCATATTCATGCTGAAACACTCTAGCAGCCAAACCATCTAATTCCATTGTTTGCTTGTTAAAGTCTTCATCAAAATATTCAATTTTAATATTTGGTTGTCTAAAGACATCTTCCCTAACATCAGGAATACTTAAACACCCTTCATTAAAAGCCCATTCGTCACCAGATTCTTCTAAAATAACTGGGTTAATAAAAGTATGTTTAAAGCTTTTTAAAAAGTCGCTTTCCGCTTTACTCATTACTTCTTCATCATCTGCAAACGGAGTCGCATCTACAATAAACATACGGATTGACAACCCAATTTGAGGAGCTGCTAAACCTACACCAAACGATCCATACATGGTCTCGTACATGTTTGCAATTAGCTCTTTTAATTTTGGATAATCCTTTGTAATGTCTGTCGCTTTTTTCTTTAAAACGGGATCGCCATAGGCAACAATTGGTAATATCATACTAATTTTTTATTGATTATAAAGATAGCTTTGTAAGATTATGGTTGCACTAACCTCGTCTAAAAGCGCTTTATTTTGTCTTTGTTTTTTCTTTAATCCGCTATCTATTAATGTTTGCGTCGCCATTTTAGATGTAAAACGCTCGTCTACACGTTTTATCGGAATCTTAGGAAATACATTTTCCAATTTAACCAAAAACGGAATAATTAACGCCTCACTCTCACTTGGCGTATTATCCATTTGTTTTGGTTCTCCGACTAAAAATAATTCGACTTGCTCCTTACTTAGATAGTCTTTTAAAAAAGTAATAAGCTCTTTAGTATTTACAGTAGTCAATCCAGAAGCAATAATCTGCATCTCATCAGTCACTGCTAATCCTGTTCTAATTTTTCCGTAATCAATTGCTAAAATGCGAGCCATATTAAATTTTGTGCAAATTTATAGTTTTATACTCTTAACACCTTAAATATTGTGCCATATTTTAATTTTTACGAATTATATTTGTCTTAAATTAAAATTGACATGACAGAATTACAAAAAACAATAGATACTGCTTGGGATAACCGAGAGTTATTGACAGACGAAAAAACCATTGCAGCTATTAGAGAAGTGGTTAACCTTTTAGATTTAGGAAAATTACGAGTAGCAGAACCTACAACCGATGGTTGGCAGGTTAACGAATGGGTTAAAAAAGCGGTTGTTTTATATTTCCCTATTCAAAAAATGGAAACTTTAGAAGCTGGTATTTTTGAGTATCATGATAAAATTCCACTAAAAAGAGGTTATAAAGAAAAAGGAATTAGAGTGGTACCAAATGCTGTTGCACGTCATGGTGCTTACATATCTGCAGGTACAATTTTAATGCCTAGTTATGTAAATATTGGTGCCTATGTAGATGAAGGAACTATGGTTGACACTTGGGCTACTGTAGGTAGTTGTGCTCAAATTGGTAAAAACGTACACTTATCTGGTGGTGTAGGTATTGGTGGTGTTTTAGAACCTTTACAAGCGTCTCCTGTTATTATTGAAGATGGTGCTTTTATTGGATCACGTTGTATAGTTGTAGAAGGTGTACATGTAGAAAAAGAAGCTGTTTTAGGTGCAAATGTAGTATTAACTATGAGTACTAAAATTATAGATGTTACAGGAGATACACCTATTGAAATGAAAGGTCGTGTACCTGCAAGATCAGTAGTGATTCCTGGTAGTTATACTAAAACCTTTGCTGCTGGAGAATATCAAGTACCATGTGCTTTAATTATTGGAAAACGTAAAGAAAGTACAAATAAGAAGACCTCTTTAAACGATGCTTTAAGAGAGTATGATGTTGCTGTGTAAAAATTGAAAGTAACCGTTTATAAAATGTAAAAAGCCTCTAAATTTAAAATTTAGAGGCTTTTTTGTATTTAAAATTTATTTCTTAAACTGCATTTTCCTTCCGCTACGTCTTAATTTTTTACTATTAATTTTTAGTTGAAATGCTCGACTATGCTTAAGCATTAAATCATAGGTATCTTGATACGACTTGTTATACAATTTGGAATAAGCTTCAGCCAAAATCTTAATCATAGTTTTAGACAACCATAAACGTCTAAAATTATGCATACGATTATCAAAACTCATTGGTTTAAAACGCATCCTATTTAAATCAATTAAATAGAAATTATAATGATTAGCATTTTTAGTTATTAAAGTATTACCTGGTGAATGGTCTAAAAAATCAATATTATTTTCATGTAATTTAAAGGTAAATGCTGCAAATTGCTGCAAAATTTTAACACGTTCCGGAAATTGAGGATTATGGATTAACGCTCTAAACTCAAAATCATAATCAATATGCTTACTAATGTAATAACTAGATTTTAATCCAAAAATAGATGTGTTTTCTATGTAGGCAATGGGAAAAGGCGTTGATACACCGCAATCTATTAATCTATTAGCATACTCAAAAGACCGTTTAGCCTTAGTAGGACGTATATATTTATATACAAAACTATTAAAGGTGTTGGGTATTTTAAAGGACTTTACATTTAATTTTAATCCTTCTACCTCAAAAGACTTTATAATGTTGCGTTGCCCAATAGTTACGGATTCTCCAGAGGTTTCAAATTCTTGGATAAGTGCAATTAATTGGGACTCTAAATGCTTATATTTTGGATGACAGTGTATGATAGTAATCTATTTTGAGATTGTTCAAAGATATATTAAAGTAAATTTTAATAAAAGCCGATAAAATTATATTTTGCACTACAGCGTAAAAAATACGTGATTTTTAAATGAAGAAAATTCTTGTCATACAAAATAAACGCATTGGTGATGTGCTTATCGCATCAGTAATTGCCCAAAACATGAAAACTGTTTTTCCTGATAGTCAAATTGATTATTTGGTGTATGACTTTACAACTGGTGTTATTGAAAACAATCCAAACATTGATAACATTATAGCAGTAAATGAAAAAGAATTGAAGCAATTTAAATTTATGCAACGCTTGATTAGACGAGTTAAAAAAAATAACTATGATATTATTTTTGACCCTTACTCTAAATTACAAAGTCGGATTATTTGTTATTTTTCTGGAGCTAGCATGCGAATAGGCTTTCAGAAAAGAGGTAAAAACCCTTGGTTTAATTTTTACACACACACTGTCGCTTTATTAGATGAAAAAAAACATATAAGTGGTAAAGCTATTGAAGACAGGATAAATATGTTTAACTGCTTTTTTCCATTACCTGAAAATAAAATCGATTATGAACCTCACATAGTTTTAACCGATAAAGAGCAACAATACAACAAGTTAAAAAAATATAATAAGCCAGCAATTATGCTAGGTATTTTAGGTAGTACACCTCAAAAATCCATGCCATATCAATATATTGTTAGCTTAATAAATCATATTACAACAACTTATGATGTTAATGTATTATTTAATTATGCACCACATCAAAAAGAAGATGCTTTAAATATTTACGACCAATGTCAAAATAAATCCAATATTATTATTGATATTTATGAAGATAGCATTAGAGGTTTTATAACTTTAATGAATAAATGCCTACTACTTGTAGGTAACGAAGGTGGTATTGTACACATATCCAAAGCATTAAACAAACCAACTTTTACAATTTTTTCGCCTTATGTTTTAAAAGAACATTGGGCTAGTTTTGAAGATGGTAAAAAACACACATCTATACATTTATTAGAAGAAAAACCAAATTTATTTGACGAGTTTAGTGTAGAACAAAGACGTAAAATTGAAGAAAATCCGCACGAACTATATCAAATGTTAACACCTGAAATGATCTTAAAAAAATTGACTCCGTTTTTAGATTTACACTTAAAAGCTTTTAAAAACTAAGCCTTTTTTACAATTCCAAAATCTGTCCAAGCCTTTTTCTCATTTTTAGTGACGTCTCTAATCGCTCTGTTTTTGGCTATTGAAGCTTCATTTTTATAACCACGTTTATGATCTAAATGAATACAAATTGCTGAGTATCTTATTTGTTTACTTTTTATACCTAAATTCATTAAACGCTCACCAAGCTCTCGGTCCTGACCACCATATTGCATACGCTCATCCAAACCATTGACTGCAACAATATCTTTTTTCCAACCAGAAGCATTATGTCCATTCCAGCTAGCATTTGTTGGTGTTAAAGCATTTAAAATCTTAGATTTTAAGCCTTTAGCAGTTAACTTATTATTTTTAAAGGATGCTTTTAAGCCATTCTTTTTAAGCCATTTTAGATTAAAACAATTGGCTTTATAAATATCTTCTTTAGTAATAGCTTTAGAGATATCCATTGGTAACATAAAGTAACCACCAGATAAAAAGTAACCAATCTCTCGCTCTTTAACGTGCACTTCAACAAAATCTTGACGTGGTATACAATCACCATCAGACATGATAATGTAATCCGATGTACATTGTGTGATAGATTTGTTTAAAATTTCAGATTTCTGGAAACCATTATCCTCATGCCACACGTGGATAATAGGATAAAAGACGTCTTGCTGTATAGATTTAATTAAATCTATGGTCTCTTGTTTAGAACCATCATCTGCGATTACGATTTCAAAATTACGGTACGTTTGGTTATTATAACCATACAGTACTTTTGCTAACCATTCCGGAGAATTATAAGTGCTAATTATTATTGAAGTATCTATTTTCATTATAGCTACAAAGATAAAATTATTTTAGTAATTTTGGTTTTTATATGGATGCTATTACAGTAATTATACCAACTTATAACGAGGAAGCTTACATTGCGCAAGCGATCCAATCTGTGGACTTTGCTTCTCAAGTTATTGTTGTGGACTCCAACAGTACTGATAATACTGTACAAATAGCAAAACAAATGGGTTGCGAGGTCTATTTGCGTGCATTTGACAATTTTTCTAACCAAAAAAATCACGCGTTACAATTTGCAAAAGGTGACTGGATTTTATTTGTAGATGCTGACGAGCGTATACCTTATGCCTTACAACAAGAAATTTTTGAAGCTATAAGCAGTAATAAACATGCTGGATACAAGCTTAATTTTCCGCATTATTACATGAATAGGTTTTTATACCATCACAGTGATAATGTGACACGCTTAGTAAAACGTAATAATTGCAAATTTGAAGGTCTGGTGCACGAAAAACTGATTATTGATGGTACCATTGGACAGTTAAAAAATCCTGTGCTTCATTTTACCTATAAAGGATTACTACATTACATAAGCAAAAAAGATAACTATGCGTGGTTTCAAGCAGAGCAAATGCTTAAAAAAGGAAAAAAAGCGACTTATTTTCATTTAGCGTTTAAACCCTTTTATCGTTTTTTTAGTAGTTATATTTTAAGGCGTGGATTTATGGATGGTATTCCTGGATTGACCGTTGCAAGCGTTAATGCTTATGGTGTATTTTCTAGATATGTCAAGTTAATGTTACTTCAAAAAGGAATTAAATAATGTTAGAACAACTAAAATTTATATACTTAATAATAGCATTAACACAAATAGCAATTGGAACTTCTTTTGTTTTTATTGGATTTAAAATTATAAAATTATTTAAAAACAAGCCTCAAACACAACACCATTGGTACACTAAATATCAAACAACTTTTAAGGTTGGAGGTTTAATATTAATAATTTTTGGAAGTATATCGCTTCCCTTTTTTAACTTAATCTAAAACCAGTTTTTACCTTTTTTTAGCTTTCGCTGAAACACCTTAATACTGTCATCTCCTTTAATATCCAAACGCTGAATTTCGTAATGGTTTTTAAACGGAAACTTATTGACTCTATTTCCTATTCGTAAGCCATAAGCAATATTGTTATCTTTCAAACATTTAAAAAAAGCATGCTGCTCCTCGCCTGTTTTAGGATATTTCCCGTAAGGATAGGCTAAGGTATTATTAATTTCAAGATTGTTATTGACTATAAAATCTTTACACAAATCAAAATCCTTTTGGATAGCGTCAATAGATAACAAATCATAGCGTTGGTGCGCAAAACTATGCAAACCTAATTCTATAATATCACTATTTAAACTTTGTAATTGTTGGACAGACATAATTGGCTCCTCACCTTCGTCCCAAGTATTAACACCATTAACATACTTAAACGGAATGTAAAAACAAGCCTTTAAATTATGTTTTAAAAACAATGGATAGGCTAATTCTAATTGATTAACATACACATCATCAAACGTGATTATTACTGCTTTTTCTGGAAAATCTTTAGCAGAGTTAAATTGCTGTAAATCTTTAAAATGTAAGGTTGTATAACCCTTAGCCTTTAGATATAGTAATTGTGTTTCTAACATTTTGACATCAATAGTCAACCCTTTACTCTCATTTGATTGAGTGGTTACACTATGATACATTAAAATGGGTAATTTTGGCACGTTGTTTTAATTTGAATACTCTGCACACAAATATATAAAGCCTAATGGTTATATTTGGCAAAAATCTGATTTTCTCTTGCATGATAACTGCTCTAGCAATAACATATAACGAAGCACATAATATAGAACGCTATATTAATAGTATGTCTTTTGCAGATGAAATTATTATCGTAGACTCCTTTAGTACTGACCAAACCGAAACATTAGCACAACATCCAAAAGTCACGTTTGTCAAGCGCGTTTTTGACGATTTTTCTTCTCAAAAAAATTATGCAATTAGTTTAGCAAAACACGATTGGGTAACCTTTTTTGATTTAGATGAAGAAGTGTCTGAAGCCTTAGCTACAGAGCTTGTCGCTACCGTTAGGTCTAATCCAACAGCTAAAGCTTTCCGCGTAAAGCGTGATTACCATTTTATGGGAAAACGTATTAAATATAGTGGTTTTCAAACAGATATTGCTGTCCGTTTATTTAACAAAAATCATTGCAAGTATAATGGTAAATTAGTACATGAAGCTATACAAACTACTGCTACCATTGGTAAATTAAGACACCATGTTAAGCACCAAACGTATAAAGATTTTGATAATTATAATCAAAAATTAACGCAATACAGTAAACTACAAGCAGAAGCTTTATTTAAAAAGAATGTACGTCCAAATTTGTATCATTTTTTATTTAGACCTTGGTACAGGTTTATGCACCAATACTTTTTAAGGTTTGGATTTTTAGATGGTAAAGAAGGGTTTATTATTTGTTATGTCCATGCGTTTTCAGTGTTTAAACGCTATATCCAATTATGGACCATGTATCGTAATATAGATTAAGGTAAATACTTATCTACTCCGTTTTTAGCCCATTTAATACTTTGGTCAATAGTTTTTTGCTCAATAGTATCATTAATCTCAAATCTATCTCTAGATTTTTCGTTGTGATATATATGAAACACAATACCTCTATAACGTAAGCGTCTAGCTTGTAAACCATTATTGTGCATTCTTAAGACTAACTCAGAATCTTCTCTTCCCCAACCAGTTATATCTTCATTATAACCATTAACAGCGATAAAGTCTTTTTTAAAATAAGACGTATTACAACCTCTAAATTTACTTGAAAACTCAGCATTTGGTTTATACAATTTACTTAACATTGGAATATGTAAAGCACGAGTACGTTTTTTTATGCCTTTAGAAAAAGCTGAAAAAGAGGTTTGTTTAGTCTTAAACAAAGTGTCTAAATAATCTTTTTGGATATTAACTCTAGATCCAAATAAATAGGTGTTGTCTTGAACAAATTGTAAATGATCCTTAATAAAATGCGGATGCATGATACAGTCTCCATCTACCTGGATTATATAATCTCCTGATGCTTTTGCTATTGCTTTATTTAAAATATGGGCTTTTTTAAATCCTTCGTCTTTTTGCCAAATATGAATCAAAGGAATTTCAAATTTTGTCTTAAAACTATCAATTAAAGCTTTAGTATCATTGGTTGACCCATCATCTGCAATAATAACTTCATCAGGCAACTGACTTTGGTTTAATGCGCTTTGTAAAACTAAATCTAATGCTTCTGGCCAATTATAAGTAGCTATTAATAAGGTTGTTTTTAAATGCTTCATACTAAAAATAAGATTCGAATTCAATTTTACTTTTATTAAAAATCTTTAAAAATTTAAACCATTGCCCAAAATTTTTCTTCAGTAAAAAAGACTTTGTTGGTGCTAAAGTTTCGTCTTTTTCTACTAAATTTTTAATTTCATTTAAATTATGTGTTGGAAAATAGCCTAAACTTTTCCAGATTTCTGGATCTAAATAAAACAGATTTTTTAATTCTTTGTAATTGTTTTTATCTGCTTTTTGCCATTTTGGAAAAAACTGATCGTTAAGCTCGTGAGAATGTCCCCAATTATCAAGTTTAAATTTTAAAGACGCTTCGTCTCTAGATAAACACTCGTGTAGCAATACATTATTGGTATATATTACACGCTCTTTACTATTTCTGGCATATTTATAATTTGGGTAATTAGTCGCCAACATTACTTTTGTAGGCTCATCAACGTATAGCATTCCGTCTTCTAAATACTTATAAATATTAATTAAAAAACCAGCGATCTGAACTGGGTTTTTCTTAGGATTATCTAAAAAATGATCGTGTTGACGTAATGTTTTAACAAACTGAGAGAAGTCAATAAAAATCTCGTCACTATCAACTTGCACTAACCAATTACCAATTCCCATTTTAATGGATAACAAGTGACGTTCTCTGGTATCGTTTTGGATTGCATTTAGCTCAGGCACAAAAAAATTGTCTTTATAAATTTCAATTTTATTGTGCTTATCAAAATTTGAAAGCCATTCAAAAAAAGCAGGATCAACATCAAAAGTTTCACCTTTCCAGGTACGTTGTTTATGGTCTAAAGCTAGATATATTTTATCCGCTTGTTCATAAACTGGAGGAATAGACAATTTTAATTTCTCGTAGTCATAAGACATTAAAAAACCAACAACAATATTTTTCATTATAAATATTTAGTTAAACAAAACTAATAAATATTAAAACTTAAGTGAGTCAATCTATTGGTTTTATTTATTTTTACCCAAAAATCAACTACATGGATGTCTCTATAATTATTGTAAACTTTAATTCTTCTGGTTATACCATTAATTGTATTGACTCTATTTACAAATTTACTAAAGACCTTAGTTTTGAGATTATTGTTGTTGATAACCAATCTAAAACAGAGGATGTTAAAACGTTAGAATCACACTTAAAAATTGCTGATTTCACTTTAATTAAAAGCAAAGAAAATTTAGGCTTTGGAGGCGGAAATGATTTGGGTTACCAACATGCTAGTGGTAACCATTTAGCATTTGTAAATAATGATGCTGAGTTGACTGAAAACTCGCTTTTACAGTTATTACAATACAGTCAATCTCAACCTAAAGTAGGCTGTATTGGTTTAAAACAAGTAAATGAAGATGGACATCCATTTAAATACAGTTTTAGACAATTTATTGATCTAAAATACCATTTGTTTGATCAAAAAAAACCTGTCAAGTATTATAGTAATTTATACAACTCTGACTTATCAGAACCTTTTACGGTTGATTTAGTTTCTGGTGCTTTTATGTTTTTTAAAACGGAAGCATATAAAAAATGTGGTGGATTTGATCCTAAAATATTTTTATTTTATGAAGAAATGGATATTTGCCTACGTTTAAAAAAACAAGGTTACATTACGCAATATTATCCTAAATCTACATTTATCCATTACATGGGAAAAAGCTCTGGAAATGTTGCTTTAAAACGCGAATTTACGGTCTCTTACCTTTATGTAATAAAGAAAAACTACAGTACGTTGTACTATCAGTTTTTAAGAATTATCTTAATTTTAAAATACGGAATTAAAAGTATTTTTAAACCTAAAAAGCATTTAATACCGTTTAAAATAGCGCTTAAAGGTGGTGACTCTTTAAGGTTTTCTATGCGAGCTAAAGGTTAATTATTTGCAGTAATTGATTTTCAGTAACTTTTAATGAAAACGGTTCTAAAATAGTTTTACAACTATTAGATGCTTCATCCCAAAGCTCTTTGTTAGTATATAAATCGACCACTTTTTGAGCTATTGCTTCAGTATTATTGGCAATCATTATCTGTTTTTGGTTTCCAAAATCAAAACCCTCTGCTCCAACATCTGTTGTAACTAAGGGTAAACTATGCTCTAAACTTTGACCAATTTTACCTTTTATACCAGCTCCAAAACGTAAAGGAGCAACAAATAGTTTTGAGTTATTGATTACTACATTTAAATCGTCTACAAAACCCAACAGTTTAAAGTTGCTTGAAGCTAAGTCTTTAATATCGTCTGTAATATAACTGCCTATAATATTAACCGTAACCTCTGGAAGTGTTTGCCAAACAATTGGCATAACATCTTGTTTTAAATATTTTACCGCATCACTATTAGGATCATGCCTAAAGCTACCTACAAAGAGTAAGTCTTTTCTGTTTTCAAAGGAATTAAAATCTTCAGACTTATCTATATATTGATGAATGTTACTAATTAAAACTACTTTTTCGTCTGTATTAAAATGTTGTTTAAGTAATACTTTATCTGTCGTTGAAATCGCAATAACAACATCTGCATTTTTACAATTTTGTAATTCTATTTTAAGAAATTTTTCGGCTTCAGTCTTTAATGCTTCATCTTTATTAAGTTCATATTCTCTTAATAATCTGATATAATGAAAATCTACCATATCAAACACTAACTTAACCTTTGGATTTGCTTTTTTAACTAAAGCTTGATATTTATCAAAAATTAATGGTCTGTGTAACCAAGCTACATCCATTTTTGGTGCCATCCGTTTAATAAAGCCTTCAATTGTAACTAAATCACCCTTACTATCTATACTTGGTTGATATACATTAACACCTAAATCTTTAAATTTTTGAATATAATCACTCTTGTATTTATATTGTTTTAAATCTGCTACTAAAAATACTGATACCTTATTATTTAGTAATAGTTTTATAATTTCAGTTAAGCGTCTTGACCCAGAATCTTTATTAAATTCAGGAATAATTTCATCTATAATTAGTACGTTTTTATCGGAGAATTTAAAATCATTTTCATTAAAAAAAACTTTATTTTTCTTGAGTTTCGTTTTCAATAGAAATAATTTAAACTGATTTTTAAGCTTTTTAAGCATTTACTACAAGTATTCATTTATAAAATTATCCACTTCTTTTTCCATTTTAATCTTCATGTCTTCCATTGTTTTTTCAGACGACAAGTTAAAATCTACTACATCATGTAATTTTAATTTATTTAATAAATAGTTTTCCGTTTCTTTTTTATAAGCCGATTTAAAAATCTTATTTAATTTTTGTCGTTTGGGCATTGGTGCTTCAATAAAAACATTTTTTTTAATCCCTATTGACAATAACCAATCATTCCATTTAAATTCAGAGACCTTTTCTCCTTCAAATAAATGAGCATTAAAACGAAGTCTTTTCCAAGGGACTCTTAGTGCATCTGCCAGAATACAACCATGCATGGCTTCGCTAATAATAGAATTACAACTTGAAATTTCTTTCATAAATTGTTCCACATCACCATTTGTAGGTAGTATTAACTTCCAACCCAATGTGTCACATATTTTCTGCCAATTTACCTTATCTATAGACTTAAAATAAGGCACAAAACCTATATCATGTTTTTTAGGTAATTTTAAATAATTTGAATATTCGGGTAACAACGCTAAAAAGTATGCGCCATCAGCTATATAATTATCTGCTTTCCCTGTAAGTTTAACGGAACTATAAGGTCCACGAACAAACCTAACATCCCACGAATTATCAAAATCAAAAGCCTCATTAATAGACCTTACTCCTGTCCCAAAAATGACCTTTTTATTATATGTTTCTGCTTTATTTATAAAATCAGAGTTTTCAATTAAAATGGAACCAATACCAAAAAATGCTACATCATTATTATCATGAAACAAATCTTGTTTAAATACTTTTGGCCAAAGCCAAACATTTAAATCATCTCCAAAATTACCTTTCTCTGATTTATAATAAATTAAATTCATCTATTTTTGTTTATTCAAATATATAATAAAAATGAGTGCTAATATGTCTTCAGAAATAGAAAAAGTTGTTACCATCTTAAAACAAGGTGGCATTATATTATATCCAACTGATACTGTTTGGGGTATTGGTTGTGATGCAACTAATGCCAACGCAGTACAAAAAATTTACAAACTAAAACAACGCCAAGACAGTAAAGCACTAATCTGTTTAGTTAATAACTATAGTATGCTAGAAAGACATGTTGACAATGTCCCAAATATGGCGTATACTATTTTGGATATTGCTGATCAACCAACCACAGTTATTTATGACGCTCCAGCAGGAGTTGCAGAAAACTTAATAGCAGAAGATAACACCTTAGCCATACGTATTGTTAATCACAAATTTTGTGAAAAAGTAATAAAATATTTAGGAAGACCATTAGTTTCTACCTCAGCAAATATATCAGGCCAACCAACACCAAAATCCTTTGAAGAAATTAGCGATGCTATTTTAAAAGGTGTGGATTATGTCGTAAATTTGCAAAGCGAAAATAAAAACGCAAAACCCTCTACCATTATCAAATTATCTAATAAAGGAGAGGTGAAAATTATTCGTGAGTAAATTTACAATGAATTATAAAGACGCCTTACAAAATCCGATATTCAAAATTATTTCTGAAGCCTCTAAAAACTTAAATTTAGACAGCTATGTTATTGGTGGTTTTGTTAGAGACTACCTGTTACAAAGAGGAAATGCAAAAGATATTGATATTGTTGCAGTTGGTAGCGGAATTGAATTAGCCAGAGCTGTTGCACAACTATTACCTAACAAGCCTAAAGTGCAAGTTTTTAAAACTTATGGCACAGCTATGTTGCGCTACAAGGATGTCGAAATAGAGTTTGTTGGTGCTAGAAAAGAATCCTACAATGAAGATAGTCGTAATCCAGTTGTAGAAAATGGAACGTTACAGGACGACCAAAATCGTCGTGATTTTACAATAAATGCTTTAGCTTTAAGTTTGTCACAAACTAACTTTGGAGATTTATTGGACCCTTTTAACGGGATTCAAGATTTAGAAAACAAGATTATAAAAACACCACTAAATCCTGACATTACCTACAGTGACGATCCATTACGTATGATGCGTGCCATTAGATTTGCAACCCAATTAGATTTTATAATTGAAGACGAATCTTTAAATGCAATTACAAGAAACAATAAACGCCTTGATATAATTACCAAAGAGCGTATAATTGTAGAACTTAATAAAATATTAGAAAGTCCTGTCCCATCTAAAGGATTTTTACTTCTAGAAAAAACAAAACTGTTATATCACATTTTACCAGAACTTACCAATCTAAAAGGTATAGACGAGGTCGAAGGTCAAACCCATAAAGACAACTTTTACCACTCGTTAGAAGTGGTTGACAACATTGCTAAAAACACAGATGACGTTTGGCTACGTTGGGCAGCATTACTACACGACATTGGTAAAGCACCAACCAAACGCTTTAGCAAAAAAGTAGGTTGGACTTTTCATGGTCATGAGTTTGAAGGTTCAAAAATGGTATACCATTTATTTAAACGTTTAAAAATGCCACTAAATGACAAAATGAAATTTGTCCAAAAAATGGTGTTTATGAGTTCCAGACCTATAGTCTTAGCACAAGATATAGTAACAGACTCGGCAGTAAGACGTTTAGTCTTTGATGCAGGAGATTTTGTAGATGATTTAATGACACTTTGCGAGGCTGATATCACCACAAAAAATCCTAAGCGCTTTCAAAAATATCATAACAATTTTAAGATTGTTAGAGAAAAAATTATTGAAGTTGAAGAAAAGGATCATGTCCGAAACTTTCAACCGCCAGTTTCAGGTGAGGAAATCATGAAGACTTTTAATTTAAAGCCTTCAAAAGAAATTGGTATAATTAAAGAAGCCATTAAAGAAGCAATTCTGGAAGGTGATATTCCTAACCAACATGAAGCAGCTTTTAATCTAATGTTGGAAAAAGGAAAACAACTAGGACTAACCATTAATTAATTTGGATGATGTTAGAATTACGTAAAACCAATTCTGATAATACCGACTTTAAAAGTCTTGTCAAACAATTAGACGATTTTTTAAAAATTACAGATGGTGATGATCACGCGTTTTACAATCAATATAATGGATTGCAAAACATTAACAACGTTATAATTGCTTATAAAGACAATACTGCTATTGGCTGTGGTACCTTTAAAAAATTTAGTAAAAATACAGTCGAAATAAAACGCATGTTTACCACAGAAGCAGCCAGAGGACAAGGAGTTGCATCACAAATACTGCAAGCATTAGAGCAATGGGCTAAAACATCAGGTTTTACATTTAGTATTTTAGAAACAGGAATTAGACAAATAGAAGCGATTAATTTATACAAAAAATGTAATTATCAAATCACCGAAAATTACGGACAATATCAAGGTGTAAGCGAAAGCTTATGTTTTAAAAAAGAATTGTAAAAAAAAAAAAAAAGAAAAAGGCAATGAAAAAAGATAACAAAAAAGTCATCTATTGGTTGTTAACAGGATGTGTATTAATTTTTATTATGGTTATTGTTGGTGGTATTACACGACTAACGCATTCTGGATTATCCATTTCAAATTACAAACTTATTTCAGGTACCATTCCGCCAATGAATGATGTCGAATGGCAGGAGGCTTTTGATTTATACAAACAATATCCTGAATATCAAAAATTAAATACACACTTTACCATAGAGGAGTTTAAGGATATTTATTTTTGGGAATGGATCCATCGTGTTATTGGACGTTTTATTGGTTTAGTGTTTTTCTTACCGTTTTTATACTTTTTAATTACCAAGCAACTTACCAAACCTACCATTAAAAAATCCATTGGTTTAATGTGCTTAGGCGCATTACAAGGTTTTTTAGGATGGTACATGGTTAAAAGTGGCTTAGTGGATAGACCTGATGTTAGCCATTATAGATTAGCTATGCACTTAACTACAGCATTTATAACCTTTTCGGCTACTTTTTGGGTTGCATTAGACTTAATGTTTCCGTTTAATAAAATTGTAAATACAGGATTTAACAGGTTAGTAAAACTAGGGATGTTAGTCCTTTTAATACAAATTATTTATGGTGCTTTTGTTGCTGGATTAGATGCAGGTTGGGTACATAACCATTGGCCAATGATGAGTGAAGGAAAATTTATCCATGAAAGCGTATATATTGAGCGAGATAGTTTATTTGCTAACTTAACAGAAGGTAAAAGTGGCGTGCAATTTGTACATAGGACTTTAGCTTATATTGTTGTTGTGTTTATTTTATTAATTTATTTTAAAGGAAAAAAACATATCGAAACCAACTACCAACGCAAAGCCTTAAACCTATTATTGTACCTAGTATTTTTTCAATTTATATTAGGTGTTTTTACTTTAATATTACAAGTTCCGGTTTGGTTAGGTGTTGCACATCAAGTAGGTGCCTTTTTATTACTTAGCGCAATGACATTTACGTTACATCGCTTTAGTAAATAACACCTAAAAGCAGTATCTTTACACCCTTATTTTATTATTATGATTTACAGATTTAGAGTAATACTAGACAACGATACAGAAGAAGATATTTTTAGAGATTTTGAAATTCGCGAAAGCGATACTTTAGAAGACCTACATAATGTAATTACGCAATGTTTTGGCTTTGATGGTAATGAAGTCGCTTCGTTTTACTTAAGTGACGACGAATGGAATCAAGGTGAGGAAATTAGCCTTTTTGACATGAGTGACGGAATAAATGATGTTAGATTAATGAATGAAACTAATCTATCTGACACTGTACATGAGGCACAAACTAAATTGATTTACGTCTATGACTTTATGAATATGTGGACCTTTTTTGTTGAATTAGCTGAAATTGTTGAAGTTGCAGAAGGTGTTGATTATCCAAACCTAATGTATGTACAAGGTCAAGTGCCTACTGAAGCTCCTGACAAAATATTTGAAGCAGAAAGCAATGATGATGATTATGACGAATTTGATGACGATTTTAACATCGATGATTACGATAATTTGGACTTTGAAGAAAACTGGAATTAAAAATCTTTTGTATTAACGTCTTCATAGTTACGTTTTACAAACTCCAGAGCATTTCTTAAAATCCCACCCATATTTTCACTTTTTTTAAACTCTAAATCCATGGTATATTCATGGATTTTGGTTTTTAATAGCGCTATGTTTTCTTCATTAGATATAACATCATGTGTCATACAATCTAGCAATCGCTCCAAACGATTGTTATAACTAATCATACGCTTAGCCACGATACTGCGTTCTTCAATTTTATATTGATCGATAGACTCCTTTTTAAACTTACTAACGACCAACTCTACCAAGCGCAGATTTTCTTTAAAAAACTGAGGTCTGTATACCTTAAACTTACCTTCATAACATTGTTGGTCAAAATCTATGGCTCTAATTTTAAACACCACATGATCAAAGTCATGGGTTGGCACAACTACGTAATTGTAAGAGCGCATATCACCAAGTAGCCTGATCATACAACGCTCGTTAAACTTAACAAACTCTTTTGCTATCTGGGATTTTTCAGATTCAGAACAGTCATCCAACATAGTTTCAATAAATACATCTCCAGGGATTCCTGCAATATGTTCTTCGATTAAAGTATTACCATGTACCATAAAATTTAATTGATATGGAGATAACATATGCTCTAATTCTAGACCATAGATACGAGAAGCATCTGCTTTTTTGACATAAAAATAGGTGTAGTTGTCATTTAAAACATTTCGGATTTTTATTCTAAAAGGTTTAGAGTTTCCAAAAGTACAATAATCAATAGCATCAATATTTAAAAAGGCATTACTAGTTTCGTTACCATCAGAATGTAATCTACTGTATACTTTTTTCAGGCTTAAATCAATTTCTACTCTATCAAATTCACTAAAGTAAACACGTATCCACAACGTATCTTTATCATCTTTATCATAAACGGTTACAGAACCTTGAAAACGTAAAAGGTCATCATACAGTATTGTAATTTTAGAGTTTCGGTTATAATCAGACAAATAACTACTCAATCTATCATTAATTGGGTAGGATGGTTTTTTCTTCGAAATTTTTAAATCCTTCATAAGTTTTTCTGTCATTCAAATTTATAACTAATTTTTAAATTGTAACATTTTTACCAATCAATCGTCTTACTTTTAAACCAATCAAAAAACCACACCTCTTGGAAACAATTTTAACCATTAGTAATCTAACTAAAAAATATGGCAATTTAACTGCTGTAAACAATTTATCCTTTACCATTAAAAAAGGAAATGTCTATGGCATTTTAGGACCTAATGGTAGTGGTAAATCAACTACTTTAGGCATTACCCTAAATGTTGTAAATAAAACCAGCGGAAGCTTTAGTTGGTTTGACGGACAAACATCCACGCATAATGCTTTAAAAAAAGTAGGTGCTATTATTGAGCGTCCTAACTTTTATCCATACATGTCTGCTTACAAAAACTTAAAGTTAGTTTGTAAAATTAAGGAGATTAGTGAAGACAAAATTGACGAAAAACTTGAACTAGTTGGTCTTTTGGACAGAAAAGAAAGTAAGTTTAAAACCTTCTCGTTAGGGATGAAACAGCGTCTAGCTATAGCATCTGCCCTATTAAACGATCCTGAAATATTAATTTTAGACGAACCCACAAACGGATTAGACCCTCAAGGAATACATCAAATTAGAGCTATTATAAAAGATATTGCAAGTCAAGGCACAACCATATTATTAGCATCACATTTATTAGATGAAGTAGAAAAAGTTTGCTCTCATGTAGTTGTACTTAGAAAAGGTCATAAATTATACGAAGGACCTGTAGACCAAATGATATCTAGCGAAGGCTTTTTTGAACTAAAATGTGATAATCCAGAACACCTTGTAACCTATTTAAATAGCCATCCAAATATAAAAAACACCAAAGTAACAGATGATCTAATTACTGCCTTTTTAGATGCACCAATGTCAGCATCGGCTTTTAATAAAGAATTAATTGATAACGGAATAGCCTTGTCACACTTAGTACTTAGAAAAGAAAGTTTAGAAGAACAATTCCTTCAACTTACTGACAATTTAGAGGACCAAAACTAATCAATCAAAACAACCAATCATGTTACGACTTTTACAAATAGAATTACAAAAACTTTTAGAAAATAGGATTAGCAAAATCTTAATTTTCTTTTCATTTATATTACCCTTTTTTATCATATTACTATCCTCGTTCAAAATTAATTTCTTTGGGCTTTTTACCATAGATTTAGGTAGTGTTGGAATTTTTGATTTTCCGTATATCTGGCATATCACCACCTTTTTTGCTGCACTATTTAAGCTGTTTTTTGCTATAGTTGTAGTAAGCATGATAGGTAATGAATATAGTAACAAAACCATAAAACAAAATTTAATTGATGGTCTAAGTAAAAAAGAATTTATCCTGTCTAAGTTTTACGCACTGCTATTTTTTTCATTAATATCCACACTACTTGTTGGTATACTAACCTTAGCAATTGGATTGTATTATAATAGCGATAGTGAAGCGTACTATATGTTTAGCGAAAGTATTTTTTTACTAGCCTATTTTGTCAAACTAATTGGCTTTTTTAGCTTGTGTCTGTTTGCTGCAGTGTTAATAAAAAGATCTGCTTTTGCACTAGCCTTCTTGTTTATACTATTTATTGTAGAATGGATAATATATGGTATTATATTAAAAAACTATGATGATGATATAGCAACTAAAATACACAACTACTTTCCATTAAAATCCATGTGGAAATTAATTGACGAACCTTTTAGACGTATTGTAGCCATGAAGTCTCCAGAAAAAGTAGACCTAGTCTATGACTTTGCAGTACATTGGCAAGAGATAGGTATTGTTGCGGTTTGGACTACAATTTTTATTTACTGCTCATATAAACTATTGCAAAAAAGAGACCTATAATTGATAAAACCTTTTTAACATCAGACATTTATATTTAAAATAAAATTATAATATCTTTACTAGCATTAGCTAGAAAAAAGAAATGAAAAAGATATTATTAATTTTTACTGTACTATGTGCATGTACGTTATCTGCTCAAAACGAAGCTGCCAACTGGTATTTTGGAAACAATGCAGGTATTACATTTGACACTTCAACCAATGAAGTTAGTGCTTTAACAGATGGACAATTATCTACTGAGGAAGGTTGCACAAGTATATCTGATAGTACAGGTAATTTATTATTTTATACAAACGGAGAAAATGTTTATGACAGACAGCATAATATTATGCCTAATGGAACTGGTTTATTTGGTAATCAATCCAGTACACAATCTGCTATAATAGTCCCTAAACCTGGTGACCCAAATATTTACTATATTTTTACCCAAGACACTACTTTTGAAGGGACTCCTGACAATGGGTTTAATTACTCCATTGTTGATATTTCACTAAATAGTGGCTTTGGTGATGTTACTGCTAAAAATCAATTTTTATTACATAAAGCTAGCGAAAAACTAAGTGCTGTTTTAAAAGATTGCGAATCACAAAATATTTGGGTTGTAGCTTTTGGTAGTAATGATGCTTTATCAAATTCAAGTGCTACAGATACTAACAATAACACCTTTTATGCTTTTGAAGTCAGCGCAACAGGTATTAATACCACACCTGTAATTTCCACATTACCATATACTGTAAACCAAAGACGAGGGTATTTAAAATTTTCTCCTGACGGAACAAAAATTGCTATGGCTAATATTAGTGATGGACTACGCTTACTGGACTTTGATCCTGCAACTGGTATTATTAGTAACTCAATTACTATAGCAACTAATATTTCGCCTAGCGGAAAACCACAAAACCCTTATGGTGTCGAGTTTTCTCCCAACAATCAAATATTATACGTCACCACTTATTACGAAACTAGTGGTTCTAATTTTGATAATCCAAGTGCACAATATGGTGCTTTATTACAATATGATTTAACTGCCACTAATATTAGTGCAACAGAAGAAGTATTAGACCAAAGAGTAATGTACAGAAGCGCTTTACAACTTGGACCTAATGGTAGAATTTACCGATCATTAAGTGCGACATACAACCAAGGGACTCCGTTTTTAAGCGTTATTAACAACCCTAACAATCTTGGTCAATCAGCAGACTATCAACATGCTGTAATTGATTTGATGGGTCGTTCCTCTAGACAAGGACTTCCTCCTTTTATAACCTCTTACTTTTCAGAAAAAATAGACATTATTCCAACAGATGACCAAAACACCGTCATATTACCTTTATGTACTGGAGATACGTATACTTTAGTTGCCGAAGCTATTCCAGGAGCAATTTATACTTGGACTAAAGATGAAGTCGCTATCCCAACTCCAACTATACCATATGAGTTATTTATTGATGAAGCAGGTAATTATGAAGTCGTCATAGATCCAAGCACTAGTGACTGCGAGATTAAAGAAGGTCAAGCCATAGTAAGTTATTACGATATACCTGTAGCAACACAACCAAGCGACTTAATTATTTGCGACGATAATAATGATGCAACCTCAACATTTGATTTACAATTGCAGGATGCCAGTATATTAAATGGTCAAGATCCAATGCAATATAGTGTGCACTATTATTTATCTCAAATGGATGCAGATTTAGACGAAAACCAATTAGATAGTCCATACACTAACTCTAATCCTATTGAAACCATTTTTGCTAGGGTTTACAATATTAATAACCCTAATTGTTTTGACACAACTAGTTTTAATTTAGAAGTCTATAATACGCCTACCATAGCTACACTAGTAGATTTGGCTGTTTGCGATGATATTACTGATGGAGATGACTCAAATGGACAATCAACTGTAGATTTATCCACTTATAATGCTCAAGTTTACAACTCCTTAAGTCCTGCTGTTTATGATATTTCTTATCATAACACGCAGTTAGATGCAGATGATAATACTAATCCATTACCAACAAATTATTATAACACAACACCTTTTAATGAAACAATATATGTTAGATTAGAAAACAGTAATAATACCGACTGTTATGCTACGTCAAGTTTTGTTATTAATATTAACCCTGTACCAGAAGCTAATAACCAAATCTTGTTTCAATGTGATGAGGATGGTGTTCCGGATGGTTTTACAACTTTCAACTTAAATCAAGCCATTCCTGATATTACAAATAACGCAACTAATACAAGTACCACTTTTTATAGCAGTATGACCAACGCGGAAACAGAAACTAATCCTTTAAATGCTGAAGCCTATAATAATGCTTCCAATCCGCAAACAATTTATGCTGTTGTCACTAATACTACTTCAAGTTGCAAAGCAATTTCTGAAGTTGTTTTAGAAGTTAGCGTAACACAAATTTCGGATTATAATCCACCAATAGTGTGTGACGAATTAGGATCTGAAGATGGCATAAACACCTTTAATTTGAATGATTTTTCGGCAGACATGCTAACGCTTCTACCTACTGGAATAACCATAAATTTTTACGAAACCTATGATGATGCATTATTAGAAACAAATGCATTACCATCTACATACAATAACACGACGCCTTATAATCAAACAATTTATGCTAGAGCAGAAAACAATAATGCCTGTTACGGTATAAACCAAGTATTTTTGACAGTTAAACCATTACCTCAACTATCCGATGATCAAACCATCTTATATTGTTTAAATGAATTTCCTGAAACAATACAATTAAGTGCATCAACACCAACAAATAATAACTATTATTATGATTGGTCCACTGGCGAAACAACTGCTACAATAGACATAAATACAATTGGAACTTATACTGTAACTGCTACTACAGCTGATGGCTGTTCTAAAACTAAAACTATTATTGTAGAAGCATCTAACATAGCTACTATTGATAATATTGAAGTAATTGATGGCACTTTAAACAATAATATTATAACAATTTTAGCGTCAGGAGAAGGTAATTACCTTTATGAAATAATAAACGCAGAAAATTTATCATCTGGTTATCAAGAAAGTAATATCTTTAATAACGTAAAACCAGGTATTTATACCGTAAATGTCAAGGATACAAAAAACAATTGCGGTACTGTAAATCAATTATTTTCTGTAGTTGGATTTCCGTTGTTTTTTACACCAAATAACGATGGAAAAAATGATTATTGGCAAGTGTATGGTGTGTCGTCTCAGTTTCAACCAAACTCGTTAATTCAAATTTTTAATAGATATGGTCAATTGTTAACAGAGTTTACACCTACAAGTAAAGGATGGGATGGTACGTTTAACGGACTGCCTGTCCCAACAAATGATTATTGGTTTACAGTAAAACTACAAGATGGTAGACTTTATAAAAGTCATTTTACTTTAAAAAGATAAAATATGAACAAACAAATATTATATACAACCGTAATGCTCTGTATTACTATTTGTTTTTCACAAAATGAAACAGCAAACTGGACATTTGGAGAAAATGCTGGCCTTAATTTTAATTCTGGATATCCTTTACCTTTAGGTGCTTCTCAGTTAAATACTACCGAAGGTTGTGCTAGTATGTCTGACAATAGCGGAAACTTGATTATCTACACTGATGGATCAACCGTATGGAACAAAAACCATGACATAATGACTAATGGATTGGATTTGCTAGGAAATGACTCTAGCACACAGTCTGCTATAATTATCCCAAAACCTAATAGTGACACCATCTATTATATTTTTACGGTCGACGACAGAGCTGGATCTAATGGCTTAAGGTTTTCTGAAGTTGATTTGTCTTTATCTGGTGGTTTAGGTGCAGTAACAGCTAATAAAAACATCTTACTAGAATCGCCTATTACAGAAAAACTTACAGCTGTCGAAGCGTCTAATGGTGAAGACATTTGGGTTATTAGCCACAGATGGGAAAGTAACGAGTTTGTTAGTTATCTGGTTTCAGATTTAGGTGTCTCAACAACACCTGTTGTATCTGGTATTGGAACATATTATGGAGGAGATATTAATCAAACCATAGGATATTTAAAAGCCTCTCCTAATAGAGAAAAAGTAGCTTCGGTTGTAAGTTATGTTAGTCAAGTAGAAGTCTTTGATTTTAATGCGCTAACTGGACAACTGACAAATCCTGTTTATATTCCTAATTTAAGTACAAATAATCCAGGGTTTTATGGTTGCGAGTTTTCACCAGATAGCCAATTACTTTATGTTAGCGAGTTAAATTATGATACAAACCTTTCCTTTATCCATCAATACAATTTAGGCTTAAATTCTGCGTCAAGCATAATAGCATCTGATATTATCGTTGGACAAAGAACTGGGTCTTTTGGTGCCTTACAACAAGCGTTGGATGGAAAAATTTATGTTGCTGAGTTTGACCGAACGTCTATGGCTGTAATTACAGATCCTAATACTATTGGTGTGGATTGTAATGTATTGTCAGGATTTGTAAATTTAAATGACAAGATATGTCAATTGGGATTACCACCTTTTATTCAATCTTATTTTTACGCTACAAACATATTTAATAATACATGTTTTGGTGATGTCACAGAGTTTTATACCGAGTTTAGTACAAGCATAGACGCCATACAATGGGATTTTGGAGATCCTGCTTCTGGCATTAATAACACCTCAACATTACTAAATCCAACACATGTTTTTTCAAGTTATGGTACCTTTAATATTACTATAAATTTTATTGTAGATGGTCAAAACCAAACCCTTTACAGATCCTTAACCATTACTGATAAACCACCTGTTTTAACTTTAGACCCTTTATATAGCTGCGAAACGGACAATCTATTTAATCTACAAAATGCAATACCATCATCTTACTTGAGTCCAGATTATAATATTGCATATTTTGAAACTTTAGAAGATGCGCAACAGACAGAAAATAATATATTAAATTTTAGTAATTACGACGCAACAAGTACTAACCAAACAATCTACATAACACTATCAAATGGAACGTTTAGTGATTGTTTTTCTATAAGTACGTTAGATTTAGTAACAGTTTCTACTCCAATTGTAGCTGATGAAGATGTTTTTTTGTGTAAAAATTCAGTCTCAGATTTTGTTACTATTGATGTCGGATATTTAGATTTACCACACAATCAATATTCATTTTTGTGGTTATCAAGTTTAGAAACCACACCACAAATTGATGCATTTCAACCTGGTGAATATATTGTAAGAATCACACTTTTAAGCAGCATAACAACCACTAATCCTGAAGGCTGTTATGCAGACCGATTGGTAACAGTTACAGCTTCAAGTATTCCTTATATAGAAGAAATTATTACAAATAACACAACAATAACGGTTATTGTTTCAGGTTTGGGTGATTATGAATATGCTTTGGATAATATCAATGGTCCTTATCAAAACGAAAACAATTTTGAAAACACAACTGCAGGTAACCACATAGTTTATATTAGAGATAAAAACCTTTGTGGTGTTGCCGAAGCACCAATTTGGTTAATAAAATTTCCAGATTATTTTACACCAAATAATGATGGTAAAAATGATTATTGGCAAGTCGAAGGTTTAAGTGACAATTCTAAAAAAAACGCACTAGTTCAAATTTTTGATAGATATGGCAAATTGTTAAATCAATTTAAGCCTTCTAGCATTGGTTGGGATGGCAGTTTTAATGGCTATCCAATGCCAACTAACGATTATTGGTTTGTAGTAACCTTAAGTAATGGTTTAATTTATAAAAATCATTTTACATTAAAACGCTAGTTATTCGTACATTTAAGCATGAAACGCTATTAGATGTATCGTACAATTATTGCTTTAATACTATTAACCCTATCAACGCAATTTACTATTGCGCAAGATATAACGCTGTTTCAGCAGTTTAATGGTCGTTATGATTATATAGCAATTGGAAACACTTTAAATCAAGCCGAAAATAATTTATCGCAATCCTTTTGTAGTATTTTACCTTCGTCTCAAGCAAGTCTCAACTTGCCTATGGACAGTAACATAATATCTGCTTATTTGTTTTGGTCAGGCTCTGGACCAGGAGATACTGAAGTCTCATTAAATAGCCAAACAATAATTGCAGAAGACACATATAATGTTACTTATAATGCTGGATCTGATGGGTTGCTTACTTACTTTGCTAGCTATGCAGATGTTACCAATTTGGTAATTACACATGGTAATGGTGACTACTTATTTGCAGATTTAGATATTTCAGAAGTACTAACCTCAACTGCTGGATATTGTAATAATAGGACCAATTATGCAGGATGGAGTCTTTATGTTATTTTTGAAGACAGTACACTTCCTTTAAATCAAGTAAATCTATTTTTAGGATTAGAAATTATTAATGGAGACGTACAAAACAAAACTATCGTTTTAGAAAATGTAAATGTCCTTGATAATGACAATGCCAAAATTGGTTTTTTAGCTTGGGAAGGTGATAATGCCTTAAACTATGGCGAATCCCTATCTATTAATGGTAATGTATTATCCAATCCTCCTCTTAATTTAGCAAACAATGCATTTAATGGCACCAATACTTTTACTAATGCTACTGATTTTTATAATGCAGATTTAGATGTTTACAATATAGAAAATAACATCGCTATAGGAGACACAGAGGTTACAATTAACTTAACAACAGGAGGTTTAGATTCTGTTGGAACTTTTAGAGCCGATTTAATAATAATCAATAATATTATTACGGTTTTAAATAGTCAATTACCAGACGCTACTATCCAATTAAATAATTACCAGGTTACTTGCAGCGATAGAATATTAACTGTAAACTACTCTGTATTTAATTATAATAGTACAGACAGTTTGCCTGCAAATACACCTATTGCTTTTTTTATAGATGGTATTCTGGTAGCACAAAATCAAACCATCAATACAATTTTAATTGGTGGAGAGGAAACCAATCAAATCAGTTTCCAGGTTCCAGATACTTTTCCTGATAACTTTATTTTAGAAATTGTAGTGGATAATGATGGCACCTATAATGGTATTGTAACAGAAACTAATGAAGTTAATAATGATAACTTTGAAGTAATACAGCTAATACCCTTACCACAAACCATACAATTAAATCCATTATTAGCATGTGATGAAGGTTATAATAAGTCGCATTATGATTTAACTAAGACATTAAACCAAATAGACACAACCATTTATCAAGATTTTTCATTTTTTGAAACCTTAGAAGCTATTTCTAGTAATACCAATATCATAAATCCCAGTAATTATTTTTCAAACCACACACCTCAAACCATATATATTACAGCTATGACAGATATTTGTTTTGACATATTTAAATTTGATTTATTTACAGAACATTGTCCTCCATATATTCCTCAAGGCTTTTCTCCAAACCAAGATACTAATAACGACCATTTTAATATACAAGGTTTATATACCATTTTTGAAAATCACGAATTATTAATCTACAATCGTTATGGCACTTTAATATTTAAAGGTGATGATAATTTAAAGTGGCATGGTCAAATAAACCAAGGTCTAAATAACCAAGGTAAAATAGTACCTGTAGGTACCTACTTTTATGTACTTCATTTAAATGATCCAAAATATAAAACAAAAACAGGTTGGGTTTACGTAAACTATTAAGGAACAAACAATTAATTTAAACTTTTAATCGATAATTATTGCGTTTAATCGATAATTAATGTATCATTGCACAGTATAACGATGAAATATGTTATTCGTCGTGATTTAAATTCCCTTATTGTCAATGAAACTTAACCTACAAACCCCAATCATTGCTACATTTATCTTGTTTTGCTTGTCTACTCATGCACAACAAATTACAGTAGACGACTCATTTACAGCCCAGCAACTTGTAGAAAATAATTTAGTACAAGGTTGTGTTGAAGTAACAAATATTACATCTACCATTAACGGAAATGTTAATGGATTTTCCAGTTTTGGTTATTTTGAAAATGCAAGTTCAGGTTTTCCTTTTGAAAACGGAATAATGCTATCCACAGGTAGCGCTACTTCAGCAGGAAACACACAAAATACTAACCCTTTAAATGAAGGGACTGTTGCTTGGGGTACAGATCCTGATTTAGAAGCTGCTTTAGGCATAGACAATACCTTAAACGCAACGTCTATACAATTCGATTTTATTTCTACATCAAGCAATGTTCAGTTTAATTACATTTTAGCTTCAGAAGAGTATTTTGCTGAATATCCTTGTTTATACTCGGATGGTTTTGCTTTTTTAATTCGCGAGGCAGGAAGTGGTAATCCTTATCAAAACATTGCAGTAGTTCCTGGAACGTCTACTGCTGTAAATACAAATACAATTCATGACGAAATCGTAGGTTTTTGTCCTGCAGAAAACAATGCCTATTTTGAAGGTTATAACATTGGAGATACAAATTTTAATGGTCGTACAACTGTTTTAACTGCTTCTGCAAGCATATTACCTAATGTACAATACAATATAAAATTAATTATAGCAGATCAAACAGACCGAAACTTTGATACAGCTGTTTTTATAGAAGGAAATAGTTTTACAGATAGTGTAAATCTTGGAGATGATATAACAACATGTGATGCTACAGTAACATTGGATGCCAATACAGACAATCCTTTAGCAACTTACACTTGGTTATTTAATGACACTGTTATCACAGGAGAAACCGGAAGTACATTATTAGTAAATACTGACGGTAATTATACAGTAGAAATTACTGTACCTTTAAATGCTGATTTTTGCACGTTTGAAGATTCAGTAAACGTTACACTTAATAGCATACAACTTGCAGATATATTAGCAGACATAATTGTATGCGACGATGTATCTAACGATGGAGAAGAAAACTTCGATTTATCTATTAAAATATCTGAAGCTGAAGCTGCTTTACCAAGTACATCGTATACTACAACGTTTCATCTTAATCAAACCGAAGCAGAAAATAACACAAATGCAATAGTAAATTATTTAAGTACAACATCAACACAATCTGTATTTTACCGCGTTCAAGATGATGCTTCAGGATGTGTGTATATTGGTACGTTTAATCTTATAATTAATCCTTACTTAACTATAACCAACCCAACACCTTTAACTGTATGTTCTGCAGGAGGTGCTTCTGTGCCACTTACAGATAAAGATGACGAAATATCAAATGGTAACAGTAATTATAATGTTAATTACCACTATAATTTGGCTGATGCCGAAAGCGGATTAAACCCAATAGCTTCGCCTTATACTCCTGCTACTAATACTGAAACATTATATGTTAGTATCATAGATATAACTACGGGATGCAATACAACCACAACTTTAGACATACAAGTCAATGTTAATCCTGCAATAAATCCAGACACGCAAATGTTAGACGCTTGTGATTCTGATGGAGATGGCTTTGACACCTTTGATTTAACTCAAAATATTGATGATGTCCTACAAGGCTTAACTAATGTAACTGTAACATATCACGAAACATTGGATGACGCTAATAGTGGTACAAATCCTATTGCTAATCCGACCAACTTCCCTAATACTACAGATTTTCAGCAAACTGTTTTTATCAGAGTAGAAGATAACACAACTGGTTGCGCATCTGTAGTACCATTAGAGATTCACACTTTTTTATTAGAAACAGGTACAGAAATAACAGATTATTTTGAATGCGATGATGCTTCAAACGATGGTATTGTAGATTTTGATTTATTACAAGTAGCTGAAGCCATAATTAATGGATTAGAAGATGTTACTATTGACTTTTACGAAACTGAAGCAGATCAATTGGCTAACATAAACCCAATTAATCAAAATGTACAATATGTCGTAAATGCGTCGCCAAAAACATTATACATTGTATTAAATAACTTAACATGTACACACAACGCAACTATACAATTAATAATCAACGATGGTTTTGATATTCAAACACTAACCTCTCAAGATTATTGTGACACAGATGACGATGGTTTTACTAGTATAGATTTACATACGTTTGATGATTACGTTGCAACAGATATTGCAGGTGGAACGGTTTCTTACTTTGAAACTCAAGCAGACAGTCAGTCTAACTCCAATCCTTTACCTGCGTTTTATTACAATACAGTTAATCCATTAACGGTTTATGTACGTGTACAAAACGAGAATAGTTGCAGTGCTACATCAAGCCTAACAATTAATGTATTACCTGCTCCAACCACAACAACTCCTGATAACATATTGGTTTGTGATGACGATCAAGATGGTTTTTCAATAATTGATTTATCAACTACTATTAATCAAATGGTAACTGACACATCAGACAGAACAATCACATTTCATAACTCTCAAGTCAATGCACAAAGTAATACAGATGCCATAGCAGATTACCAAAACTATAACGCTAATACGCAAATGGTTTTTGCAAGAATAGAAAATAGTATTACTGGTTGTTTTTCTATTGAGGTTATCACTATTTATGTAAATACATTACCTGTTTTTAATCCAATAACAACATTAATTAATTGTGAGACTGATGGTAATCAAATTGGAGAATTTATTTTTATTGATAAAGACACAGAAATATTAAATGGACAAATTGGTAAGGAAGTTCTTTATTTTTTATCGCAAGCTGATGCAGATAGCAACAGCAATGCTATAGACAAAACAACCGTTTTTGAAAACACATCAAACCCTCAAACCATATATGTTCGTGTTCAAAATTATACCAATACAGATTGTTATGGTACCTCATCTTTTCAAATAGAAGTGGGTTCTAACCCAATCTACAACAATCCTACAGATGTATTTGTTTGTGACGATGTTAGTAATGATGGTTTTGAAACCTTTAATCTTTCAGAAATTTCAACACAAATCAGTGCAGGTTCTCCTGAAACTTTAAGCATCACTTATCACCTTAATATGGCTGATGCCGAAACACAATCTAATCCTTTACCTAATAACTTTACAACAACCGTTAATCCACAGCAAATTTTTGTTACTGTAGATAATGGTACTTACTGTAAAGGTATTACTAGTTTTGAATTTAACGTTATTGCTGTACCACAAACTAATGTAGCTAGTGCGTTACAACAATGTGATGATGATTTAGATGGCTTTACTAGTTTTGATTTAACACAATCAGAAGTAGAGGTTTTATCTATTAGACAAGACAATATTGTAATTGAATATTTTACATCTGTTTCAGATCTAGAGCTTGGAACAAATCAAATTAGTGATCCTTCTAATTTTACCAACACATCTAATCCACAGACTGTGTTTATTAAAATATCTAATACTGTATCTAATTGTTATGCACAAATACCTTTAGATTTAATTGTAGACGTGCCTCCTACTATTACTCCAAACGTAGTTTTAGATATTTGCGAAGATGCTACTTTTACATATAATTTAAACAATGCACTAAATGCATTGATTGACACATCATTAGACATTCAAATTACTTTTTACGCTACTCAAGCAGATGCTCAAGCAGAACAAAATCCATTAAACACAAATTACGTTTATAGTGTGGCAAATAATACTTTATTTGCTCGTGCTAATTACACAGGCAGTACTTGTTTTACTATTCAACCTTTTGTTTTGGCAGTAAACCCAACACCTAATTTAGGTACATTGTTAGATTTACAAAATTGCGATGATGATTTTGACACATTCTCCATCTTTGATTTAAGTCAACAAACACCTTTTGCATTAGCTGGACAAAGTCCTAGTGACTTTAGTGTATCTTATTTTACAACACAAAACGATGCTATTAATAATACAAATGCATTAACAGATTTACTTGTAGACTCAGAAAACAACACATTATATTATGTAAGAATAGAAAACAACGCTACAGGATGTTTTAATACCACTAGCTTTGCGACTATTGTTAACAGAAAACCAGAAGTAGACATTGAAGACCAAGTGTTATGTTTAGAAAACTTACCATTAATAGTAACTGCCGAAACTAATATCCCAACAGACAGTTATAGCTGGTCTACAAGTAGCAGTTTAAGTTATATTGAAATTACAGAAATTGGAACATACTCAGTAACCGTTACATCACAATTTGGCTGTACTTCTACAGCGACTTTTACCGTTTCAGAGTCAGAAGCTGCAACTATTGACTTTACCGAAACAGTAGATTTTTCAGACCCAAATAATATTACAGTAACCGTTTCTGGTATTGGTGATTATTTATATCAGCTTGACGACTTAGACCCTCAAGACTCTAACATTTTTGGTAACGTACCAATTGGTCCACATACAATAACTGTAATAGATTTAAATGGATGTAACTCAACAACCAAAGAGGTAGTTATAATAGATGTACCAAAATTTGTTACACCTAATGGTGATGGCTATTTTGATTATTGGCATATTACTGGTGTAAACCAACTTAAAGGTACTGTGGTTAATATTTACGATCGTTATGGTAAATTACTTAAAACATTAACACATGCTTCTCTTGGATGGGATGGTAGATATAATGGTAACTTAATGCCTGCAAGTGATTATTGGTACGTTGCAGACATAAAAAAAGGCGCTATAGCGTTTCAGAAAAAAGGACATTTTACACTTAAGCTTTAACATTTCAAATTTCATTTAACAAAAATTGTTTTTTTACCTTTGCAAACCATTAAAAAGGCATGCAAAAAAGACTCTTTATTATTCTATTTTTAATTGTAAGTTTTTCATCTGCTCAAAACGTAGTTACAGATGTTCAAACCTATACACCTCAGCAACTTGTAGAGGATATCTTAATTGATAGTAGTTGTATTACAAATGTACAAGTAACTAATGTTGTTGGTGGTAATTTTGGAGGATCAGACCAAAGTTATGGATATTTTGACGCCACAGGTACAACATTTCCTTTTCAAAGCGGAATTGTTTTAAGTACAGGTCGTTTAAGTAATGTAGATGGTCCTAACGATTCTTTAAGTGATGATGATGCTTCTGGTTGGGATGGTGACCAAGATTTGGAGATTGCACTAGACGAAACTAATACTTTAAATGCAACCATATTAGAGTTTCAGTTTACCTCTGAGGCTACACAAATTAGCTTTAATTATATTTTTGCTTCAGAAGAATATCAAGAAAACAACGCCAATACATGTCAATATTCTGACCTATTTGGATTTTTAATTCGTGAAATAGGCACAACAGACTACCAAAACATTGCACTTGTTCCTGGCACTCAAGTTCCTGTAAAAGTAACAACTGTTCACCCAGAAATACCTGGTGGTTGTCAAGAAGAAAACGAATTTTACTTTGGAAGCTGGAATGATAATACTGCACCAATTAACTTTAATGGTCAAACCAAAGTCCTGTCTGCAGTAGCTAACACTGTACCTAATACCACTTACGAAGTTAAATTGGTAATCGCAGATGAACAAAACTACAGATATGATTCTGCTGTATTTTTAGAAGCTGGAAGTTTTGAATTAACTACAGATTTAGGTCCAAACTTACTTGAGTCTACAAACAACGCACTATGCGAAAACCAAAGCATAGACCTAGATGCTACACAAACTGGAGCCATAATTTACAAATGGTTTAAAGATGGTACAGAGCTTCTTACAGAAGTTAATCCAATCCTAACTGTAGCAGATACTGGAACTTACAACGTAGAGGTAACCTTATCTAATGGTTGCATATCTTATGGCGAAATTGTGATCGAGCAATTTCCTGCACCTACAACCATAAGCACAACCTTAACCCAATGCGATTTAGAACAAGATGGCATAACAACTTATAATTTATTTGATACAGATCAAACCATTACTGTTGGTAATCCAGATTTATCTATCATTGGTTTTTATAATTCGCTAACAGATGCAGAACAACAAATAAATGCCATAACAACGCCTGATAGTTTTCAAAATACTACCATCAATCAAGTGGTTTACGCTTTAGTCATAAATAATTTATCCAGTTGTACAGCTATAAGTCAGATAACGTTACAAATTTCAAATAATAATTTACCTGCTTATAATTTAGACGCTTGTGACGATGCCATAATTGATGGATTAACCACTTTTGATTTAAGCCAAGTAAGCACGCAAATTGCACCTTTAGTTCCAGCAGGAGCTACTGTAAATTATTATTTAACGCAAGAGGACGCTTTCGCGGAAAACAATCCGTTGCCAACAAACTTCGGGTCTACAATTCCAGATTTTCAAACCATTTATGCACAAGTAACCACTAATGGATCGGATTGTTATGCTGTAACAGACGTTAACTTACATGTACTTTTTACACCAGAAATTTCGGAAAACGAAAGCTTTGAATATTGTTTAAATAACTATCCTGACACCATAACTTTGGTTGGTGGAGTATTAAATGATTCGCCTAACAACTACTATTACCAATGGTTATTAAACGGAGTAGACACTGGAGTAAACACCTCTTTTATTGAAGCAAACCAAATAGGAGTTTATACTGTTATTATTACTGGTACCAACGGTTGTTCAAACACCAGAGACATAACAGTTACTTCAATTGAAGCACCCATTATTGAAAATGTAGCCTATACAGAATTGACATCCAATAATACAATTACTGTAACACTATCCAATACAGGAGCATTTGAATATGCTTTAGACAATGGGACATATCAATCCTTTAATTCGTTTTCAAATGTGTCTCCAGGCATACATATAGTTTATGTTAGAGAAATTGATGGCTGCGGAATGTCAGAGCAAACCATTGCTATCTTAGGCTTTCCTCAATTTTTTACTCCAAATGGAGATAATTACAATCAATACTGGAAACCAATAGGTATTAATGATACTTTTAATACAGATTTAGATATTAAAATATTTGATCGCTATGGTAAGTTAATTCATCTATTAAATCCACAATCCTCAGGTTGGGATGGTACTTTAAATGGCCAATTATTACCTAGTAATGATTACTGGTATTTAGTTTCTAGATCTAATGGCCAAAAAATCAGAGGTCATTTTAGTTTAATTCGTTAACTTAATGTTTCTAATAGCTTGACTTTTATACTAAATTCGCTTGAGCAACTGATAGCTTTAGATATAATATGATTTAGTATGTAAAGGTTTAATTTTCAGCTACAGCTTTAGTCATTTTTTTTGCAAACTATTTAGGGTTATTCCTCGTTTTTATTTTAGTAAAAAAAGCACTAAACCAGTACGTTAGTATATCCAATTATTAATTTAAGATTTTAAATTAAATAATTGTGACTCTTTTTTTAAACCAAAACCTTAACCTTCCTTTAAATAAATATCTGCTTAATATTCTGTAATTTTACATTATGAAATTCAAAATCAAATCAGAGTTTAAACCCACAGGAGATCAACCTCAAGCAATCAAACAATTGGTTGGTGGATTAAATGGACAAGATAAATACCAAACGTTACTTGGTGTTACAGGTTCTGGTAAAACATTTACTGTTGCCAATGTTATTGAAGAAACACAAAAACCAACATTAGTTTTAGCACATAACAAAACATTAGCTGCACAGTTATACTCTGAGTTTAAACAGTTTTTTCCTGATAATGCTGTCGAGTATTTTGTGTCTTATTATGATTATTACCAACCTGAAGCTTATATACCAACTTCTGGTGTGTACATAGAAAAAGATTTATCTATTAACGAAGAGATAGAGAAAATGCGATTAAGCACAACCTCTTCCCTATTATCAGGTCGTCGTGATGTAATCGTTATAGCATCAGTATCTTGTCTATATGGTATTGGAAATCCAGTCGAGTTTCAAAAAAATGTTATTTCCATTGAAGTTGACCAACAAATTTCACGTACCAAATTATTGCATCAGCTAGTACAAAGTTTATACTCACGTACGGAAGCTGATTTTAAACATGGTAATTTCAGAATAAAAGGAGATACAGTGGATATTTTTCCTAGTTATGCAGATGACGCGTTTCGAATTCACTTTTTTGGAGATGAAATTGAAGAGATTGAATCCTTTAATATTCAAACAAACGAAATAGTTGAAAAATACGATAGACTAACAATCTATCCTGCAAATATGTTTGTAACCTCTCCAGACGTGTTACAAAATGCTATAAAATCTATACAAGACGATTTAGTTAAGCAATACGATTACTTTAAAGAAATAGGAAAACACCTAGAAGCAAAACGATTAAAAGAACGTACCGAGTTTGATTTAGAAATGATACGCGAATTGGGTTATTGTTCTGGAATTGAAAACTACTCACGTTACCTTGATGGTCGTGAGCCTGGTACACGTCCTTTCTGTTTATTAGATTATTTTCCGGATGATTATTTGATGGTCGTTGACGAAAGTCACGTGACTGTTTCCCAAGTACACGCTATGTATGGTGGTGACCGAAGCAGAAAAGAAAACTTAGTCGATTACGGTTTTAGATTACCTGCTGCAATGGACAACAGACCTTTAAAATTTGAAGAGTTTGAAGCCTTGCAAAATCAAGTAATTTACGTAAGTGCTACTCCAGCAGATTACGAGCTGCAAAAAACAGATGGACTTTATGTAGAGCAAGTGATACGTCCAACTGGTCTATTAGATCCGATAATTGAAGTTAGGCCAAGCTTAAATCAAATAGATGATTTAATTGAAGAAATACAACAGCGCATTGAACAAGACGAGCGTACTTTGGTTACCACATTAACTAAACGTATGGCTGAAGAATTGACCAAATATTTAAGCCGAATCAATATTAGAGTGAACTACATACATAGTGATGTGGATACTTTAGAGCGTGTCCAAATTATGCAAGATTTGCGTAAAGGTATTTATGATGTTTTGGTTGGTGTAAACCTACTACGTGAAGGTTTAGATTTACCAGAAGTCTCTTTAGTGGCTATTTTAGATGCTGATAAGGAAGGTTTTTTAAGATCTGCAAGATCATTAACGCAAACCGTTGGTCGTGCTGCGCGTAACCTTAACGGAAAAGCAATTATGTATGCTGACAAAATAACCAATAGTATGCAAAAAACTATTGACGAAACCGAATATAGACGTGAAAAACAAATAGCCTACAATACAGAAAACAAATTAGTGCCTATGGCATTAAATAAAAGCTTAGATAGTGCTTTAACGCAAAACTCTGTTAGTACTTATAGTTATGAGTTGGAAGCTGCACGTGCTGCAGAGCCTGAAAGCGAGTATTTAAGTAAAGGTGATTTAGAAAAGAAAATTAGAGAAAAACGTAAAATGATGGAGGAAGCTGCCAAGCAATTAGACTTTATTATTGCTGCTAAATTACGTGACGAAATTAAAATGTTTCAAGGAAAGCTTGAAGAGTTGAAAGCGTAGTTATATTTAATCGTTTTAAAAAAAGTATACTTAATATTAATTATACTGCACTTTAAAGATATCTATCAAAACCTCAGCAGGAACCATCATATCTGGAAAGCCCTCCATTAGATATAATACCTTAGTAATAGACTCATGGTTTAATCCCATGCGTAATCCATAATTATAAAGTTTGGCTAACTCTTGTTGTGTACGTTCTTGATCAACATGCATTAACAATACCATTCTATGAAATTGAACAATACGCTCGCTATGCGATTTTAATACCATTCTATTAACAGGATTATTAATAAGGTAATCAAAATCTTCTCTAGAGATTTCTAACTGTTGCGCAACTGCTAACAAAAAATTGTATTCAACAGATTTTATACTGTCATCACTTTTTGCAAATGCAATCATTTCTGATAATAAACTTAACTTCTCTACTCTGTTAGGCATAAATAAGGGATTAATTATACTTTATAAAGTTAAGAATAAAACATAATTAATAATCGTTGAAAGCACGTAGCTTATCGAAAATAACATGGCTATACATCGTTTTTTTAGATATTTCTGTCTAATCTAAATTTCAAAACTCTAAAAACAAAATGAATTACAGCCTTAAATTTGACCTTTAAAACGCTATTACCCAATTATTAATTCGTTAATTTTAAGAGACTTAAATAAAAATATTAAATTAAAATCTATAAAACTGAATACATCCCTTTTTTAAATAACATTAAAATATTACAAACGCTAAAACTACATCTCACGTATAAATTTTAAACCTATTATAATTTAAAAATAGATTTTTGAAATTGAAATTCTATTAAACTTATGGAATCTGTTTTTATACTTTGTATTTTGTACTTTTGCTTTTTAAACACGACAAATGACTAATAACGATATTTTTAAAAAACTAAGAGTTGCACATCAGTTAAGAGATACTGATATTGTAGAAATCTTAGAATTAGTAGACTTTAGAATTACAAAAACAGAGCTGAGTGCTTTTTTTAGAAGAGAAGACCATCCTAATTATGTAGAATGTGGTGATCAAATTTTACGAAACTTTTTAAATGGTTTAGTTATTCATTTAAGAGGTCCAATGCCTAAAAAAGGAGAAAAACCTAAAGGCGAAGTTTCAGCGAAAGCGAAAACAAAAACTTTTAGCAATAAAAAGAATTTTAATAAGCCCAATACACGTCCTAAAAGAGACGATAAGTAATTTATAATTACTTTAGGCAAATGGATAATTAATTTTAGTCCAAAAAAAAAGAGCAACTATTTAAGTTGCTCTTTTTTATTATATAAATTAAAGTATTAAGCTAATACTGCTTGTACTTTGTCTGCTGCTTCTTGGAACTCTGTAGCACTCATTACATCTAATCCAGAATCGTCAATTAATTTTTTAGCGATATCTGCATTAGTACCTTGTAAACGTACAATAATTGGTACACTAATGTTACCCATGTTTTTGTAAGCATCAATTACACCTTGAGCAACACGATCACAACGAACGATACCACCAAAAATGTTAATTAAAATTGCTTTAACAGCTGGATCTCTTAAAATAAGTTCAAAAGCAATTTCTACTCTTGCTGCATCTGCAGTACCACCAACGTCTAAAAAGTTAGCTGGCTCTCCACCTGCTTGCTTAATTAAATCCATAGTAGCCATTGCTAAACCAGCACCATTTACCATACAACCAACGTTTCCGTCAAGGTCAACATAGTTAAGTCCTTGTTCTCCTGCTTCAACTTCAATAGCATTTTCTTCACGTAAATCGCGCATTGCTGCTAAATCTTTATGTCTAAATAATGCGTTATCGTCAATTGTTACTTTAGCATCAACTGCCATTATTTTGTCATCACTAGTTTTTAAAACTGGGTTGATTTCAAATAATGAAGAGTCTGACTTATCATAAGCAGTATATAAAGCTGTTACAAATTTAGTCATGTCTTTAAACGCTGCTCCTGACAACCCTAAGTTAAAAGCGATTTTACGTGCTTGAAAAGGTAAGATTCCGGTTGCAGGATCAATTTCTTCTGTAAAAATTAAATGCGGAGTTTCTTCTGCAACAGTTTCAATATCCATTCCACCTTCTGTAGAATACATAATCATGTTACGTCCATTAGCTCTATTTAATAATACTGACATATAATATTCTTCTGGCTCAGAATCTCCAGGGTAGTATACATCTTCACATATTAATACTTGGTGCACACGCTTACCTTCTGCTGAAGTTTGAGGTGTTACCAAATCCATTCCTATAACTTCTCCAGCGATAGTTTTAACTGCGTCTAAGTTTTTAGCCAACTTAACTCCACCACCTTTACCACGTCCACCAGCATGAACTTGCGCTTTAACAACGTGCCATCCTGTTCCAGTATCTTCAGTTAATTTTTTAGCTGCAGCAACCGCTTCATCAGCATTTTGTGCAACAATACCACGTTGAATACGTACGCCAAAGCTGCTTAATAATTCTTTTCCTTGATATTCGTGTAAATTCATCTTGTATAGAGTAAAATTTTAGTCTTACAAAAGTAAATAATCACATTTACTTACCCTAATATTTAATTATTAAAAAATAAGTAAATCCATTTTTTAATTTTGTTAAATAATTAACAATTTGTTTTAAATGTGTAATATTATGTTGTTTTAATTTTTAAATAGGCTTAAAAAAATAACTTTGAAAAAAATTTGAGATGCAAAACGATCAATTATTACAAATAGCTAAAGACTTTGATAGTCCTATATACATATACGATGCAGATAAAATCGCACAACAATATAATAGACTAACCTCTGCTTTTAAAAGTGTTAAACAATTAAAAATTAATTATGCTGTTAAAGCATTGTCTAATATATCTATATTAAAGCTGATGAAACAACTAGGTGCGGGACTTGATACTGTGTCTATACAAGAGGTACAATTAGGCTTAGCTGCAGGTTTTAAAGCACAAAATATTATTTTTACTCCTAATGGTGTGTCCTTGCATGAAATTGAAAGTGTTGCCAAATTAGGTTGTCAAATTAATATTGATAATTTATCTATTTTAGAACAATTTGGCACTAAATATCCAAACATACCTGTTTGTATTAGGATTAATCCTCACGTGATGGCTGGCGGAAACACTAACATATCAGTAGGACATATTGATAGTAAATTTGGAATTTCTATACATCAAATACCACATATTTTAAGAATAGTAGAAAATACTAAAATGAATATTAATGGTATACACATGCACACAGGAAGCGATATTCTAGACATAGATGTGTTTTTGTATGCTAGCGAAATATTGTTTGATACTGCACAACACTTTAAAAATTTAGAGTTTATAGATTTTGGATCTGGTTTTAAAGTCCCATATAAAGCTGGAGATATTGAAACAAATATTGAAGAGTTAGGAGACAAACTAAGTACAAGGTTTAATCAGTTTTGTAAGGATTATGGCAAACCTTTAACCTTAGCTTTTGAGCCTGGAAAATTTTTAGTTAGTGAAGCTGGACAGTTTTTAGTTAACGTTAATGTTGTAAAACAAACAACGTCTACTGTTTTTGCTCAAGTAGATAGCGGTTTTAACCACTTAATAAGACCCATGTTGTATGGTTCACAACATGAAATTAGAAATATCTCCAACCCTAAAGGTCGCGAGCGATTTTACAGTGTAGTAGGTTATATTTGCGAAACGGATACCTTTGCCAACAACAGACGCATTTCTGAAATTAATGAAGGCGACATATTAGCATTTAGTAATGCTGGAGCTTACTGCTACTCTATGGCTAGTAATTACAACTCTAGGTATAGACCTGCTGAAGTTTTGGTATATAAAGGAGAAGCACATTTAATAAGAAAACGCGAAACGTTTGAGGATCTAATACAAAATCAAATTGAGATTAAGTTTAAAAAATAATTTTCAAAGCCTACAAATAGCTAATTTTTACCAAATTAGCTATTTGCAGTTAAATATCTAAAATTAGACAACGCATCACAGCATATTTGTAAGCTAAAAGCTACTTAAAAGTTAAAATTAACGTATTTTAACCTAATTAATTGTATTTAATCCGTTTTATTACTTAGATTCGCCATTATAAAGGATAAAATTATTTTATTTTTTAACAATTAATAGCAACTACCTCAAATTCCCTACCTATGCAAACTGATAATAACGAGATATTATCTGATGAAATCCTTGATAAAGATTTTTTAAATACTATTGAAGATGCTCTAGCTATTGGATCCTGGGAATTAAATATGTTATCAAATACTTTAAAATGGAGTAGCGTAACAAAAAAAATCCATGATGTTGTTGCCAATTACGTCCCAAATGTTGATACAGCCATTAACTTTTATAAAAAAGGACAACATCGTGAGAAAATTTTGGACTTATTTCAAAAAGCCTTACAAAAAGGAGAAAATTTTGATGATGAGTTTATCATTATCACTTCAAAAGGAGAAGAAAAATGGGTAAGATCCATTGGACATCCTAAATTTAAAAATGGGGTTTGTGTTGCACTTAGAGGTGTTTTTCAGGATATTACACAAAAAACACTGCAATCAAAAAAAACGTTAATAAAAGAGAAAGAATTTAGATCTCTATTTGACTACTCTTTAACAGGAATGGCTAAAGTTAGCTTGACTGGTGGTTGGCTTAAAGTAAACAATAGTATTTGTAGAATATTAGGTTATACTGAATCAGAACTTTTAAAATTAAGTTTTAGAGACATCACATATCCTGAAGACTTATCTAAAGGAAACAAGGAACTTGCTTTACTATTATCCGGAAAATCAGACAATTTTACAGTTAATAAAAGGTACCTTCATAAAAACGGGAAGGTTGTATATTGTAATTTATCAGCGACCATAGTAAGAGACGATCATGGACATCCGCAGCATTTTATAGCAAATATTAATGATATTTCTGAAATTGAACTTAATAAAAATAAAATATCCGATTTATTAGCTATTAGCTCTAAACAAAACGACAGGCTTTTAAACTTTGCTAGAATTGTTTCGCATAACTTAAGGTCACATGGTGGGAATTTAGAAATGTTGTTAACTTTAAAAAAGGAAGATTATCCTGAAAACACTAAAGATGAATATTTTCCTTTAATGCAAGAAGCCATAGGTAATCTAAATGAAACTATTGAAAACTTAAATGAAGTAGCACTGTACAGTGCTTTAGATAAGGAAGCTTTAGTACCACTAAACTTATTAAAATATAGTAACAATGCCATGTCTAACATTACAGCAGCTACTATATCCAACAATGTTGATGTTAAAATATTAATCGATAATAATATAACTGTTAATGCTATACCTGCTTACTTGGATAGCATTTTAATAAACTTTTTAACAAACGCAATTAAGTATAGAAGACAAAATGTAAACCCTGAAATAACACTAGAGGCCCACAAAACTGAAGCATATACCATATTAAAAATTAGTGATAATGGTCAAGGTATTGATTTAGACAAACATAAAGACAAGCTGTTTGGGATGTATAATGTTTTTCACAAGCATAAAGACTCTAGAGGATTAGGGTTATTTATAGTAAAAAATCAAATAGATGCAATTGGTGGTAAAATTGAAGTAGAAAGCATTGTAGATCAAGGCACTACTTTTACTTTATATTTTAAAAATTAAAAACTAATTGTTTTTTAACTAACTGTTTTGATAAAAGGTTAACCCATTGTTATATAAATCATAAAACGAAAACTCTTTTGTTCCCCAATCTGATTTTATAACTTCAGTCTCTTTAGGAAACACATTTTTAAAATTATATTCTTGATATAAAACATCAACATGTTGCGTAACAATGCGCAACATAGGTCTGTCAATAGTATAATCCCACTCTTTTTCGTCCTTCCATATTAGGTGTATTTCTATATGGTCTCTTTTAATTCCTACGTATTTTGGATCTTTAGAATCATCTGCAAATGCGATTTCAAAACCTAATTTTTGCGTATAAAAAAACAAAGCAGCTAATACGTTTTGAACAGGAAGTATAGGATGAATTTGATGTAGAATTGGAGTCATAAAATTATAATTATTTATTTTTTAACCGTTCCTGTAAAATGATTAACATTGGGACTGATTGGATTATTGGTTGCACGTCTAAACGATGCAATTTGACCACAATGCCAAATAGAATCTGCGATTGGTCCATTAATATTATTCCAAAACGGGATTTGGCTTTCGCCGAAAATAATTTTGAATTGCGAAATATCATCACTACTTCTTAAAATATCTGCAGCCTGTTTTAAATTATTTAAAGTCGCTAAACGCTGTGCTTCAAAAGATAGTTTTAGAGCATCTTTAGTATTTGCTTTTTTTAAAGTCGAATTTAAAATGATTCTAGACAAATCATAAATATGTTTTATAGTTTCTGCTGTTGTTCTAACCGAATCTGAAGGCTTAAAGTCTAAATCTTTTGCTGACAATCCATCTGTTGCGTGATAAAATCTAAAGCCTAATGCATCTATTTGTCTAGCTGCAACAGTTCCAGCTGTAAAATGATCTGATGCTTCAGGAAGCTCATAATAAGGAATATTTGAATCTGATTGAGCCACCATATTTGTTGTAATTAATAATGATAAAAAAAGCACTAGTGTTTTCATTTTTAAAAATTTGAAACGATAAATTAAATAACTAATCCTTAAACTCTTTAACCTGAGGGATATTACTTGTTCCGTATTTATCAAATAGGTACACTAAGCTTGTCATGGTTGCTGCACCAAGCTCTAACTCGCGTTTATTTACTGCATCAAAGGTATCGTTTGCTGCATGATGATGATCAAAATACCGCTGTGAGTCTGGACGTAAACCAGCTAAAACAATGTTATCGTTTTTTAGTGGTCCAATGTCTGCACCACTATATCCTTTTTCAAAATAATGAATTAAGTACGGTTTAAATAAAGACTCCCAACTTAATACTTTGTTTAATGCTGCCTCACTACAATCAAAACTAAATCCTCGAGGAGTAAACCCTCCAGAGTCACTCTCTAGAGCAAAAACATGGTTTTCGTTGTTACGCAATGCTTCTTCTGCATATTTTTTTCCGCCACGTAATCCATTTTCTTCGTTCATAAACAACACAACTCTTATGGTACGTTTTGGTTTGATTCCGCTTTCTTTTAATAATCTAATAACGTCCATAGATTGTACTACTCCTGCTCCATCGTCATGCGATCCATCTCCTAAATCCCATGAATCTAAGTGACCTCCAACAACCATAATTTCTTCTGGGAATTCGCTTCCAGTAATTTGACCTATAACATTGTATGACAAAACGTCTTCAAACTGTTTACAGTTTTGTTTAAAGTAGAATTTTAGGTTGGCATCTTTTTTTAGGGCTTCGGATAATTTATTAGCATCATTGGTACTGATTGCTGCAGATGGTACACGTTGCTCATTAGGCAAATCCATGTAACCCATACTTCCTGTGTGTGGTAAATCGTCTTGACGTAAATTAAGCGATCTTACAATTACACCAACTGCTCCTAGTTTTCCTGCTTCATAAGCTCCTGCATAACGTTGTTTAGAGCATCCTCCATAAGCCTCAAAGGTGTGAATTAATTCTGGATTCATTGCGCCATTAAAAAAGACAATTTTTCCTTTTACTTTATCACCAAGTGCAGCAAGCTGTTCAAAACTTTGTACTTCTATTACTGTAGCTTCTAATCCTGAATTGGCAGTCGCTACTGAGCCACCTAAAGCACAAATATTGACGTCAAATTTGTTGTTATTACTTGTAAAATGTGCGACTTCTTTTGCGCCACGTTCCCATTTTGGCACCATAACTTCTTGTAGCCATACTTTATCTAATCCTAGTTTTTCTAGTTCGGATTTTGTGTATTGTACAGCTTTTTCTGCGTTTACAGATCCTGATAATCGTCCTCCTATTTGATTAGATAAATAGTCTAACCATTGGTAGGCTTTACCATTGGTTAAAGACTGACCATATATTGTTTTTAACGCGTCTTGGTCTGTTTGTGCTAAAACATTAATAGACACTAAAAGTGTTAGAAGAATTGTTAGTTTTTTCATGGTTGGAAAATTTTACTTTAAAGATAGTATTTATATGTGAAAAGACCTGATAGAATATTAATCCTATCAGGTCTCTTGTTTTATTTTGATTGACCTTAACTGTTGTTTTTTAGGTCTTGTGGTTTGCGTTAGCGATTGAAATGACATCCTTTTTTTGCTGCCATATATGGCAAAAAAAGATATAATGGAAAGCGCGACCCTTGTGGTAACGCCCAAAATATACTATTCGTTATTTAATTGCTCTCTGTATAAATGCAGATTAGCTTTGGTTTTGTCATCCAAATCTGGCTCTTTTATGTCTGAATATTGTTTTAAAGTATCATACAAAATTTGAGCTACAATTAAACGTGCTGTAGGTTTGTCATCCGCTGGAATGTTGTACCATGGTGCGTGATCCTTGCTTGTCCTGTTTATTGCGTCCTGATAACAGTCCATGTATTTGTCCCATAACTTACGTTCTTTTAAGTCTCCTGCTGAGAATTTCCAGTTTTTTTCTTGTTTATCTAAACGTCGTAATAATCTGTTACGTTGTTCGTCTTTTGATAAATTCATGAAAAATTTAAAAATTAGTGTTCCGTTTTGTGTCAGGTGTTTTTCAAAGTTATTGATTTGCTCAAAACGCTGGTCCCAAAAGGCATCGTTTACATCGTCAATACTGTTTACAAATGGTAGTTTTTCGTTTAAAATATACTCGGGATGTACGCGTGTTACTAATACGTTTTCATAGTGCGTGCGATTGTGGACTCCAAATTTACCTCGTGCTGGTAATTTTATATAGTGTCTCCAAAGGTAATCGTGTTTAAGCTCTAATTCGGTTGGCACTTTAAAGCTCATGACCTCAACACCTCTTGCATTAAAATCTTTAAAAACTTCGCGTATTAAACTGTCTTTTCCAGAGGTATCCATACCTTGTAGGCATACTAAAACCGAGTATTTACCGTGTGCATACATGGTGTCTTGCAGCTTACCTAATTGGCGTCTTACTTTACGCAAAGCGTCCTCTGTGGTATCCTTATCTGCTTTTAAATCTAGCTTACTTGGTAGGTCACTTAGCTTTATTTTTGAAGTGATTTTATGGTCGTTAATATTGATGTCTTTCATGTTGTTTTATTTACTTGCAAAAAGTTTTACATCTTGCTCACTAACTTCTGTGCCTCCTAAAATTATTAATCTTTCAACTACGTTACGAAGCTCTCTAATGTTTCCTGTCCAATCATATTCTTTTAATAAATTGATTGCTTTTTTAGAAAATGTCTTATTGGCTGTGCCTTGCTCTTCGGCAATTTTAGCTGAAAAATGATTTATTAATAATGGTATGTCATCACGTCTGTCATTTAATGCTGGTACTTTAACTAAAATTACTGCTAATCTGTGATATAAATCTTCACGGAATTTCCCGTCTTCGATTTCCTTTTTAAGATCTTTATTTGTTGCTGCTACGATGCGCACATCTACTTTAATATCTTTATCACTACCTACACGTTGTATGCGACTTTCCTGCAAAGCACGCAATACTTTGGCTTGTGCAGATAGACTCATGTCACCAATCTCGTCTAAAAAAATGGTTCCACCATTGGCTGCTTCAAATTTACCTGCTCTGTCTTTGGCTGCACTTGTAAAGGCTCCTTTGACGTGTCCAAATAATTCGCTTTCTATCAGCTCGCTTGGTATTGCTGCACAGTTAACCTCTATCATTGGACCTTTAGCACGATCACTTTTTTGATGTAACCAATGTGCGACTAACTCTTTACCTGTTCCGTTTGGACCTGTAATTAAGACTCTAGCATCTGTTGGTGCAACTTTGTCTATAATGTCTTTGATTTGAGAAATAGCGTCACTATCTCCTATCATTTCGTATTTTTTGCTGACTTTCTTTTTAAGAATTTTGTTTTCAATAACTAACTCTTTTCTGTCCAAAGCGTGTCTTACTGTATTTAGTAAACGATTTAAATCTGGTGGCTTGGATATGTAATCAAATGCACCTAAACGCATTGTATTTACTGCTGTATCTAAATCTCCATGTCCAGAAATCATGACCATTGGTATTTCTGGCTTTATTTTTTTGACAGCCTCTAATACCTCAACACCATCCATTTTAGGCATTTTAATATCACATAGGATTAAATCGTAATCGTTTTTTCTAATTTTATCGATTCCTACTAATCCGTCTTCAGCTTCTTCTAGCTCATATTTATCATTTTCCTCTGACAGGATTTTGACCAATACTCTTCTAATTGCTGCTTCATCCTCTATTACTAAAATTTTTGGCATTATATTTTAAATTTAATTCCTGTTCTTAAATAAAACGCGTTTACGTTGTCTAACTTAAATACGTCTTCTCTATTTTCGTCTCTTAATCTGTTACTCATACTTAAAGTATAACCTACGTATGAGTACCATACTAAATTGTCTGTAAAACAATACTCGTAACCCAAACCTGCTAATATTACTGATAAAGACACACTATCTGCTTCCTTACCATCAATGGTAAATACTTCTTGTGTGTTGGCAAAATAACCATCAATTCCGACAAAGGTCTGTACGATGTTTTTTTCGTTAAAAAAGTACTTCACATTTGTTTTTGGCACTCCTAAGTTATAAGACCAGTTTTCATTTAAACGTCTAAAGTAACTTACAAAAGGTAGTGGTAATGGTATACCTGTTGTACTATTATATGTCAGCCCTAATACTAATCTATATGGTTTTTTTATGTTTTGGTCTTTTGTCTTATCGTTTATAGCATATACACCTCCATTTAAAAACATATCATCACCTGTGATTTTATGTCTAAGTGTAGATGCTATTCTTGGTGTAATCTTAGCACCTAATCGCCAATTTTCTGAGAGTTTAAATGTGTAACCTAAATTAAAATCTATGATATGTAATCGTCTTAAATTAGAGGTTGGAAAAGGGTAATCGTCCTCTAAATCTAGGGTCAACCTACTATACTCTGCACCAACAATTAAATAACAGTCTTCACTGGTTTTGATAGGATAATTTAATAATCCTCTAAATCTATCAAAACTATCTTCAGAATTACTTTTGGGCACATAAGAATACTCTAACCTAGCTAAATCTGTTAATTGTGCATGGGCTACATTTACACCACATAGTAGCGTTAATGTTAGTAAAATGGTTCCAAAATGTAATTTCATATAATCTATAATTATTTAATTGCTATATTTTTATTTGCTATCCTTTATAATGTGAATATCGCGTTGAGGGAATGGTATGGTAATATTATTTTCTCTAAACAATCTATCTATTTCAAAACGGATTTCACTTTTAGGTATTCTTGCATTAAAGCTGTCATCTATAGTAAACGTTACCCTAAAATTTAAAGCACTATCCCCAAAGTCTGTAAAAGTAACAGCAGGTTCTGGAAATTTAAAAACATTTGGGATGGACGTTGCTGCCTCTAACAATAATTTTTTAACTAATTGTACATCACTTCCATAGGCAACACCTACATCAACACCTTCTCTTGTACTTGTCCCATTTTGAGTCCAATTATAAAGGCTATTAGTAAGGTATAAATGATTAGGTATAATTAGTACTTTATCGTCTATAGTTACAGCTCTAGTAGTACGCAACTTAATTTCTTCTACACGACCAACTTTTCCGTCAAGTTCTATAATATCTCCAACATGAACGGATTGGTCTACTAATATAAAAATCCCAGATATAATATCTTGAAATAAGGTCTGTAGCGCTAAACCAACACCTATTAAAAGTGCTGCTGAAGCTGCAAAAATAGCTGTGACATCTATATTTATTGAATCCAATATTACCAGAAAAACAATGATATAAATAAACCATCTTGCAAATGAAAAAACGGTTGTAAATTTTGCCTTATCATCATCAGGCATATGACGCGTGACTACTTTTCTAACCAAACGTAAGACAATGGTTGTAAGTAATAAAACTAATATAATAAGTAAGACATACTTAACTTTAATTACGCTAGTAGTCAAACCCTTATCATCAGTAAAGGTGTAAATTTTATAGTTTAATAATTCTATAAATTTTTCCCAAATAGAACTTTCAGTAATCACATCACTTACTTTTTCTACTTCTTTTTCAATTTTATCTGCTACTTTACTTTCTTGAATCATTGTAAAAATTAATATCTAATCCACTTAATCAACTCTTTATAAGTTGGTTTTTTACCATACATTAATATACCTACTCTGTAAATTTTTGCTGCAAACCATACCGTAAACATAAAGGTACCAACCAATAGTAATAACGATACTATTTGTTGCCAAATTGGCACACCAAACGGAATACGCATTAACATCACTACAGGTGAAGTAAACGGTATAAACGAAAATATAGTACTTACTGTACCATGTGGATCCTCGATTACGGTAAACATACCAACGTAAACTGCTAAAATTAATGGCATTAATATAGGTAACATAAATTGTTGCGTATCTGTTTCGTTATCTACTGCTGCGCCAATTGCTGCGTATAAAGAACTATACAATAAATAGCCACTTATAAAAAACAATAAAAATGCAATTACCAAATTGGTAAGTGGTAAGTTATAAAATGCTGTAAATAAACTTTGTACTTTCATGCTTGCATCTGGATTAGCCATTGCTTGACGCATAATTTCTTGCTGTGGTGTTTGTGCCTGCGCAAAGTCAATTCCAAAAATAGCAGAGACTACGGTTAGTAAGACACCTCCTAAAATAATCCATATAATAAACTGAGTCACTCCTGCTAGAGATGTTCCAATTATCTTACCTAACATTAATTGCACTGGTTTTACAGAAGAAATAATAACTTCTATAATACGACTTGTCTTTTCTTCGATTACACTACGCATTATCATATTACCATAAATAATGATAAACATAAATAGCAAATAACCTGCTGCACCACCAAATGCAAGCTTAACTACACTGTCAATTTTAGATGATTTGACACCAGAAAAATTTTCTTGTGCAATGTTAATCTTTATTTTAGACGCTTTAATCATCTCTATATCGACACCTTGACTTGCCATATTAAGATTGGTTAGCTCCTTTTCTATTTTATTTTCTAATGAAGAAATTACAGATAAGGATGGTGATTCTTCTGAATAAAATTGCACACTAGTAGCTGCATTTTCAAAATTTTCTAATTTATTTATATGAAGCAAGCCGTAATCACCTTTTTCTTCTACTATAGTTTTTGCATTATCTAAAGTTAAACCTGTCAGGAGGTTATATTTTGTATTATCTGTATCTTTAAAAACCTCAGTCAACATTCCGGAATCATCCAATACCGAAATGACACGTTGTTTATTGTTATTCATCTGAGATAAATACACAACAACAGTTATTAAAGCTATAAATATTAACGGACTTAAGACCGTCATTATTAAAAACGATTTGTTTCTAACCTTGGTTAAATACTCGCGTTGTATAATAAGTGGAAGATGGTTCATGGTTAGTTATTCTTTACTGTTTGAATAAAAATATCGTTGGCACTTGGAATAACTTCTACAAAGTGAGAAATCTGTCCTTTACTAGTCAGGTAGCTTAATAGGTCATTAGCCGACTCGTTTTTAGATAATTTAATATTAAGTTTTAAGTCGTTTTCTAATGTTTTAAATTCGGCTGGTGTCACACTAAATTTACTTGCTAACTCTTGTTCTAAATTACCATTGTTTGGATTTATACCAATTTGAAAAGTATTGCTTTTATATTGGCGTTTTATATCCATTAGGTTACCATCTAATACTTTGTTAGATTTATGTATTAAGGCTATTTGGTCACACAACTCCTCTACCGACTCCATACGATGTGTAGAAAAAATTACGGTTGCACCTTCATCTCTTAGTCTTAAAATCTCATCTTTTATTAAATTTGCATTAATTGGATCAAACCCAGAAAATGGCTCGTCAAAAATCAATAATTTGGGTTCATGCAGGACAGTAACCACAAACTGAATTTTTTGTGCCATACCTTTGGACAATTCCTGTATTTTTTTATTCCACCAGTCTCCAATCTCTAAACGTTCAAACCACATTTTAAGGCGTTTTTTAGCTTCTGCTTTTTGCATACCTTTTAATTGTGCTAAGTACAAAGCTTGCTCGCCAACTTTCATGGATTTATATAATCCACGCTCTTCCGGTAAATAGCCAATATCTTTTACGTGGTGATTTTTTAAAGCTTCTCCATCCAACAAAACATGTCCAGAATCTGGCATTGTTATTTGGTTAATGACTCTAATTAAAGTTGTTTTTCCTGCTCCATTTGGACCAAGCAAACCAAAAATACTACCCTTTGGAACAGTAATAGACACATTATTTAGTGCTGTAAAGTCTCCAAATTTTTTAGATACTTGGTGCACCTCTAAAAGGTTATTCATCGTTATTTTTTAAGATTGATTAGTTAAGCTAACACTAGCTTTAGTTGTAAATATAGAAAATGTTAAAATAGTAACATTACTGATTTAGGTATTTTTAACTTAAAGGAAGAAATATCTTTTTATATAAAACAAAACCCACCCTCTAAATAAATAAAGGATGGGAAAAAATTGCTATGAAAAAGAAAAATTATCACTAGCTAGGCTAGCGATAAACCAAATATACTATTTTTTATTAAATAAGATGTTAAATGATTTAAATAGTTAAACAAAAAGCAAAAAAAAGCTCACAAAATGTGAGCTTTTAAAATTTAGTTTATGCTTTTTGTTACGAAAACATGTCTTTTACTTTTTCAAAAAATGACTTATCACTGCGCTCTGGCTTAGGAGAAAAGTGTTCGTCCTCTTTCATACTTTCAAAAAACTCTTTTTGTTTTTTGTTTAATGTTTTTGGTGTCCATACGTTAACGTGTACTAATAAATCTCCTTTACCGTAACCATTAATACTAGGAATACCTTTTCCGCGTAAGCGTAATATTTTACCAGATTGCATACCTGCTTCTATCTTGATACGTACTTTTCCGGTAACTGTGTCAATTTCTTTTGAGTTCCCTAGGATTGCATCAGGTAAGCTTACGTATAAATCGTAATGTAAATTATCGCCTTCACGTTGTAAAGACTCATGTGCTTCTTCCTCTATTGCTACAAGTAAGTCTCCAGACACACCATTACCTGGTGCTTCGTTACCTTTTCCTGATACTTTAAGTTGCATTCCGTCTACTACTCCTGCTGGTATATTAACTGGAATAGTTTCTTCTTTAGCAATCATACCTTGTGCATCAGCTTCACTAGGTTTTTTATCTATTATTTGTCCTGCTCCACTACATGTTGGACATGGTGCAGCTGTTTGCATACGACCTAAAATTGTGTTTGTAACTCTAGTCACTTGACCAGCTCCATTACACGTATTACACGTTTTATATGTGGTACCTGGTGCCTGAACTTTACGTTTTACTTTAATTTTCTTTTCAACACCATTAGCAATTTCTTCTAGAGTAAGTTTAAGACGTACACGTAGGTTACTACCTTTAACGCGACGTTGTCCTCCACCTCCACCGAAGCCACCTCCAAAACCAGAGAAACCTCCACCTCCAAAGATGTCACCAAATTGGCTAAAAATATCGTCCATGTTCATTCCGCCACCACTGTAGCCTCCACCACCACCTTCAAAAGCTTGGTGTCCAAATTGGTCGTAACGTGCTTTTTTATTGTCGTCACTTAATACCTCATAGGCTTCTGCTGCTTCTTTAAATTTAGACTCAGCATCCTTATCATCAGGATTTTTGTCAGGATGAAACTCGATTGCCTTTTTACGGTACGCTTTTTTAATTTCAGCTTGAGATGCTGATTTATTTATACCTAATATTTCGTAAAAATCTCTTTTAGCCATATTTAATTTATTGTCCGATTATTACTTTTGGAAAACGTATAACAGTTTCGCCTAGTTTATAACCTTTTTCTATAACGTCTACAATCTTACCTTTTAAGTCTTCAGTAGGTGCTGGTATTTGTGTTATCGCTTCATGATGATCTGCATTAAACACATCACCTGCTCTAACTTCTAATTGAGACAATCCTTTTTGTTGTAATGTCTGTAATAATTTGTTATAAATTAATAAGACACCTTTACGCATTTCTTCTGCTTCTTTGTCATCGTCGATGTGTAATAAAGCGCGTTCAAAATCATCTAAAATTGGTAACATAGATACCATGACATCCTTACTTGCAGTTTGAAACAATTCAATACGCTCTCTAGAGGTACGCTTTTTATAATTTTCAAACTCGGCAAAAAGACGTAAAAATTTATCTTTTTCTTGTTGTAAATCAGCCTTTAACTGCTCTTCCACAGATAACTCTTCTGCAACCTCTTCTTGTGTTGTTGCTTGTTCTGCTTGATTTGAAGTAGAATTAATTTCTTCTTCTATGTTTGTTTCGTTGTTGCTTTTCTTGCTCATTATTGTACTTAATTTAAAATACTGTAATTGGGATGGCAAAAGTACTGCCATTACTATTAAAAATGTCAAAATGTCATTGTTTTTTTTTAATAAACAAATAATTAGTTTCCATGGAAGATTATTTATATATTTGCGCTTTAAATCACTAAAACTAAAATTTTATATCATGAAAAAAATTGTATTAAACCTTTTTGCAGTAGCCATCGTTGGATTAAGTGTTGTTGCTTGTAAAAGTGATGCTAAGGAAGCAAAAACAGGTGAAGTTGAAGCTGTAGCTGAAAACACAGAAGCTGCTAAATATAAAGCAGATGCTGACAACTCTATGATTATATGGAAAGCTAACAAAATTGTTGGTGGACATGAAGGTACTATTAATGTATCAACTGGAGTTGCTGAGTTTGAAGGAGACAAATTAGTTGGTGGAAACTTTATGTTTGACATTAACACTATTAAATGTACTGACATTCCTGAAACTGAAGAAGCTAACGCAAATCTAGTAGGTCATTTAAAAAGCGAAGACTTTTTTGATGTAGCACAATTTGGTACTGCTGCATTTGAAATTACAAAAGTAGAAGGAAACAATATTAGCGGTAACTTAACACTAAAAGGAATTAAGAAAAACATTACTTTTCCTGCTTTAGTAGCTGTAAATGGTGATGATGTTACAATTACAAGTGACACATTTACTTTAGATAGAACAGAATGGAACATTATGTACAACTCTGCAACAAGCGATGATGTTGCTGCTTCATTAGGAGATAAACTAATTAAGGATGATGTTGAAATAAAAATATCTGTTAAAGCTAAAAAAGCTTAACCTTTATATATTTTATAAAAAAAGCCACAATTAACGTTGTGGCTTTTTTTATTTCTAATAATGACATTACACTACAAACCCATAAAAAAATTATAACTTTAGCCTATACTAACCAATATAAATTTGCAATGACTTTAGGTGCCTTTTCAATAAGTATAGCAGTAAAAGATATTACTGCGTCCAAACAATTTTACGAGACTTTAGGTTTTACAGTTTTTGGTGGACAACTTGAACAAAATTATTTAATAATGAAAAATGGAAATGCTTTAATAGGACTTTTTCAGGGTATGTTTGATAAAAATATTATCACGTTTAATCCTGGTTGGGATGAAAACGCTAATCCGTTAAAAGATTTTGATGATGTTAGGTCCATACAAAAACAATTAAAAGATAATAATATTTCTTTTATTACTGAAGCTGACACTAACACAAAAGGTCCTGCAAGCTTTATGGTATTAGATCCTGATGGTAACCAGATTTTGGTAGATCAACATGTTTAAACTTTACTCTACCGGAAAATCAAAATATTGATTTTTAAAAGGCTCTCCTTTTAAGGTAAAATGCCACCATTCTTTTGGGTAATTTCTAAAGCCATTTGTCAACATGACGTGTTGTAATAGTTGTCTATTTTCCTGCTGTTTTGATGTCAATTTAGTATTACTTACCCAAGATTCTGGACCAAAAAAATCATAAGGACTACCCATGTCTAAAACTTTTCCTGTCTTTAAATTTATAATTGTCAAATCTATTGTGCTTCCGCTACTATGTCTAGATTTGGAGGCAATATAACCTTGACTAAAAAGATTTTTTTTATCTACATTTGGATAATACTCTTGCTTTTTTAAGGTATCATTAACTTGTTTTGCCCATCTTACAAAATGGTTTACCGCTTGTTGTGGTCTATAAGCGTCATAAATTTTTAAACCTAAGCCCTTTTTTTTAAGGGTATCTTGTACATTTTTTAAAGCTTTAGCTGCTAATGTTGTCATAATCACAACCTCTTTATTGTAACCATCAATTTGCTCTCCTACAAAATTATCATCATTACAATACCTTAACTCTACATCTAAATCTTGAATTATATCTTGAGCATAGACAAATCCATCCCTTAATTGTGCAATACTAATAGTTGTAAAAAATGTTAGTAAAAGCGCTAAATTATACTTCATGATTTAAATTTTATAGGCTAAATTTATAAAATAAAAAACTAATTATGACCTATCCTTGGCATCTATATTTAATGGGAGCAATTTATGTGTTTGCAGGTGTTATGCATTTTATTAAACCTAAAATGTATTTACGCATCATGCCAAGATACTTACCAAATCATAAACTACTAGTTAATTTAAGTGGTATTGCAGAAATAGTTTTAGGTATAACAGTCTGCATTCCTGCATTAAAAGCTATTTCAATTTATGGTATAATATTAATGTTGCTTTTATTTTTAATGGTCCACATATATATGTTAACTGAAAAAAAAGCTTCGGCTGGACTACCAAAATGGATCTTGTTATTACGTCTTCCGTTACAATTTGGGCTAATGTATTGGGCATTTTGGTATTTAAAATTTTAAGAAATGCTTTTTACAGAAGAAATCAAACTTAATTTGCCAGATGCTGAGATTAGTTATTTTCCTAATTTTTTTGACATAAACGAAGCTTCCAATTATTACGATTTGCTATTTAATGACATCCCTTGGCAACAAGATAACATTACTTTATTTGGAAAAACGCATGCACAACCCAGATTAACTGCTTTATTTAGCACCAATAACAAACCCTATAGTTATTCCAATATTACCATGCATCCACATGGCTTTACTTCCGCTTTAAGCGAAATAAAAAAAAGAGTAGAAACTATAGCAAACATAAACTTTACTACATGCTTAGCAAATTTATACAGAGATGGTCAGGACAGCAATGGTTGGCATGCTGATGACGAAAAATCTTTAGGAATAAATCCTATAATTGCCTCTGTTAGTTTTGGCGAAGCACGATATTTTAATCTCAAACATAAAACGGACAAATCATTAAAGCAAAAACTATTATTAGAGCATGGTAGTTTATTATTAATGAAGGGTAGCACGCAACATCATTGGTTACATCAGATTGCTAAAACCAAAAAACAAATAATGCCTAGAATTAATTTAACTTTTAGAATCATAAAATAAAAAGTATTAAAAACATAAAAGCCAAGGTCCCTCAACCTTGGCTTTTTGCTATTTGGCATTTTGTGTTAAATTAATTTAGATTATCCAAACTAACCTAACAATGCAAATATTAATTAATTAATCCATTGAACTAAAAGTATGTAATTTCTAGCACAAGACAAACATAAAGCTTATCTCAAAGCAAAACGATAAAAAACATTATAAATCGATGAAATGCACTAAATTTTAACATTCATCGATTAAAACACACCAAAAATCGATTAAAAACACATTACAAAATCCTTTCAAACATAATTTTTATACCAAATTTTAAGTGTAACTTTGAATAGCATAATTTAATATTTGGCATCCTATTTGACTTACATGTTAAAACCATTAAAATGAAATCACAACTTATAATCATTCTGTTTTTTATATTATCTACTGCAACTGCTCAAGATGTAACGTTTACATCCAAAGACATCGTTGTAAACAAACACATAAATGGGACATTATTAACACCTTTAAATGATGACAAACCAACTTTAGCCATAATTATAGCAGGATATGGACCCAATGATAGAGATGGTAATCAAAACTTTTTAAAAACTAATAACATCAAAAAATTAGCAATAGGACTTACCAATAGTGGCATTGCAACCTTTAGATACGACAAGCGTATTGTTAAACAAATACGACAAAACAACGTAGATCCTAATTTATCTTTTGATGATTTTGTAACAGATGCCAGTACAGTATTAGACTATTTTAAAAATCTAAATCTATATAATAAAATATACATTATAGGACATGATCAAGGAAGCCTAATTGGTATGCTAGCAGCAAAGGATAAAGCTAGTGGCTTTATATCCATAGCTGGAGCAGGACAAACTATAGACAGTGTTATTATAGAACAAATAGAAAAAACAGCACCACAATTTACAGAAGATACAAAACGCGTGTTTACTATTTTAAAAACAGGAAAAACTACATTAGATTATCCTGAAGCTTTAACATCCATTTTTAATATTGAAACACAACGTTTTTTTATGAGTTGGATGAAACACGATCCAATTGATATAATGGGTACTTTAAACATACCAACATTAGTAATAAATGGAACTAAGGATTTACAAGTTAGTGAAACCGAAGCTTTATTATTAAAAGATGCTGCAAGCGATGCTTCGATAAAAATAATAAAAAACATGAATCATGTTATGGTAACCATTGAAGGTGATGACCTTGAAAATTCTAAATCTTATAACGAATCGCATAGACCATTAGCCGATGGTTTATTAACAAGTATTATAACTTTTATTACAACCAAATAAAAATTATCAAACATTATAAAATAGAAAAAGCATCCTAAAAAGGATGCTTTTTCATACTAACCAACCAAAAATATGATAATTACTACTCGTTTCATTTAGGTAACCACACCTGTGTGAAAGTCATCATAAGTAATTACACTTTTAATATTACAATTGTCGTGCCAAAACAAACTAACTAACATCTTGTAGTGTTAAAGGTTTATTAAAATTAAAAACAGAAAAAGCATCCTTTATAGGGATGCTTTTTCATACTAACCAACCAAATGTAATTATTACTATTTTCTGTTTAGGTAACCACACCTAGTATTAGAACGTCATCATAAATAATTACAATTTATATTAAACAAATCCTGTGCCAAACTTTGTTTTTAAATGTTTTAATAACCATATTATTTGATTATTTTGCGTTATCTATAAATTAAAATTATGAGTGAACCATTATTTACTAACGACACTATTGTTTTTGGAGTGTTAATGATTGCCTTAGGCTTAATATTTTATACAGAATCTTTAAAAGGCGGTTTCTGGGAAAAATTTTACAAGATTGTTCCTGGCTTGTTTATGGCATATATGCTGCCAGCTATACTAACAACCATAGGTCTAATTGCCCCAGAATGGGAAACAACAACCAAAACTGGTGACATAGTAGCACACAAAACCAACTTGTATTATGTTGCTAGTAGATATCTATTACCTGCAGCACTAGTCTTAATGACATTAAGCATTGATTTAAAAGCAGTTTTTAATTTAGGATGGAAAGCACTTATCATGTTTTTTACAGGTACAATAGGTATTGTAATTGGTGGACCAATTGCTATACTATTAATTGCCACAATATCACCTGACACAGTAGGCGGAATAGGTCCTGATGCTGTTTGGAGAGGTTTATCTACTTTAGCCGGAAGCTGGATTGGAGGAGGTGCTAATCAAACCGCAATGTTAGAAATTTACGGTTATAATCAAACTGAGTACGGAAAAATGGTATTTGTTGATATAGTTGTAGCTAATGTATGGATGGCAATCCTACTTATTGGTATTGGAAAACGCGCTAGTATCAATAAATGGTTAAAAGCAGATACATCCTCTATTGAGGCACTAAAAGATAAAATGTCCACATTTACTGAAAGTGTTAAACGTAATCCAAGCTTAACAGATTTAATGTTATTGGCTGCCATAGCTTTTGGAACTGTAAGTATGGCACATTTATGTGCTGACAATTTAGCGCCTTTCTTTGGAGAAATAATTTCGGGAATAGAATCTACTACTTTAAAAAACACTTTTACGTTTTTAGATAGTTCGTTTTTCTGGATGATTAGTATTGCTACACTTGTAGCTATATTATTATCTTTTACTAAAGCTAAAAATTATGAAGGTGCAGGTGCTAGTAAATTTGGTAGTGTTTTTATATATATTTTAGTTGCAACCATTGGAATGAAAATAGACATTAGTTCTATATTTGATAACGTTGGTCTTATAGCTATTGGATTTGTATGGATGGGTATTCATGCATTACTTTTAATTGGAGTTGCAAAACTTATTAAAGCACCTTATTTCTTTTTAGCGGTTGGAAGTCAAGCTAACGTAGGTGGTGCTGCATCTGCTCCAATTGTAGCTTCTGCTTTTCACCCATCTTTAGCGACAGTTGGTGTTCTTTTAGCAGTATTTGGATATGCTGTCGGAACTTTAGCAGCTATTGGTTGTACAATTTTAATGCAATTAGCTTCTGGAGGTTAGTATTTTTCTGTTTTTTAATTGATATTTGCCACCTTAAAAATAAGTTTTAAATGAAAAAAATTATTGCATTATTAGTATTGGTGTCTTTATTTTCTTGCGGAAATGATGCTAATAAATTGACAGTCAAAGGGACTGTAAAAGGATTAAAAAAAGGAACTATATACCTAAAAAAGGTAAGTGATACTGTTTTAGTGACTGTAGACTCTATTGTTGTTAATGGTTCTCCTGAATTTACGTTACAATCAGACATAGATGAGCCAGAAATGTTTTATTTATATTTAAATAAAAACACCAAAGAGGATGATAGGATATCCTTTTTTGCTGATAAAGGTATTACTGAAATTAATACAACTTTAAAGGGATTTTCTTACGATGCTAAAATAAAAGGATCTAAGCAACATGATGTATTAGAAGAGTATTTAAGTATGATAGGAAAGTTTAATAATAAAAATTTAGACTTAACTAAAGAATATATTGAAGCAGCAAGAGACAAAGACACTGTCAAGTTAAAACAAACTGAAGCCATATTAAATAGCTTTAAGAAAAGAAAGTATTTATACACTGCTAATTTTGCTGTAACGCATAAGGATAGTGAAGTTGCTCCATATTTAGCACTTTCGGAAATTTATGATGCTAATGTTATTTATTTAGACACCATTAGTAAAGTACTTACGCCAGAAATTAAAGCCTCGAAATATGGAAAGCAATTAGAAGTATACATTGCCGAAATTAAACGTACTGAGCAATAGAAAAAATAGTTTCATATAAAAAAAGCCATCTAAATTTAGATGGCTTTTTTTATTGTTAAAATTTTGATGTTAGATCAAAAAAAAAGCTTCTCAATTAAGAGAAGCTTTTTTGAGCCGATGGAGGGACTCGAACCCACGACCTGCTGATTACAAATCAGCTGCTCTAGCCAGCTGAGCTACATCGGCAAAAGAGTTTGCAAATATAACTCTCTTAATGATATCTGCAAGCTTTTTTTTTAAAAAAATTAACCTAAATTGTTAATTCTTTCAATTAATGCACGCCCCTTATCTTCAAGCTCTTTTTTAACAGCGTTAAAATGTGCTTTTTTGTTATCAACGTCTTTAGCATTAGTCTTAGTTATTAGCTCGTCAAAAGTTACTATTGCGTCATCAATGATCGCTTCACTTTGTTTGTTGTCTTTATCAGTGTTTGTGTATTCCCAAACGTAAACTGCTTCAATAATATCTCCTAAAACGTAATTAATGTCTTTTTTTAGGTCTCTTTTATTTGCCATAATTTTAAAATTTATTTAAGTGCAAAGCTACGATTAAAGTTCGAAATTAGAACTATTTAAATCCACTTTAAAGCCTTTATTTAATTTGTGCATGTTATTTACCAGAATAGGTTACAAAGTTTCTTGGTGTCTCGTAAAGTGTTACTTCCAAGTCTAAGCCTTGTTTTAATTTGGCTTTGATTTTATTATAAATTACAACTACAATGTTTTCTGCTGTTGGATTTAAATCTTTAAACTCCGCAACATCCAGGTTTAGGTTTTTATGGTCAAAAGCATCTTCTACTTCCATTTTAATGATGTCTTTTAAAATTTTAACATCAATTACAAAACCTGTTTCTTGATCAATATCTCCTGTAACACTAGCTATAAGCTCATAATTATGACCATGATAATTAGGGTTGTTACATTTTCCAAAGATTTCATCATTTTTTTCCATGGACCAATCTTTACGATATAATCTATGGGCTGCATTAAAATGGGCTTTACGACTGACTGTTACTTTCATCACTAATATTTATAAATTGATAAAACTTATCAAAAATTATTTTAAACCAAGCTGTATATAGTTCTGGCTGATTTTGAATATCTGCTTTTACATCTTCTAAAGACATCCATTTCCAGCTTTCAACTTCATCTTTATTAATAATTGGCTGATCTTGATAATAACCAACCATAATATGGTCCAATTCATGCTCTGTTAAACCATTATCAAAAGGAGCTTTGTAGATAAAAGATGTTTTTTCTTCAAGTTGTGTTACAAAACCCATTTCTTCTTGTAAACGTCTTGTCCCAGCTTGTAAATTGCTTTCTCCTTCACGTTGATGACTACAACATGTGTTAGTCCATAATCCAGGAGAGTGATACTTACCTAAAGCTCTTTGTTGTAGCATTAACTGATTTTTATCATTAAAAACAAAAACAGAGAATGCACGATGTAATAATGCTTTTTCATGAGCTTCCATTTTTGGCATTAGTCCAATTTGCTCATCAAACTCGTTTACTAAAATTACATGTTCTTCTTTCATTAAAAATATTTGATAAAAACAAAGTTAATAATTAGACTTGGGCTAATTTTTGTTTTAAGTTAATTTTAATAAAAAAAACATCTCTAAAGAGATGCTTTTTCCATATTAATATGGTTGAAATTATCTATTAATAACTATAAAGTTACTTCTTCTATTCCAATCATGTTCTTCTTCGGTACACTTAACTCCGTTACTACATCTATTAACTAACATAGTTTCTCCGTAACCTTTACCTTCTAATCTATCTGGCGCAATACCTCCTTTTTGAATAATGTATTGTTTGGTAGATACGTTTCTTCTATTTGATAAAGCCCAGTTATAGTCATCTGATGCTCTTGAATCTGTATGCGATTGTACATCAATTCTAACCGTTGGATACTTATTCATGTAATCTATTACCTTTTTTAACTCTAATTCTGCATCTGGTCTTATATTAGACTTGTCAAAATCAAAATAGATTGGATTTAATTTTAAAACTTCGGTTAAATCCATTCCAACTTCTGCAGGTAATGTTGTTTCAGGTGTTAAGTTTAATTTTAAAACAACATCTTCCTTCTTTTTAGGATTAACAACAAACGTTTGGTCTGATTGTGTATAACCATCTTTAGATGCTATAATATTAAATTTTTGCTTGTTACAAGGTCCTTCATAACTAAAGGAACCATTTTGATCTGATGTCAAGTTTTGAACCTCTACTCCTTTTTCATTTAAAACAACAACACTTGCGTAAGGCAGTATAATGTTAGTTGTTTTATCTACTGTTGTACCAGACACTAACTGCGTACAAAATGATCTAGAAAACTTATAAATATCATCATCTCCTTTACCATTGTATCTATTAGAAGTTAGGTATCCAATATTTGAAAATTCGTCAATTATAAATTCAAAATCGTCTCTAGAACTATTAATCGGTTTACCTAAGTTGGTAACTGTTTGACTTGGGTCATCTAACTTAGTCATAAATACATCTAATCCACCAAGACCTTGATGTCCATCTGATGAGAAATATAGTGTTCCATTATTACTTATATATGGAAAATTTTCTCTTCCTTCTGTATTGATAGCATCTCCTAAATTTACTGGTTCGCCATAAGTACCATCTTCTAAAATATCTACATAATAAATATCAGATTTACCTTGAGTACCTGGCATATCACTAGCAAAATATAATCTAGACTCATCTAAGCTTAAGGCTGGATGCGCGACATTATAATCGTCATTATTAAATGGCATACTAACTATATTTGACCAAGCGCCATTTTTAAGTTCGGCTTTAAAAATTTTTAATCCATTTACTTTTTCATTACTTTTTCTGACTTTACCATGAAAATAATTATTTCTAGTAAAATATGCGATATTCCCGTCGTGAGTAAAAGATGTTGAAGACTCATGATATTTAGTATTTATAGCTGTAGATAAAGGAGTTACAGCACTAGAATCGTTGGCTTGATAGTATAAATCTAAAAATGGTTGTTCGTTCCATTTATATAATTTACCGTCACCTCTAGAAGACGCAAAAACAATTCCACCTTTATAAAAAGAGGTTCCAAAATCTGAAAAACGAGAATTTAAATCTAAATTTTCCAATTCAAAATCACCTGAAAGTGATTCGATAGTTTCAAGATAGTTTGGAGATTTAGAGAATAATATTGCTCTAGAATCATTTGGCTTTAAAGCAGCAAATTCTTTCATATTAGCATTTGCACCTTCATAGTCACCAATAGCTTTTAAACTCATCGCATATCTATAATAATACTCATACTCAACTACTGCATCCAATTTAAACATTTCACCATACCACTTGGAAGCGTCTTCCATTTTGGTATTGAAATAATATGAATTAGCTAGTTTTTTATAAACTTCTGGTGTTTTATTACCTTTTTCAATTAACTTTAATAACTCCTTTGTTGTTTCAACATAGGATAATTTATCATACTTTTTTTCTGTACTACTAGAAATACCATCGTTTTGAGCAAATGTTAGATTAAATGATAGTGCAATAATTAAAGTAGAAAGTATATATCTATTTTTCATAATCTTTGTTATCTATGTTTTAAAAGAATCTTGGTGATAAAATTTTAGTTAAATCTCTAGGTTCAAATCTTAAAAATACCTCGAAAGAACCAGCATCAAACTTAGTCTGACCTAAATCTGTTACTTCTCTGTCATAACCAAAACCTAACATTAAACTTTCTGATACCTGATACCCTAACAATCCACTAACTGCAGCATCCCAACGGTATGCTAATCCAACTGTAAATTTATCTTTATATAAAGCATTTGCAGTTAAATCTGCTTGTAAAGGTGATCCTGAAACTTGTTTAACTAAAAAAGCTGGTTTTAATTTTAAATCCTGATTAATATCAAAAACATAACCTCCCATTAAATAAAAGTGCATTCTTTCTGAAGCTTGAGATAAAGAAGCATCGTCAAAATATTTAGTTTCAAGTATATTTGGTACTGATAATCCTAAATACCATTTATCTGAATTACGATAATAAACACCAGCTCCTATTTGAGGTGAAAACTTATTATCAATATCACTTTGCAATAATACATCTCCATTATTATAAGAGCTTAATTCCGAATATTTTATATCTAACAAACTTCCACCACCATTCAAACCAAAAGATAATCTACCTTCATCTGATGTATTTATAGAGTATGAAAATGACACATCAAAATAGGTTTCTTGCGTTGGTCCAATCCTATCATTTACAACAGATAAACCTAACCCGACATTTTGCTCATCACCAAAAGGAGAATGGATATTGAAACTACCTGTATCTGGAGCTCCATCTAATCCTACCCATTGCGTACGATACAATAATAAAGCACTAAGTCCATCTCTAGAACCTGCATATGCTGGATTTATACTTAAAGTATTGTACATATATTGTGTGTATTGTGCATCTTGTTGCGCAGATAATTCTGTTACATAAAATGAACTTAATACAGCTATTAATATTAAAATTTTATTTTTCATTTGAAATAAGGTATGAATTTATTTTGTTATATAAGAGGCAGCTTTAACACTGCCTCTATAGATTTATTATCGTTGTAGGTATAAATATCCTGCTCTAGATTTAGTTTCACCTTCTACAGTATACTCGACTACATAAAAGTATGTTCCAACAGGTAATAACTCATCTTCTTGAATTGTTACTCTTCCGTTTGATCTACCATTAAAATAATTTCCTACAGAACCATAACTAGACGTTTCATAAACAATTACTCCCCATCTGTTATAAATCTTAACTGTATTCTCTGGATATAATTCAATATTTCTAATTATAAACACGTCATTATCTCCATCGCCATTAGGTGTAACAGCATTAAATATCTCTAAATCATCTTCCTGAGGCGATGCGTTATTTACATCTAAATAATCTGGTAAACCGTCACCATCACTGTCGACTGCATCATCACCAAATCCAATACCATTATTGTCAGGATCTGGATACTCATCTTCAGTTGGTATACCATCATTATCGTCATCTGTATCTAAATAATCTAGTATAGAATCTCCATCAGTATCATCATTAGTAGGATCATTATCACCTGTTGGATCTATATCTCCATCTTCAAAATCCGTGTTACCATAATCTTCATTGATAGTATCCACTCCATCACCATCATCATCTGTATCCAAATAATCTGGTATAGAATCTCCGTCAGTATCCCCTTCAGATTGTTCAACTCCGTTAGGAACGTTATCATTATCACAATCTCCATTTAACCACTCAGTAGATTGAGCTACAGTCGTACTTGCTGCAATAAAATCACATGGGTTTTGTGGGTCTGTACTATCTAATATCTCTGTACCATTAATTACTCCATCACCATCACAATCTAAAGCTTCCCATTCTTCAGAAACTATAGTTATGTCTTGATTTCCTGCTAAGTAATCACAAGGATCTAATGCATCTGTACCATCAATAACTTCTTGACCATTTGTCACACCATCTCCATCACAATCTGCTGCAAGATATACTTCATCTTGAGGTAATGTAATGCTTGACTCTAAATACTCACATGAGTTATTTGGATCTGTTCCATCTAATGC
>NZ_DCQO01000021.1:92270-92488 GCF_002323495.1 Olleya sp. UBA1516
TCTAATGCTTCTTGTCCATCTGTTACTCCGTCACCATCTGTATCTGGATCTGTTGGATCTGTTGTGTTTCCTGCTGGATCTGCTGGTGTTAATGGATCATCAACTCCTGTAATTTCCTCTGCATCTGTTAATCCGTCATTATCACAATCTGCTCCTGAGTCGATTGGTAAGGTAATACTTGCGATTACATACTCACATGCATCATTTGGATCTGTTCC
>NZ_DCQO01000021.1:92732-93220 GCF_002323495.1 Olleya sp. UBA1516
TTAATCCGTCATTATCACAATCTGTTATTGCGGTAATTTCTTCAGTAATATCTGCAATGTTATAATTACATTCATTATTAGGATCTGTACCATTTGCAACTTCTACTGAGTCTAAAACTCCATCTCCATCTGAATCGATATCTACTGGTGCATATCCGTCATCTATTGTTACTGTTGCTACACCTTCTAATACAGTTACTATTTCTGGATCTGAATCCGTTGTTGTTAAAGTATCTGTAATATCGGTTGGTAACGTTGTCTCGTCAACATCAACCTCTGTATCTCCTATTGGAATGTCTGTTGCTGCCCATATTCCGTCTATTCCTGTTGTTACTGTCGTTTCGTTTCCGTCAACATCAGTAATAACTATATCTACTCCTTCAATTCCTTCTTCGCCCGCATCTTGAATACCATCTCCGTCGATGTCTTCAAATACAACTCCCGTTAAATCTCCAACTATTGGGCTATTCTCAAAGTTGTTATCTGCA
>NZ_DCQO01000006.1:0-302004 GCF_002323495.1 Olleya sp. UBA1516
CCTATTTGTGGTATGGATTTAATTCCTGCTGATGGTGGAAGTGATGGTTTATTAGCAGACCAATTCAAATTGACTGAAAACGCAATGGCTTTAGCTAATATTCAAACATCTATTGTTGGTAAAGGCAATGTTGAAGGCAATACTATCAAATTATCTGGTAAAATTGCTGAAAACGAAGAAGCTAATGCAGTACAAGTCAGTTACTTTTCAGGTAGAATTGAACGCTTGAATGTGAGTTTTACAGGCGAAGAAGTTCGTAAAGGTCAATTATTGGCAACCATTTATTCACCAGAACTCTATGCAGCACAACAAGAATTAATTACAGCAGCATCTTTAAAAGAATCACAACCTGCTTTATACAAAGCAGTCCGTAATAAATTGAAATTATGGAAGCTCTCTGAAAATCAAATCAATCAGATTGAAGAAACAGGGAAAGTAAAAGAAAACTTTCCTGTTTATGCGACCGTTTCGGGTACTGTTACAGAAAAATTGGTAGAGCAAGGCGATTACATTAAACAAGGACAACCCTTACTTAAAATTGCTAATCTAAACACGGTTTGGGGAAATTTTGATGTGTATGAAAATCAGATTGACCGCTTTAAAAAAGGACAGGAAGTGATGATAACAACCAATGCTTATCCTAATAAAGAGTTTAAAGGTAAAGTAGATTTCATTGACCCAGTTTTAAACACGAAAACAAGAACTGTAAACTTACGTGTTGTTTTAAGCAATAAGGACGATGTATTTAAACCAGGAATGTTTGTAACCGCAAATATTGAAGGCAGTACAGCTAATAATGATGACCTATTAACAATTCCTTCATCTTCTGTGTTATGGACAGGTGAACGTTCTGTGGTGTACCTTAAAACAAATCCAGACCAACCTATTTTTGAAATGCGTGAAATTAAATTAGGCAATCAAATTGGTAATGAATATGAAGTTGTAGAAGGATTATTTGTTGGAAATGAAATAGTGACTAACGGTACATTTACGGTTGATGCAGCAGCACAATTACAAGGGAAAAAGTCTATGATGAATAAAGATGGTGGTAAAGTAATGACTGGACACGAAGGTCATTTAGGTATGGATAACAATGCATCTAACAAAGAAAGTGACCACACTAATATGAATGAGCGTTTGGAAGTATCAGCGAAATTTCAAGAGCAGTTAAAAGCTGTTTTCAATGCGTATATCAATTTAAAAGATGCTTTAGTAAAAGAAGATTCAAAAAGTACTTCAACAAGCACAAAAACTTTATTAAATGAATTGAACAAAGTAGATATGAAATTGTTGTCAGATAATAAGGCGCATAACCATTGGATGTCATTAGAAGGCGAAATAAAATCTTCTGCAACTTCAATTTCTGAAACGTCCGATATAGAATCACAAAGAGACCTTTTTAAACATTTATCATCACATCTAATCAATGCTGTACAACTATTTGGTGTCAATGAAAAGGTTTATGTGGAATTTTGTCCAATGGCAGATAACAATAATGGTGCATATTGGTTGAGCAAAGAAGAAAAAGTAATCAACCCATATTTTGGTGAAGCAATGCTAACCTGTGGAGAAGTAAAACAAGTAATAGAATAATAACAATTAAATTTTTAAACAATGAAAAAAGTAATTTTAAGTGTAGCTGTAATAGCAGCATTAGGTTTAACAAGTTGTAAAAACGAAACCAAAAAAGAAACAGAAACCACAACTACTGAAATGTCTAAAGATATGGCAATGATAGACCTGTCTTTTGGTGTAAGAGGAAATTGCGGAATGTGTAAAAACACTATCGAAAAAGCAGCTAACGGTGTTGAAGGTGTGGCAAGTGCCAATTGGGACGTTGATAAAAAGAAGATTGATGTGTCATTTGATGATTCAAAAACGGATGCAATGGCAATCCATAAAGCAATCGCAGCTTCAGGTTATGATACCGAAAAAGTAGCTGGTGATGAAGAGGCATTTAACAGTCTTCCATCTTGCTGTCAATATAAACACGATATGATAATGAATAAATCTGGTGAGGAAAAAAGTGATGACCATTCAAACCACGACCATTAGATCAATAATGAAAGAGTCTTTTTCGGAAGGCTCTTTTTTATTCCATACAAGTCAGAACCTAGTTTTTTTGCTTGCTTCGATTTGAGTCTGTCGAAAGCTCAAAATCCTTTGTGTTATTACGCGAGCAATACATAGTTGGTTTTATGTTATAATACTTGTATCCAACGCTATAATAGCACATTGCTTGTTTTATTTAAAAGTATCTATATAAATAAATTAGTACAATAAAAAAGCAAAGGGCTATTGCTAATGCTTAAAACCTCTATTCCGCAACAAAACTGACCCAAAGCTAAGTTGTATAATAGAAGCAATAGCTTCACTTCTCTCATTTTTTTAGACGTCTATCTTACCTCAAGTTTTTGTTTGCTTCATTTCGTTAACTTTCATTTTATAAAAAATAATAAGGTATGATAACAAAAACAATAGAAGTACAAGAAATTACAGTAGATGAATTAGCAGATAGAGTAGCAGATAAGCTTTTAATAAAAATAAAACATTATTTAAATGATTTGCATACTAATGGAAATGAAGCGTATTTAACAAGACAAGAAACGGCAGATTTTTTAAAAATTAGTTTAGTTTCACTTTGGAATTGGACAAACAAAGGTATTATAAAGAGTTACGCTATTGGTAATAAACGCTATTACAATAAACAGGAAATATTAGCTATACTCAGAAAATAACAATAATTATACAGGCAGTAATAGCGAAATTATACAGTTATTTTTCTGCAAATTTTCTGCAAATAAAAAAAACCAACATTTACAAAAGCTTTGTAAAGTATTGGTTTTATTAGTGACCTCGACAGGATTCAAACCTGTAACCTCTTGAGCCGTAATCAAGTGCGCTATTCAGTTGCGCCACGAGGCCTTTTTTTTGTGGGTGCAAATATATTACTTTTTTATAATAACATCAAAACTTTTTGATGAATTAATTTAATTTAATGCGTTTTTTGTAACAAATACCTTCCATCCAAAAATTGCCAACTGTATTTTAGTGGCTTTGCTGAGGTCTAATTTTTGTTTCGTGTAACTTGGTAGTACCAGCTTATTGAGCTTTGCCAACAGCTTGAATCCTGCTTTTTTCATAATTGAAATTTAAATTCAAAATTATTGCTTTAGTAATTGATAGCCAAATAGTCCTTAATATTTAAAAATAGTAAAACCTATTCTAGACTAAGTTTTACATTTTTTTGGTTTAAAGTATAATCGATGTTATAATATCGATTACTAATTGGGCGATTGTTAGCATAATTTTAAGTTTAAGGGTTAATAATAGCAATACTTTTCAGGATTGTTTTTTGAAGATATATTTTTTTGATATTATTCTCCAAGAAAAAAAGGATATATCTATACATTTGACTTTACTTATTAAAGTAAAAAGATCTAATCTATTTCAATATTTTATTAACTGCCTTAATTAAAGTTTTAATTTGTAGTTATAAAGTTATTTTATGGTTTCTATTTGATATCTATGTAGGGCTTTTTTCAATAGTATATTTTTTTTCTAGGGGATTTTGTTATGTTTTTAAATCAAAAAAGAGGTTTTGATTATTTTTGATTATTAAAAGGTTAATTAACTATTGTTTAAAAGGTCAGCTAATAATATCTGCTATATTTGCAAAAAAAATAATTGGATGAAAAAAATTACTTTACTTTTTATTATGCTTATTTCGGCAATAGGGTATTCTCAATCTGTTGTTATTAACGAGTTAGACTCTGATACACCAGGAATTGATGATCAAGAATTTATAGAGCTGCTATCAAGTACTCCTAACTTTTCTTTAGATGGATATGTCGTTGTGTTGTTTAATGGTTCTTCATCTGGTGCTGATTCTAGTTATTTTGCTTTGGATTTAGATGGTTATACGACAGATGTTAATGGTTTGTTGTTAATTGGTAGTACAGGTGTTTCTCCTTTTCCTCAATTAATTATACCTGCTAACCTTATTCAAAACGGAGCAGATGCAGCTGCTATATATTTAGGTGATGACACTGATTTTCCGGAAGGGACTTTAGCAACACAGACTAATTTAGTAGATGCATTAGTTTATGATACTACGGATTCTGATGATACAGGTTTAATGGCATTGCTTGGTGTGACAGAGCAGATTAATGAGGGTTCTGGAAATAATACAAATTCAATTCAGCGTTTTGATGACGGTTTGGGTAATCCAGATAGTATAACTTATGTGTCTACAGTACCAACACCAAGAGCATTAAATGATGGAAGCGGTATTATATTAAACGGTGTGTTAACATCTGTAACGCAAACGCAAGTTGACGAAGGAGCTGCTTTTGATATTACTTTTACTACAGAGCAAAATGTGGATTCTGATTTAACTATTGATTTTACTTTAAATAATGGAGGTTTTAATACATCTGATTTTTCAGGAAGTACATCTGTGGTTGTGCCATTAGGGCAAAATACCATTTCTACAACTATCGCGTTAATAGACGATGTTTTAGATGAAGGTGATGAGGTTTTAAAAATTGTGATTTCTAGTTTGCCTACGGTTTATATTGCGCTTAACAATAACTTAGAAGTGAGAGTTGTGGATAATGATTTTGTTGTTGCTCCATTTGGAACACCTTTAAACCCAACTTATGGTATTGTGGCTAGTACGCAACCTACTGATTATTATGATAGTTTAGATGGCTTATCTGGAGTTGCTTTACAGCAAGCTTTGCAAGACATCGTTGCAGAAGAAGGTGTGGTTAAAGCGCAAACCTATTCTGATATAATAGATATTTTAGAAGCAGCAGATCAAAATCCTGCAAATAGTAATCAGGTTTGGCTAGTGTACTCTGAGATTGGTCGTCCAAAGTTAGACTATCAGACAACATCTAATAATACAGGTACTTGGAATAGAGAACATACTTTTCCAAGGTCATTAGCAGGTTACAATAGTATTGATTTAGATGATTTTAGAGATGGTAAAGATGTGTTTTGGAATACCACAGCAGATTCCTTACGTCATGGTAATAGTGATGGACATGCATTGCGTGCTGCAGATGGACCAGAAAACAGTTCTAGAGGAAATCAACACTACGGAGAATACAATGGACCTACAGGTACAGCAGGAAGCTTTAAAGGTGATGTTGCTAGAAGTGTTTTGTATATGCAAATCCGTTATAATGGATTAAGTGTTGTAAACGGTTATCCAAGCGTATCAGGTCAAATGGGTGATTTAGCGACGCTTTTAGATTGGCATAGAAACGATCCGCCAGATGATTTTGAAATGAACAGAAACAATGTGGTTTATGAATGGCAAGTAAATAGAAACCCTTTTATTGATCAACCTGATTTGGTTGAATATATTTGGGGAAATCAAGTTGGTAACACATGGAATCAGTCTTTAAGTGTTGCTGATTTTACGACAGAAACTTTAAAACTATATCCAAATCCGGTAACAGATAAATTATTTATTTCAGGAGAAAATCAAATGTATGATTTGTCAATTTTTTCTTCGGAAGGAAGAGCTGTTTTATCACAAACGGTTATTAATAATAGCTATATTGATTTAAAACTAGCAAGCGGTTTATATATGGTTGTAATTGAAACTGAAGATAAACGTATTACAAAAAAAATAATTGTAGAATAGTATTTATACTAGACAATAAAAAGCCCAAACATATTGTTTGGGCTTTTTTATTAGTAGATTTATTTGGTAACTTATTTTGAATTTATTTATAATTCTCCTGTACCATCTAAAGTTGTTTCTATTGGACTTATTCCTTTATGATACTGATAACTTGTTTTAGTTTTATTTCCTTTTTTGTCATTTGTTGAGATTTTAATTTTGAAAATTTTATCCTTACTATTGCTTTTTATAGTTGAGAATTAGTTTTACAAAAGTGTTTTCCGCTACAGCGAAAAAAATTAAGTCCTAATTCTTTTTGAAGATTTCAAAATGTATCTTCGCAAAAATTATATTATTATGAGTGTAGCATATCTTATTTTAGGTTTTGTATTATTAGTAGTGGGAGGAGAGTTTTTGGTGCGATCATCTGTAGCCTTGTCCTTTAAGCTTAATATTTCTAAAATTGTAATTGGTATGACAGTTGTGTCCTTTGCGACATCTGCGCCAGAATTATTGGTTAGTTTGCAAGCAGCTTTAAGTGGGTCGCCTGCAATTGCAATTAATAATGTGGTGGGTTCCAATATAGCAAACATAGGTTTAGTGCTTGGTATAACAGCAATTGTAGGTGCAATCGCAATAGATAAGTCTTTTTATAAATTGACTTGGCCAGTTATGATGTTGTTTTCTATGGCGTTATATTATTTTTTATGGAATGATAACCAATTAGTTGCTATGGAAGGTTTAGTGCTTTTTATTGGATTAATTGTTTTTATAGTCTATTTGATTAAAACACAAAAATCTACGGATGATTTAGAGGAAGTGGATGATGCCTTAGCTGTGGTGTCTAACTTTAAAATTGGTATCTGGTTATTTATTGGTGCAGCTGCTTTGTATTTTGGTAGTGAATGGCTAGTTAAAGGAGCTACACAAATAGCTACAAGCTTAGGCGTTAGTGAAGCTGTAATTGGTGTAACTATGATTGCAATTGGTACAAGTGTGCCTGAGTTAGCAGCATCGGTTATTGCAGCAGCTAAAAAGGAAAAAGCAATATCATTAGGGAATCTGATTGGATCAAATATCTTTAATATTGGGTCTGTGCTGGGTTTAACATCTATGATAAAGACAATTCCTGTAACAGAATCTTTAATATTGTCTAGAGATATATTTTGGATGTTAATTTTTGCAGCTTTAGTGTTGGTGCTAGGATTGTTGCCTAAGCAGCATGAAATTGGTAAAATTAAAGGTTTTGGCTTAGTATTGATTTATGCAGTTTTTATAATATTAGTTTTTAGAGGGTAATTTAGTTTATCGTTTATATATAAAAAAACGCTTTCTAGTTATAGAAAGCGTTTTTTAATGGATTTAACTATGTAATCAATATTAACTAATATTAGCAGATTTTACAGTTTTAATAATACGACCTGCTATTTTGTATGGATCACCATTTGATGCTGGACGACGGTCTTCTAACCAACCTTTCCATCCTTTCTCTACAGTGATAATTGGTATACGTATAGATGCACCTCTATCAGACACACCATAACTAAAGTCATGGATTGATGCTGTTTCGTGATCTCCAGTTAAACGTTGGTCGTTAAACTCTCCGTAAACCGCAATGTGCTCTTTAACCACTGGTCTAAATGCTTCGCAAATTTTCTCGTAAGTTTCTTGGCTACCACATGTTCTTAAAACAGTGTTAGAGAAGTTAGCGTGCATACCAGAACCATTCCAATCCATATCTTTACCTAATGGTTTTGGATGGTATTCAATATAATAACCGTATTGTTCAGTTAATCTGTCAAGCAAATATCTTGCAATCCAGATTTCGTCTCCTGCTTTTTTAGCACCTTTAGCAAATAATTGAAATTCCCATTGTCCAGAAGCAACCTCTTGGTTAATTCCTTCAAAGTTAAGGCCAGCATCGATACATAAGTCTGCATGCTCTTCAACTAAATCTCTACCATGTGTATGTCTTCCGCCAACAGAGCAGTAATACATACCTTGTGGTGCAGGATAACCACCAATAGGGAAACCTAAAGGTAATTGTGTTTTGTTATCCATGATAAAATATTCTTGCTCAAAACCAAACCAGAAATCTTCATCTTCATCTTCAATAGTAGCTCTACCATTAGATACATGTGGTGTGCCATCTGCATTTAAAACTTCTGTCATTACTAAATAACCATCTCTTCTTGCAGGATCTGGGTAAATTGCGACAGGTTTTAAAAGACAATCAGAAGCGCCTCCTGAAGCCTGTTTAGTAGATGAACCATCAAAAGACCAAATTGGGCAGTCTTCTAATTTTCCACTAAAGTCATTTTCAACTTTAGTTTTACTTCTCATGTTTTGTGTTGGAAAGTATCCATCTAACCAGATGTATTCTAATTTAGATTTTTTCATGGTAAAAACTCATTTTAGTTATATGTTAAGGCAAATATAGAATAAAATTGAATTCACCTCTAAAAAAATATGGGTATAATTGATAATTTTATTAAAAGAATGTTAATAACCCTGTTTTTTTTAGGGTATGACATTTTGCAAGTGTTATTTTTTGTAAATTCGTAATTCAACTAATTAAAAAAAAGAATATGTCAACATTAAGATTTCATGCTATAAAAGAATCATTAAAACGACGTCCTGTTGTAATTGAAGAAAAACAACGACGCTCAGAAATTTTTGGAAGCAATGTTTTTAATGAGTCTACCATGCGTCAATATTTAACTAAAGAAGCTTTTGAAAGTGTTAGTGATGCTATTAAATTGGGAAAAAAAATTGATAGAATAGTTGCGGATCATATTTCTACAGGAATGAAAGAATGGGCTATCTCTAAAGGAGCAACCCATTACACACACTGGTTTCAACCTTTAACAGGTGCAACAGCAGAAAAGCATGATGCTTTTTTTGAAACTATTGGAGGCGGATTAGCAATAGAGAAATTTGGAGGCGGACAATTAGTGCAACAAGAGCCTGATGCATCAAGTTTTCCTAATGGAGGAATAAGAAATACCTTTGAAGCTCGTGGTTATACAGCTTGGGACCCAACGTCTCCTGCTTTTATATATGGTACAACATTGTGTATTCCTACCGTTTTTGTGTCTTACACAGGAGAAGCCTTAGATTATAAAACGCCTTTGCTTAGAGCATTACAGGCTGTAGATAGCGCAGCTGTAGCTGTGTGTAAGTACTTTGATAAAAATGTTAAAAAAGTAAATGCCTCTTTAGGTTGGGAGCAAGAGTATTTTTTAATAGATCGTGATTTGGCAATGTCTAGACCAGATATAGTGCAAACAGGTCGTACATTATTAGGACACTCTCCAGCTAAAGGACAACAGTTAGATGATCACTATTTTGGGACAATACCAAATCGTGTAATGGCTTTTATGAGAGATCTTGAAACAGAGTGCATGCTATTAGGTATTCCGGTAAAAACTAGACATAATGAGGTGGCTCCTAATCAATTTGAATTAGCACCAATTTATGACGAAGCTAATTTGGCTGTAGACCATAATTCATTATTAATGGATGTGATGGATAAAATTTCAGACAGACATAATTTTAAAGTTCTATTTCATGAAAAACCGTTTGCAGGTGTAAATGGGTCAGGAAAACATAACAATTGGAGCTTAAGCACAGATACTGGAGTTAATTTATTAGGACCAGGAAAAACACCTATGAGTAATCTTCAGTTTTTAACCTTTTTTATAAATACTATTAAAGCGGTATATGATAATGAAGAGCTGCTGCGTGCTGCAATTGCATCTGCAAGTAATGATCATCGTTTAGGAGCTAATGAGGCACCTCCTGCTATTATATCTGTATTTATAGGAGATCAGTTAACTAAAACTTTAAATGAGTTAGAAAACGTAACGGATGGCAAATTATCTCCAGAGGAAAAAACAGATTTAAAACTTAATGTTGTTGGTAAAATACCTGATGTATTGCTAGATAATACTGATCGTAATAGGACGTCTCCTTTTGCCTTTACAGGAAATAAATTCGAGTTTAGAGCGGTTGGATCTACTGCTAATTGTGCTAACCCAATGACGGTTTTAAATAGTATTGTTGCAAAACAATTAATCGACTTTAAAAAAGAGGTGGATACCTTAATAGAGAAAAAGGATATGAAAAAAGATGATGCTATCTTTAATATATTAAGAGAGTACATCAAAAAATCTAAAAACATATTATTTGAAGGTAATGGGTATGGTGAAGCCTGGGAGAAGGAAGCAGAAAAAAGAGGCTTAAGTAACAATAAAACGACACCAGAAGCATTAAAGGCTAAAGTATCTAAAAAAACTTTAGAGCTGTTTGAAGGTTTAGGTGTCATGAATAAGATTGAATCTGAAGCGCGTTATGAAATTGAAATGGAAGAGTATGTACTTCGTGTGCAAATTGAAAGTCGTGTTATAGGTGATATTGCTCGTAACCATGTTGTGCCTACAGCTGTTAGATATCAAAATATACTAATTAAAAATGTAAAAGGCTTAAAAGAGATCTATGGAGCAGATTTTAAAAAGTTTGCAAAAGAACAACTTAATTTAATAGAAGAAATTTCAGAACACATCGCATCTATTAATTCTAACGTGACTAAAATGACTGAAGCGCGTAAAAAGTCTAATAAAGATGAAAATATAGAAACCAAAGCTAAAGCTTATTGCAACAAGGTTAAGCCTTTATTTGATGATATTAGATACCATTGTGATAAACTTGAATTGTTAGTTGATGACGAGTTGTGGCCTTTAACAAAGTATAGAGAGTTGTTGTTTACTAAATAAATGTATAAATATTTATATAAAAAAAAGCCTCAATATTTATTGAGGCTTTTTTGTGCTCTATAATTCTGTTTGTCCGAGAAAATTATGAGATTATCGAAAAGTTGCTTTAAATATGCTGATTTATATGGTATTATCATTTTTTGATACATATAATATATATCTTTGAGATGCTATTAATCAATATATATTCAAAATGAAAAAAATCATTCTATGCGCATCTGCGCTAATGTGTGGGTCAGTCATGCTCGCACAATCAAACGTTAGTGATGTCGATCAAACTGGTGTTTCTAACGATTCTGATGTATTCCAACAAGGAGCAAATAATGACTCTGACGTAGATCAATATGGATCTGTTCCTGGTAACCCAAACAGTGGTGAAGCAAACGATTCTGATGTATTTCAATTAGGAAATTTAAACAAGTCTAAAGTTAAGCAAGCAGGAGATAGAAACCTTGGTGATGTTTATCAAGAAGGAAACAGAAACAACGCTCGTATTGATCAAGGTACAAGTGCAGCAGAAGATAATATAGCTTACACAAACCAATTTGGTAACCGAAACAAATCAGTTCAAATCCAACGTTTTGACAATAACTTTGGAGATATTGATCAAGATGGAAACAGAAATGTAGGACGACAAAATCAAAATGCAGTACCTAATCAGTCGGCAGGAAATACAGCTTACTTGACCCAAGTAGGAAACAGAAACTTTTCTAACCAAAAACAAACAGGAGGAGATAACTTTAGTGATGTAGATCAAATTGGTAACAATAATGAATCTAGAGTTTTTCAGGTAGGGATTAATAATTCTTCTTTAGTTGGTCAAATAGGTAATTTAAACGATTCTTATGTATCACAAGATGGAGATGATAATGTTGAAACGACAAGTCAAACAGGAAATAATAATATAGCCTCTACTATACAAGATGGTGATCTAAACGATTCTGCAACGTTGCAATTAGGTAACTCTAATAGTAGTATGGTAAGCCAAATTGGTCTTTCTCATTTAAGTGATGTTTATCAATCCGGTAATTTTAATACAAGTACAGTTGATCAGGGTGGTAATACACATATTAGTGATGTAGATCAAATAGGTGATTCTAATATATCTATTGTTACTCAAAACGATTAATATTAAAAAGTGTTATTTAAAAAAAAAAGAGGGTTCTTTAAAGAATCCTCTTTTTTTTATACCTATAAATTTTTATTGAAGTAATTAATGTAAGGTCTATATAAAATTCTTCAACATGTAATTTGAGTTATTTATTATCTTTAAATTTCTTTAAAATTATCTTAGGAAGACTATGTAGGTTAAGGTGTGCTGTCTTACTACGGTTTTTTTGCTCTTTTTTTATACGTAGTTGTACGTATATTCAAGTGTATTAGGGGTTTAGGTGTTATTTTGAATCTAAAAATATTGTAGGAAAATTCTCTTTAAAACATGCGTTTTAACGTGTAAATCTCAATTATTAACGAATATATAGTTAAAAACGCATGTTTTTTTGGTTATCAAATTTTAGGAGTGAATAAATTCTTTATCTTTGAATTGCTATTAATCAATATATATTTAAACATGAAAAAAGTATTTTTCAGCGCAGCTGCGCTAATGTGTGGAACAATGATGTTTGCACAATCGAACAACAGTGATGTAGACCAGATCGGAAGTGGAAATGCTTCAACTGTAATGCAAACTGGTATGACCAATGACTCTGACGTAGATTCAGTCGGAGATGATAACATTTCTACGGTAGATCAAAACGGAACTTCTAACACTAATGAGACTCGCCAAACTGGAGGAGGACCAGGAGGAGATGGTTTATCTGATGATAATATTTCTGCAGTTAATCAAACAGGAGATTTAAACAATAATTTTACTTGGCAAGATGGTGACTTAAATGCAAGTGACGTTGATCAAATGGGAGATAGTAATGACTCATACACAGATCAGTGGGGAGACAGTAACTCAAGTACTGTTGACCAAGATGGTGATAGAAACGATTCTGATGTATTCCAAGGTTATGGTACAGCAGGTGATGGTTCTCATACCAGTACAGTAGAGCAGGATGGAGATGATAACACATCTTTAGTAAATCAATTTGGAGGTTCTGGAAATAATTCAGTAGTTGAACAAGTTGGAAATTTAAATGATTCTGATGTTTCTCAAGATGGTAATAACAATGACTCTACTGTATGGCAAGGTACTGTAGGAGATTCTAATATTAGTACTGTTACTCAGACAGGAGATGATAACGATTCTTTTGTATGGCAAGATGGTGATAGTAATTTATCAGATGTAGATCAAACAGGAGATAATAACGATTCTTATGTTGACCAATGGGGAGATTTTAACACTTCTGATGTAGATCAAGATGGTGACGGAAACGATTCAGATGTTTTTCAGGGTTATTCAGGAGATAATAACACGAGTGTTGTTGATCAAAATGGTGACAATAATACGTCTTATGTGAGTCAAGACAATGATTTAGGAGGAGGAAATGATTCTTCAGTTACACAAACAGGAAACGATAACGATTCTAATGTTGACCAAGATGGAGAGTCTAACATTAGTGATGTTGACCAAATTGGTGATATGAACATTAGTGATGTTGACCAAACTGGTGATATGAACATTTCTGATGTTGATCAAGATGGAAATATGAATGACGCTAGTGTTGATCAAAATGGAGATATGAATGACTCTTTAGTAGATCAAGATGGTGATAGTAATGATGCAGACGCTGATCAAGATGGGAATAATAATGACTCAGATATCTGGCAAACAGGTGATATGAATACAGCTGCAGTTACTCAATTAGGAAATGATAACTGGGGTCAAGCAGAGCAAATTGGTAATTCTAATCTTGCAGATGTTAGTCAAATAGGTAATGATAATTATGGAGGAGCAGGACAATATGGAGATATGAATGATAGTGATATTGATCAAGTTGGTGATTTCAACTACGCACTTTCAATTCAACAAGGTAACTCTAATATTTCTACTCAAAATCAACAAGGTAACGCTAACACAGCAACAACTTATCAAATAGGTAACACTAATGAGTCTTATGTGGATCAAATAGGAAACAATAATGGATCAGCTGTAACTCAATTAGGTAACGATAACGATTCTGATGTAGATCAAAATGGAAATGCTAATAGTAGTTCTGTTTCTCAAACAGGAAACACTAACATCTCTGTAGTTGCTCAAGATGGTACAGGAAACCAAAGTCAAGTGACTTCTACTGGAAACGATAATCAATCATATGTAGATCAAGATGGTACAGCTAACAATAGTTCGGTTTCACAAATGGGAGATTTACATTTATCTAACGTAACTCAAAACGGATTGTTAAATAATAGTATTGTTGATCAAGACGGTTTTATGCACGATAGTTATGTTAATCAACAAGGGGATTTTAATTCTAGTACAGTAGATCAAAACGGAACAACTCATTCAAGTTCTGTGGATCAAATTGGAAACGGAAACTCTTCTTCTGTAACTCAAAATGACTAAGCAGAAGCTTTTGTAAAATAGATTATTTAGTAAAATAATTATAAGGTATAAGAGCATTAATTTGCTCTTATACTTTTTATAACAGATTTATTTTATAACTTACATGTAGTAACACAGTTAAAACATAAGACTATGAAAACAATATTTAAAATTTTAATAGTTGCCTTAATTCTTATATCGAGTAATACTCTTACTGCTCAAACTTTTGAAGCTCAAGAAGAGAGTCAGTTGTCGGGTTTTGATACACAGGCGTCACAAGAAAACTTTTTACTTAATCAAAGTGCTTCAAACTTAAATTCAGCTTCAACAAATAATGCAATCTTTATTGCTCAGATTGGAGATAATAATGAAGCGGTAAGTGTCACAAGATCTACACAAAGTAATATTAATATAATCCAAAACGGTAACGATAACCTTACTGTATTAGATATTAATAGTACTAAACTTGTTGAAACGGTAATACAAAATGGAGATAATAATACAGTTTTTGATTACAGTCCTTTTAAAACAGATATAAAAAACACAACGATTAATCAAACAGGGAATAACCAAAATTTGACCATGTTTGGATCAAATTCTTTATCAGAAAAAATTAAAATTTCTATGCAAGGACAAGACCAATCAATCATAATTAGAAATTTTTAAAAAATAAGCCATTATGTTTTTATGTGAATTCAAAAAAACAATGGTATTAATTGTTGTCTTTTTTTATGCTATTAACGCTCACTCGCAATCGTATAACACGCAAGTTGAGGCAAAGCTGATAGTTACCCAAGACAATGATATTATTAATATAAAGGGCGTTGCTATTAATAAAATGCAATTGTCTAAAAGTATATCTTATAAATTATCTGTTTTTAAAACAGATAAAAATCAAAACAAATCTAAAAACGAGCAAAGCGGACAATTAGATTTAAATGCAGATCAACAAAAAGATTTGTCAACAACATCCATTAATTTTGATCAAGAGACAAAGGTGATAATTCTACTTTTAATTTTTGATTCAACAGATAATATTATTGGTATGGATAGAATCGTTTATAACGATAATGAAGACAATAATCTTAATGTTAAAAAAAATATTGCAGAAAAAATTGATGATATTAGTCTCAAAATTTCTGCGCAATTAGTAAACAATGAAGTTGAGGCTAAAATAGAAACAGCTCAACAAAATGACTTTACAACCATAAAAGCTACAGCTTTCAATAAAACCGAAATTACAAAAAGTTTAATCTTTAAATTAATGGTTTTTGATAAAGAAGAAAGTGTAGATAACCTTCTTGAAGACAAAAAGCAACGCTTTATTATATCTGCCAATCAAAAAATAGAACTTGCTGAGGCTTCATTTAATATTATTGGAGATCAGCCAGTTATTTGCGTTATGCTTATATATGACTTAGATAATAATTTGATAGGTCAAGACCGAGTGGTTTATAATGATAAGTCAAATTTAGATATAGAAAATAAACAAAAATTATTAGATAAATTAAAAGAGGAACAGGCAAACTCTCAAGACGTCAATAAAGGTAAAAGAGATGGTTTAGAGTTAAAAGGAATCGTAGTTGAAGACACAAAAACAAAACCAGGTAGGGACTTCTACAAGTTATTTTATTCTTTATACACTCAAAATAATATTAACGGTAATAAAGTAGTGACAATCAAAGAGGTATTAGCATTAGGTAGAAACACGAAAATAGAGGTTATTGTTGGAGATGATGAGATTTTTTCGTTTTTTGTAAGACCTAGTCTTGAGTATTTAACTAAAATGAATGATTACGCGATAGTTAACGTATACAAACATTTTAAAAAACTTGAAAACGAATCTAAAACAATTAAACGCTATTAACTTTTTAGACATGAAAAAATTACTAATAATTTTAATTTTCTCGGCTAGCTACTTCTGTGTTGGTCAACAGTTATCTTATAAACCTATAAATCCAGCATTTGGAGGAGATACTTTTAATTATCAATGGTTATTAAGTTCAGCTAACGCTCAAAATTCTTTTACAGACCCAAAAGCAAACCAATCAGATGATGACAGCTCTTTAGCAGCATTTTCCGAAAATTTAAATAGACAAATACTTAGTCAGTTATCTAGATCTCTATTTCAAACACAATTAGGAGAAGGTCTACAAGAAGGAAATTTTAGTTTTGGTAGTTTAGCACTAGAAGTTTATGACTCTGCAGAAGGCTTAGTCATTAATATTTTAGATACAACTACTGGAGAGCAGACACAAATTATAGTCCCTAATTAACCACTTAATTATTTATCATGCTTAACTATAGATCTGCTTTTGCAGTCATATTATTTTTATTATTAACCAGTTGTGGTGCGTTTTTTAACCAACCTTACAAGCAAGAACGAGCTAGGATTGGTGAAACCTCTCCAGTTGCACAAAAGTTAAAAGAGTTTCCATTACCTCAAGAACCTGTTGTAGCTGGAGTATATAACTTTAAAGATCAAACAGGTCAGTACAAAGCTGTAGAAAATGGAAGTACTTTTAGCACAGCAGTCTCTCAAGGAGGTACAACGATGTTAAATAAGGCCTTAGAGGACTCTAAATGGTTTACAGTTATTGAAAGGGAAAACTTAGGTAATCTTTTAAACGAAAGAAATATAATTAGATCTACTCGTGATGAGTATAGAAAAAATCAAAACCCAAGCGAGCCTAATTTACCACCATTACTTTATGCAGGAATATTATTAGAAGGTGGTGTTATATCCTATGATACTAATATTATCACAGGTGGTGCAGGAGCAAGATATTTAGGAGTAGGTACTTCAACACAATATAGACAAGATAGGATTACAGTGTATTTAAGAGCGGTGTCTACCTCTAGTGGTAGAGTGTTAAAAACAGTTTATATTTCAAAAACAATCTTATCTCAAGCAGTATCTGCAAATCTGTTTAAGTACGTTAAATTTCAAAGATTACTTGAGACTGAAATAGGTTTTACAAAAAATGAACCTGTCCAATTAGCCATGAAAGAGGCTATTGAAAAAGCAGTAGAGGCTTTGATTATTGAAGGAATAAAAGACGAATTATGGTTGCCAAGATTAAATGAGGAAGCTACAGCTAAACTTGTAGAAGACTATGATGCTGAAAAAGATGAAGCTATTACTACAGAGTTATACGATCGTTTTTTAACAGAAAGAAGAGGCGATTACGCAATTACAGCAGCATTAGGAGGTACATTAATGAATGGTGATTTGGCTAATCCTCAGCTAGCTTTTAATGGTAAATTAGGATTTAAACGTAAATTAAATCCATATTTAGGATTAGATTTTTCTTTTAATAAATTTAATTTAGAAAACAAAGAAATGTTTAATGAAGGATTTATGTCCTTTGATTTAAATTTAGAATATAAAATCTTACCATTTGACAACCTAACACCTTACTTGTTTGGCGGTATTGGTACAAATGCTTTGGACTATTTTAACACTTTAGACCCTAAATTACAGGCAGGTTTAGGAATAGAGTATTTGGTAAAAGATAACTTAGGAATATACGTGTTTGGAGAGCATAACTTAGTATTTTCTGATAAATTGGATGGTGTAGTGTCTGGATCCATTGACGATATGTTTTATCGTTTTGGGGTAGGTGTTAATATTTATCTATCTACACCAAATACTAAATTTAATCAACGTAAAGAGTTAGAGCGTCTTAAAAAGGCAGAATTTAGAGCCTTGAAAAAAGAAAATCGTAGACAAATGCAAGAAAAAAACAAGTTAGCACGTCCAATCAAAAAAGATAATTAATCTGTTAAATTTTAGTTTAACATTTAAAAAAGTGAAACAGATGAAAACATTTTCAAAATATATAAGTTTATTAGTCATAATCTTACTAGTCGTTGGTTGTAGTGAAGACAAAGTATCCTTTAGTGGTACTGGTTCAATAACAGGAAAAGTGGTTTCTAAAGGAGATAATGTACCACTAGAAAATACAAGAGTGTCAACAAACCCTAGTTCTAGTATCGTTTTTACAGATGCTTCTGGAGATTTTGTAATTAATAATGTTGCAATTGGTACTTATTCTGTACAAGCACAAAAAGATGGCTATTTATCAAAGTTTGAGTCAGCGACTGTTACTGAGGATAATAGTGTAAACGTGATTTTTGAGCTAGAAGTAGAAACCGCTAATAATGACGCGCCAAATGCACCAATTTTAGTGACACCTGCTAATAATGCGATTAATCAAACCTTAACTGTAGATCTAACTTGGGTTGGGACAGATCCTGAAGATGATGATTTAGTTTATCAAGTTCAGATATTAAACGACCAAAATTCAGATGTTTTAAATTATACAGACCTAACAGATACCACATTGACGGTTACAGGATTAGACTACGGAATCAAATATTTTTGGCAAGTATCTGCTTCAGACAATATTAATGATCCGGTTTTAAGTGAAACGTTTAACTTTAAAACCATTGAGTTTCCTACCAACAGAGTCTTTTTTACTAGAAAAATAAATGGTAATAATGTTATATTTTCTGCGGATTCTGATGGTAATGAGTACCAATTAACATCATCAGGTAGTAATAGTTGGAGGCCAAGAAAAGCAAGCAATATTGATAAGTTAGCATTTTTAAGATCAAATGGAGGTCAAACACAAATTTATACTATGGATCTTAACGGATCCAACGTGGCTCAGGTAACTAATAGTATTTCAGTTAATGGCTTTAATTTAGAAGAACTAGATTTTGAGTGGAAAGATGATAATACAAAATTTGTATATCCAAATTTTGATAAGCTATATCAAATAAATGTAGATGGTTCAGGGTTAACCCAAATCCATCAGACATTAAACGCTAATTTTATAACAGAGGTTGATTGGAATCAATTTACACAACGTTTAGCGATTAAAACAAATAATGCTTCTGGTTATAACGTAGAGATTTACACGATAAATAATTCTGGTACAATCTTGGACTATGTATTACAAGGCGTTAATGGTGCTGCTGGAGGATTAGACTATTCTTTTGATGGAACAAAGTTATTATATACATATGATGTGTCTGGTAATCAAAATACAGATTACAGACAATTAAATAACCATATGTTTATTTATGAAATAGCGACTTCTGCTGTTGATGATATATCATTAAATAAACCTGCTGGTACTAATGATTTAGATCCTAAATTTTCACCAAATGAAGCTCAGGTTATTTTTGTTAATACGTCAAATGATGGAATATCACAAAAAGACATAGTTGTAATTGATGTATTAACTACTAATGATAGAACCTTGTTTTTAGAAAATGCAAAAATGCCAGATTGGAAGTAAATACTTACTTTACATCATTTTAAATAGAAAAGCACACATATTACTTGTGTGCTTTTTATTTATAAATATCTTTGTAGCCTAACACAACACAATGAGTTCCGAAATTTCTAAACGCTACAGCCAAAGAGGTGTATCTGCTTCAAAAGAAGATGTACACAACGCAATTAAAAATATTGATAAAGGTTTATTTCCTAAAGCTTTCTGCAAAATAGTGCCTGATTATTTAACCAACGATTCAGAATATTGCTTAATTATGCATGCAGATGGAGCTGGTACAAAATCGTCTTTAGCCTATATGTATTGGAAAGAAACAGGTGATCTTTCGGTTTGGAAAGGCATTGCACAAGACGCATTAATCATGAATATTGATGATTTGTTATGTGTTGGTGCAACAGATAATATCATGCTGTCATCTACCATTGGAAGAAATAAAAACTTAATTCCAGGCGACGTTATTTCAGCAATAATAAATGGGACAGAAGCGCTAATAGAGGATTTAAAATCTTTTGGAGTAACCATCCATAGTACAGGAGGAGAGACTGCAGATGTAGGAGACTTAGTCCGAACGATTATAGTAGACTCTACCGTAACAGCAAGAATAAAACGAACTGATGTTATAGATAATGCTAATATAAAAGCAGGAGATGTCATAGTTGGTCTAGAAAGTTTTGGTCAAGCAACTTACGAGAAAAGTTATAATGGAGGTATGGGAAGTAATGGTCTGACCTCTGCTAGACATGATGTTTTTAGTAAGTATTTGGCAGATAAATATCCTGAAAGTTTTGACGCGTCTGTACCAGAAGATTTAGTTTACTCTGGTCAAGTAAAGCTGACAGATAAGGTTGAAGATTCTCCAATAGATGCAGGTCAATTAGTGCTTTCGCCAACTAGAACATATGCACCTATTATAAAAGAAATATTATCTAAATATAATAATAAAGAAGTGCATGGTATGGTGCATTGTAGTGGAGGAGCGCAAACAAAAATCCTTCATTTTATAGATAACCTTCATATTGTAAAGGATAATTTGTTTCCTGTACCACCATTGTTTAAATTAATTCAAGAACAATCTAAGACAGATTGGAAAGAGATGTACCAAGTGTTTAACTGTGGACATAGGATGGAGCTATACGTGTCACCAGAAATAGCACAGTCTATTATCGAAATTTCAAAATCATATAATGTTAATGCTCAGGTCATTGGAAGGGTAGAGGCTTCAGATGCTAAAAAGCTTACAATAGAAAGTCAATACGGAACGTTTGTTTATTAATTACAAATGAAAAATTAAAAGATATGAAAGGCTTTTTCTTAATATGCTTAATGGTTTGTGTAAATAGTGTATTTGCCCAAACAGAACAACCAGTAAATCCACAAAACCCAGAACAACCAGTAAAAGTTTTGGATACAGTAAAATGGAGACAATTAAATAAACTTGGGTTAGACATAAATGAAGTCACCTTTGTTAATTGGAATGCTGGAGGAGCAAATTCAATATCAGCACTATTAGCCATAAAATCTAGTTTAAGATATAAAAAAAATAACCTAATTTGGTTTAATGAAGTTAGAACGCGTTACGGTGTAAACAAACAAGAAAACCAACGTTTAAGAAAAACTGAAGACGAGTTAGAGCTAATTTCTACCTTAGGTTTTAGAAAAGACACTATTACTAATTGGTATTATTCTGGACGTTTTAATTTTAAAACTCAGTATGCTAATGGATATAACTATCCAAATAGGGATAATGCTATTTCTAGATTTATGGCACCTGGTTACTTGTTTGTTGGAGGCGGAGTGGAATACGGTAAAAACATCGAAAAATTATCATTTTATATGTCTCCATTAACCTTTAAAGCAACCTTTGTGTTAGATCAGGAATTAGCGGATAAAGGTACTTTTGGTGTAAGTCCTGCAATTTTTGATACACTGGGTAATAAAATAGTAGATGGTGAAAATGTAAGGACAGAAATGGGTGTTTTAGTTACAAATTCTTATGAGACTCAGGTTTTAGAAAATATTTATCTTAAAAATAGAGTAAGTTTATATACTGATTATTTAAATAGTTTTGGTAATATAGATGTAGACTGGGAAGTCGTCTTTGATTTTAAGGTTAATGATTTTGTAAAAGCAACTTTAGGATCGCACTTAAGATATGATAATGATGTTAAGATTATTGAAGAAACAGAGATAGAAGATGAATTTGCAGAAAAAGGAGCCTCAATACAATGGAAGCAACTTTTAGGTATTGGAGTGATAGTTGATTTTTAAAATTATAAAGACTTATTGAAAACTAAACAAGCTATAAAAATTTTCACTTTAATTGTTGTTATTTTAAACATAGCATCGATAGTCTTTTTGGACTTTTTTAATAGCCAAATTGTTAGACTCGTTTCAAGTTGTCTCTTTTTATTGTTATTTGTTTTTTATAAAATAAAAGATAAAAATCTAATTGGTTTTATCTGTTTGTTGATTGTCGCAGATGCTTTTGATTTGTACTATCTTCAACCATTTATAATTGAAACCTATTCGGTAATTAAAATGTTAGCATTCTCTTTATTATGTGTCAATTTATATAAAAAATTTAAACATCAAAAGCTAGGTAAAACTATTACAGGCTTATTTGTAGTCGTTATCATTATTAACCTATTAATTGGTTATAAAGCAGTATCCGAAACATCAACATTATTAGATTATAGTCAGTTGTTGTCCATTCAATTATATTGGATTGTATGCGTTATTTCTGGTGCTTTAGCAGCTAAATATTATTTTTGTGACGACTCCATTAAAGCGGTTTATTTTGTTGGGTTTACATTTTTATTCATTTTCACAGACTTAAGTGGTTTTATAGCTAATTTTTTTGAAGCCTATGCTTTCTTTTTTATTGAAAGACTCTTGTACTATTTAGCCTTTATGTACTTAGGGTATTACTTGTTTTTTGCTTCTGACATAAATATTGAAAAGCCTTAATTTTGATTTTATAAGACCAAATGTTTAGCATTTTAAAAAAGGAAATTTTAAATAAATGCTTTATTGTAAGCAAACAATATTAAAGTATTGCAAATTCATAAATTATCGTATTTTTGTTTCACAATTTTAGAAGAAGATGTTAGAGAAGTTACAAATAGTTAAGCAACGTTTTGATGAGGTTAGTGATTTAATCATTCAACCTGATGTTATCACAGATCAAAAGCGTTATGTAGAACTAAATAAAGAGTATAAGGATTTACGTTTATTAATGGATAAGCGTGAGATATATATCGAATTTACTGAAAATTTAAAAGAAGCTGAAGAAATTATTGCAGATGGTAGTGATGCCGAAATGGTAGACATGGCTAAAATGCAATACGACGAAGCTAAAGAGGCAATACCAAAACTAGAAGACGAGATCAGAGTGTTATTAATACCTAAAGACCCTCAAGATTCTAAAAATGCAGTGGTTGAGCTTCGTGCTGGAACAGGTGGAGATGAAGCTAGTATTTTTGCAGGAGATTTATTTAGAATGTACACCAAATATTGCGAAAGCAGAGGATGGAAAGTAGATACTGTAGATTATAGCGAAGGTACAAATGGAGGTTTTAAAGAAATCCAATTTGAAGTCACTGGAGATGATGTTTACGGGACTTTAAAGTTTGAAGCTGGTGTGCATCGTGTACAACGTGTACCACAAACCGAAACTCAAGGACGTGTACATACAAGTGCAGCAACTGTAATGGTTTTTCCAGAAGCTGAAGAGTTTGATGTAGAGATTAACCCTAAAGAAGTTCGGGTAGATTTTTTCTGTTCTTCTGGACCAGGTGGACAATCCGTAAATACAACATATTCTGCAGTACGTTTAACGCACATTCCAACAGGATTAGTAGCGCAATGTCAGGATCAAAAATCACAACATAAAAACAAAGAGAAAGCTTTTAAAGTATTACGCTCGCGTTTATACGACATGGAGTTGGCTAAGAAAAACGAAGAAGATGCAGCCTTACGTGGTACGATGGTAACCTCTGGAGATAGAAGTGCTAAGATTAGAACTTACAACTACTCGCAAGGACGTGTTACGGATCACAGAATTGGTTTAACATTATACGATTTACAAAACATTGTAAATGGAGATATCCAAAAAATTATTGACGAATTACAATTAGCTGATAATACAGAAAAATTAAAAGCTAGTGACCAACATATTTAATAACAAGCCTCTTTATTGAGGCTTTTTTTATAACATGACAACACAACAACTACTAGAACAAATACACATCAAAAAATCCTTTTTATGTATTGGATTAGATGTCGATTTAAACAAAATTCCTAAACACTTATTACAAACCGAAGATCCTATTTTCGAGTTTAATAAAGCTATTATTGATGCAACACATCACTTATGTGTATCTTATAAGCCTAACACTGCATTTTACGAAGCTTATGGTTTAAAAGGCTGGAAAGCATTACAAAAAACGATAAACTATCTTAACGAAAAGCATCCAGAGATTTTTACAATAGCAGACGCTAAACGTGGTGATATTGGTAATACTAGTACAATGTATGCAAAAGCTTTTTTTGAAGACTTAGCGTTTGACAGTGTTACTGTTGCTCCTTACATGGGAAAAGATTCGGTAGAACCATTTCTGGCTTTTAAAAACAAGCACACTATTATGTTAGCGCTAACCTCTAATCAAGGTGCTTTTGATTTTCAAACTAAAACAGTAGATGGTAAAGAGCTGTACAAACAAGTACTAGAAACCTCTAAATCGTGGGTAAATGCTGAAAACCTAATGTACGTAGTTGGTGCAACTAAGGCTGAGTATTTTGCAGACATTAGAAAAATAGTTCCAAATAGTTTTTTACTAGTTCCTGGTGTTGGCGCTCAAGGCGGAAACCTTCAAGACGTTTGTACATACGGAATGAACGATAATGTTGGCTTATTAATAAACTCGTCAAGAGGAATTATATATGCTTCAACTAACGAAGATTTTGCACAGGCAGCAGCTGCAAAAGCAAAAGATTTACAGCAACAAATGGAAGTTATTTTAAATAGTAAATAAACAATTGAACGTTCTGTCATGCTGAATTTATTTCAGTATCACATTATTTAAGTAATAATAGTAATGTTATGTCGTACGGTCAATCGTAATGCTGGACTTATTTCAATAAAAATAATATCGTTTTGTAACGTCATGCTGAACTTGTTTAAGTATCTCATTATTAAAAACATCACGACAATTTTAAGCCATAACTAAATGACACTTACAGACCAAATAGGTAATACTCTTAACATAGATGCAACACCAATATGCATCATCTCGTTAGTGCCTTCTCAAACCGAATTGCTCTATGATTTAGGTCTAGAAGATAGTATTGTTGGACTTACTAAATTTTGTGTACATCCAGTACATTTAAAAGGAGATAAGCAAATTGTGGGAGGAACAAAGCAAATTAATCTTGAAAAAATTAAGGCATTAAAACCTGATATTATACTTTGTAATAAAGAAGAAAATACGCAAGATATCGTGTCAGATTGTCAAGCTATTTGTCCTGTACATGTTTCAGATATTGTAACTGTAGTAGATTGCTTGGATTTAATAAAGCAATATGGTCAGCTTTTTAACAAACGTGATAATGCTAAAAAGATTTGCGAAACTATTGAAACTAACTTAAAAGAATTTCAAATTTTTATAAAAGAAAAAGCCAGTTTAAAAGTAGCCTATTTTATTTGGAAAGATCCTTGGATGGTCGCTGCTAACGGAACATTTATAAATCATTTGTTACAATTAAATAAATTTGAGAATATATACGCTAACCTAGATCGTTATCCAGAGGTCGATATAAAAGCAATGCAGCTAGAAGGCAATCCTGAGGTTATATTATTATCTAGTGAGCCTTATCCTTTTAAAAAGGTACACGCTTTAGAAGTTAGTCATGCATCAAATAATGCAAAAGTTATTTTTGTGGATGGCGAGTATTTTTCGTGGTATGGTTCTAGATTACTAAAAGCGTTTGATTATTTTAAAAAATTAAGAGACCGTTTGTGATTGTTCTCTTGCTAAAAATTTTAATCTATTTAGCTTATTTAAAATCTTAATAGCTTTAAATGCAGATACGTCACTTTGTTCGTGGTCTGTTTGCCTTAAATTATAAGACTGTTCTATAAGCTGTTTGTATCGCTTATTGAGCTTATTTTGATGTTGTTTTAGTAAATTTAGTCTGTCCATGGTCTTAGGGGTTGGTAATTAGACATTTAAATTACTTTTTTTATTGATATAAACAAAATAATTAGCGATTTTTTGGCACAAAAAAAGAGCCCATTCTTAACCCTAAAAATAGACTCTAATTACTAACTAAACTAACTCTGCATCAAAAACGAAAGTGTGCTTTCTAATACGATGCAAATATCTAGCTTATATTTTGTTTCAATGTTAACTTAGTATTATTCTAAGTTTAATAAAAGGGTTAATCTTGTAAAGCAAATACTTTTTGTAATAAAGCAGTTGTTCTAGAGCCAACTTTGGTTCTAATTTCTTGCTCTTCAACAGCAATCATAGTGTAAACACCTTTTAAAGCTTCTCCAGTAACATAATCTGTTAAATCAGGATTAACATTATTTGTAAAAGGGATAGCATTATATTTATTAATTAAGTTAGCCCAAATTTGGTCAGCACCAACTTTATCAAATGAGGCCTTAATAACTGGGTTAAACTTGTCATATAAAGCAGTTTGTGTTTTGCTACTTAAGTATTGCGTTGCAGCATCATTACTTCCTAATAGGATATTTTTAGCATCAGTAAAAGTAATCTCTTTAACTGCATTAATAAAAATTGGTGTAGCCTCTCCAACAGCATCTTCTGCAGCTCTGTTTAATACTTTTAAACCTTCATCAGCAAGATTACTTAAGCCAATATCACGTAAGGCTTTATCAACTTTTTGTAATTCCTCTGGAAGTAAAATTTTAACTAATTCGTTTTTAAAAAAACCATCCGTTTGTGTCAATTTAGAAACCTGTTTGTCAATACCTAAGTCTAAAGCTTGTCTTAATCCTCCAGCAATATCTAAGTCGCTAACACCACCAGCTTGCGGTAATTGGTTAACAACTTGCTGTAATTCTGCGCAAGCAGTAAAATTTAAAACAATTAGTAACGCTAATATTTTTTTCATGTTATATAATTTAAGGCACAAATATACCTATTAATAGGATGCGTTTTTAATACAAAAACTGCGTTTTATTTTAATTTTCTTTTTTTTATGAATAAACACAAGGCTTAAAAGCACTAGATAAATGATTTTTATGAAAAAATAACAGTCTTATTATTAAACACCATTACTTTTCGTTTAAGATGAAGCTTTATAGCATTTGCCAGTACAATTTTTTCTAAATCACGTCCTTTTGCAATTAAATCTTCAATTGCGTGTGTGTGTGATACTCTTGCAACATCTTGTTCAATAATCGGACCAGCATCTAAATCCTCTGTCACATAGTGACTAGTCGCACCAATAATTTTCACACCACGTTTGTAGGCAGAATGGTAGGGTTTTGCACCAACAAAAGCAGGTAAAAAAGAGTGGTGTATATTAATAACCTTATTGGGATATTGACTTATTATTTTATTGGATACAATTTGCATATAGCGTGCCAAAACAATAAAATTTATACCATGTTTTTTACAAAGTTCTAATTGCTGGTCTTCAGCTTTGGCTTTAGTCTCTTTAGTAACTGGAATATGATAAAACGGTATATTAAAACTGTCTGCAATGGGTTTTAAAGTGTTGTGGTTACTAATTATAAACGGAATGTCTACGTCTAATTCTCCAGAATTGTAACGTCCTAATATATCATATAAACAATGGTCATATTTGGATACAAATAGTGCCATTTTTGGTTTTGTTTTGGCAGAGTAAATACGCCATTTCATTTTAAAACGATCGGCTAACTCGTGTTTAAAAGTAGCCTTAAAAGCTTCGGTATTAAATGTGTTTTGTTCAAATTCGCTTTCCAAACGCATAAAAAAAATGTTTTGTTCTCTATCAACATATTGGTCTATGTAAACAATGTTACCATTATTATTGGCAATAAAATTTGTAACACTTGCAATAATTCCTGATTGGTCATTACAATGGATTAAGATCGTTAATTTGTTCATTTTCAGTTGGTATTAGCAACTAAATTTACTGTAAATTTATCGGGATAATTATTTGTTTTTAACTTTTAGATAATTACAGATTATAGAGCAATATTTTTGAATATTCCGTAAATTGCAACCTCAAAACCCATTATATTTTAAGAATGACACAAGCAACACCATATAAACCAAAATATAAAGTTAGAATTGTAACAGCAGCAGCCTTATTTGATGGTCATGATGCGTCCATAAATATTATGCGTCGTATTATTCAATCTACAGGAGTTGAGGTAATTCATTTAGGACACGATAGAAGTGTAGATGAAGTGGTAAATACCGCAATTCAAGAAGATGCTAATGCTATTTGTTTAACCTCTTACCAAGGTGGTCATAACGAGTATTTTAAATACATGTATGACCTTTTAAAAGAAAGAGGCGCAGAGCACATCAAGATTTTTGGTGGTGGTGGAGGTGTAATCTTACCTTCAGAAATTAAGGAACTTATGGATTATGGTATTGCCAGAATCTACTCTCCGGATGATGGTCGTGCAATGGGATTACAAGGGATGATTAATGATTTGGTTGAACAATCGGATTTTGCAATAGGTGATACTTTAAGTAATGAGTTGGACATTTTGCCAACCAAAAACCCTAAAGCAATTGCTAGAGTGATTTCTTCTGCCGAAAACTTTCCTGATGTAGCTAAAGCGACTTTAGATAAAATTCATATTAAAAATAAAGATTCTAAAACACCAGTTTTAGGAATTACAGGAACAGGTGGTGCAGGTAAATCATCTTTAGTAGATGAATTAGTTCGTCGTTTTTTAATCGATTTTCCAGAAAAAACTATTGGTTTAGTATCTGTTGACCCATCAAAACGTAAAACTGGAGGAGCACTTTTAGGTGATAGGATTAGGATGAATGCAATCAACTCTCCAAGAGTATACATGCGTAGTTTGGCTACACGTCAATCTAACTTAGCATTATCTAAATATGTAAACGAAGCAGTTCAGGTTTTAAAAGCTGCAGAATACGATTTAATTATATTAGAAACCTCTGGTATTGGACAATCTGATACAGAGATTATGGAACATTCTGACGTGGCTTTATACGTTATGACTCCAGAATTTGGTGCAGCTACACAATTAGAAAAAATCGACATGCTTGATTTTGCAGATTTAGTTGCCATTAATAAATTTGACAAACGTGGGTCTTTAGATGCGCTTCGTGATGTTAAAAAACAATACATGCGTAACAATAATCTTTGGGATATACCACAAGATCAGTTGCCAGTTTATGGTACTATTGCGTCGCAATTTAACGATCCAGGGATGAACACGCTTTACAAAGCCATCATGGATAAGTTGGTAGAAAAGACGGATTCGGTTTTAAAATCGACATTTGAAATTTCTCAGGAAATGAGCGAGAAAATTTTTGTTATTCCACCATCACGTACTCGTTACTTGTCGGAAATTGCAGAAAGTAATCGTGCTTACGATAAAACAGCAAACACGCAAGTTGAGGTAGCACAACGATTATACGGTATCTTTAAAACCATTGGTTCTGTAGGAGATGTCACCTTGAGCGCAGTCGAAAAATCTTTTATAGGAAAGCAAGGTCTTGATCAAGATGAGATCCTGAAACTAGTTCAGGATGACAAAAAGGATTTAATTAAAATGCTTATTGCAGAATTTGACCGTGTAAAATTAAACTTAGATCCTTACAATTGGGAAGTTATTACAGGTTGGGATGAGAAAGTAAATAAGTACAAAAATCCAATTTATAGCTTTAAAGTAAGAGATAAAGAAATTAAAATAGAAACACATTCTGAGTCGTTATCGCATTTACAAATTCCAAGAATAGCTTTACCAAAGTATCAAGCTTGGGGTGATTTATTACGTTGGACATTGCAAGAAAATGTACCAGGAGAGTTTCCATACACATCAGGATTATATCCGTTTAAACGTACGGGAGAAGATCCAGCACGTATGTTTGCAGGAGAAGGTGGACCAGAACGTACCAACAGACGTTTTCATTATGTAAGTGCAGGATTGCCAGCAAAACGTTTGTCAACCGCTTTTGATAGTGTAACGCTTTACGGAAACGATCCAGATTTAAGACCAGATATTTACGGTAAAATTGGAAATGCAGGGGTTAGTATTTGTTGTTTAGACGATGCTAAAAAACTGTATTCAGGTTTTGATTTAGCAAATGTAATGACGTCGGTAAGTATGACTATTAATGGTCCTGCGCCTATGTTATTAGGATTTTTTATGAATGCTGCCATAGACCAACAATGTGAGTTTTACATTAAAGAAAACGGTTTAGAAAAAGAAGTAGAAGCTAAAATAGCTAAGATTTATAAAGGTAAAGAACGTCCTACTTATAATGGCGACTTACCAGAAGGAAACAATGGTTTAGGATTAATGCTTTTAGGTGTTACAGGTGATCAAGTATTACCAGCAGATGTATATGCAGAGATTAAAACAAATACCATTGCTCAAGTAAGAGGAACGGTTCAAGCTGACATTCTAAAAGAAGACCAAGCACAAAACACGTGTATTTTCTCAACAGAATTTGCATTACGTTTAATGGGAGATGTGCAGGAGTATTTTATCGAGAATAATGTGCGTAACTTCTATTCAGTATCAATTTCTGGGTATCATATTGCAGAAGCAGGTGCAAACCCAATTACGCAATTAGCGTTGACATTATCTAACGGTTTCACTTATGTGGAATATTATTTAAGTCGTGGTATGGACATCAACAAATTTGGTCCAAACTTATCCTTCTTTTTCTCAAACGGAATCGATCCAGAATACGCAGTAATTGGTCGTGTAGCACGTAAAATTTGGGCAAAAGCAATGAAGCACAAATATGGTGCAAATGCAAGAGCGCAAATGTTGAAATATCATATTCAAACGTCTGGACGTAGTTTACATGCTCAAGAAATTGACTTTAATGATATTCGTACAACGCTTCAAGCATTATACGCTATTTATGATAACTGTAACTCATTACATACAAATGCGTATGATGAGGCTATTACAACGCCAACTGAAGAGTCAGTTAGACGTGCGATGGCTATTCAATTAATCATCAATAAAGAATTAGGATTAAATAAAAACGAAAACCCAATACAAGGGTCTTTTATTATTGAAGAATTAACTGATTTAGTTGAAGAAGCTGTGCTTTTAGAATTCGACAGAATTACAGAAAGAGGTGGTGTTCTTGGTGCAATGGAAACCATGTATCAACGTAGTAAAATACAAGAAGAAAGTTTGTATTACGAAACATTAAAGCATAACGGAAAATTCCCAATTGTTGGTGTAAATACCTTCCTAAGTAGTAAAGGATCTCCAACGGTTGTTCCTGCGGAAGTCATTAGAGCAACAGAAGAAGAAAAGCAATTCCAGATTAAAACGTTATCTAATCTTCATGAGGCAAATGACACAAAAGCATTGCTTAAGGATTTACAAGAACGAGCGATTAACAACGAAAATATTTTTGAAGCGTTAATGGATGTTTGTAAAGTCTGTAGTTTAGGAGAAATTACTTCAGCGTTGTTTGAAGTTGGTGGTCAGTATCGCAGAAACATGTAATTTTATTTAAAGAATATATATAATAAGGGCAACTGTTTTAGTTGTCCTTATTTTTTTTCAAGTAAATAAAGTTTTAAAAATTCATGTTTGCTACAGCTTTTGAAACTTCATCTAATTTAATTGTTAATTTATTGAATAAGTTGTCAAATTCAATTAAGAATTCAGAAATATATTTTTTTGATATTTTTCCATTTGAATTCATTACTACAATCATTTTTTTTATTTCTGCTAATGTGTTTTTTTCTCCTGTAGTATAATGAGTTACATTTCTTATTTCTGCATGAGCAAAACTATTTCTAATAGATGCTAGTTTTAGTAAATCACTGAATGTTGTTTTATCTATTAAATCAAGACTACTAATTAATTTGACTTTTTTTCCAAACTCAAGAATTGAGCTGTTCAATAAAATGTTGTTGAAATTATTCAGATTTTTGGGACTAAAATAATTTGTAATTATCTGATCAATAGTGATTTCTATTGTGTTTAGTTTTTGGATGGTATAACCTCTTGCTTCTTCAGTTTTCATATAAAAATTATTAATTTGAAGTTTTATAATTAAAAATAACCTAAATAAATAACTCACATTCAATTTAAAAGTAAAGTTTGTTTATAAAATTATTATTATTTTAAAATTTCAATAAAAAAATGTAGATGAAACACACCTTCAAAGCACAAGTAAAATGGACAATTAATGATGGTGAAAGTACAAGTAACCCAAGAACTTTTAGCAGAAATCATAAGGTAACCATTGCTAATAAAGTTTCGGATTTATCCGTGTCTGCAGCAAAACCATTTAGAGGAGATGACACGTTATACAACCCAGAAGACTTATTATTATCAGCTTTAGCATCCTGCCACATGATGTCTTATTTATACGTTTGCGCGCAAAACAATATAGAGGTAATAAGTTATTCAGATGATGCAGAAGGCGATTTGGAAGTGAATACTTCAGGAAGTGGAAGTTTTAAAACAGTAAGATTAAAACCTGTTGTAACTATAAAAAATGAAACTCAAAAGGCGTTAGCGGAAAACCTTCATAGTAAAGCAAATCAATTATGTTTTATAGCAAACTCATGTAATTTTCCAATAACACATCACGCTAAAATTGTGGTAAAATAATTTCATTTTAAAAAAAAGACTTCAAATTTGCATCTTTTTTTAATTAGTCACGTCTATTATATGAACCCATAAAAATAGATATTATGAAAAATATAAATTGTACTTGTGACTGTGACGGTTGCTCTAAAGGAAATTGTTTTAACTGCACATGTAATACGTGTACTTGCAATAACTGCAACTGTTAAGCATGACTTAAAAACAGTATTAATAACGCTAGTTTTGGTAACTTTATACCAAGATTAGCGTTTTTACATTACAATTGATATGGATACTAAAGACATTTGGAAATTACATGCAGACGATATCAAATATTTTATTTTAAGTAAAGTAAAAGACGAGGTTATTGCGGACGATTTATTGCAAGAAACATTTATTAAAGTACATACTAAATTAAATACTTTGAAAGATGAAGATAAGCTTAAATCGTGGCTTTTCTCTATTGCTAGGTATACCGTTTTGGACTACTTTAGAAGTAAAAAATTGGTGTATGAAACAACAGATGAAGATTTTATTTTTGAAGAACAAAAACTAGAACATACTGAAGCCGATTGCTTACATGGTATTATTAAAAGTTTACCTAAAAAGTACAGAGAACCTCTACTTTTAAGTGATGTAAAAGGCTTAAAGCAACAACAAATTGCAGACCAATTAAATTTAGCCTTACCTACTATTAAGTCACAAATCCAACGAGGTCGAAAAATGATTGCTCAAGGTTTTGTGGATTGTTGTGATTTTGTAATTAATGACCAAGGATTTTTGGTTGGTGAAGTTAAAGACAAAGCAGACTGTAAAATGTGCCATTAATTACTACCTTTGTAATCTACAGTTTACACTAATATTTACATATCATAATTACATAAATGTCTTTCAAAAAATACCATCCTTCATTAAAAGAAAATATTGAAAAAGCAGGTTTTGAAACCACTAACAAGTTTCAAAAAGAAGTGATGCCTTTAATTAAGGCAGGAACAGATCTTTACGCAATAGGACCAAAAGGATGCGGTAAGACTACTGCTATGATAATTAGTACCATTCAAAAATTAGGAGCCGAAGCTTTTGAGGATTCGCCAAGAGCAGTAATTATAGCTAAAGACAAAAAAACGACCTTAGAATTAAAAGAACGTTTTGAAGCTTTTACTAAAAGAACAGATTTACGTATTTACTGTGCTTATGAAGAGCATGATTTAGAAAAACAACGTGAAGAAGTCTATTATGGTGTGGATATTTTGATTGCAACACCAAAACGTTTAAGTAAATTGTATCATTTAAATAGTCTGCATTTAGGAGAATTGAAGCTATTTGTTTTACACGATGCAGATTTTATTACTAGAAATAATTATCACAATTACATTTTAAGATTAAGCGAAAGCGCACCTAAAGCTAAGTTTGTGATTTTTTCTGAAACCTTTAATCCTAAAATTAAAGCCTTTCAAGACTCATTTATGTATAATGCAAGAGTAGTTGATTTTTCTTAAATAATTAAAGTGTCAACATCCAAGTTGTTTGCAATTTTCTAAATTTTCTAATCTCTCTTTTTAAAATTGGTAAGTAGTCTTTACCATTGCTGTTACAAGACTCTAGACGACTACAGTTTTTATACAGCCTATTAGTTAGACGGTTTACGGATGCTATATGTCTGTGTTTTTTGTCACGACAATGCTCTAACTCTGCATTAATAATTTCTGGAGCTAAGGATACCGACTGTTGCACAATATCACCTGATACATAAATATTGGCATCTTCTTTACCATCATCGTATAAGTATGCTAAATCCTGATTTAAATAGCTAGAAATGCTTCTAGATAAAACAAAAATTTGCATAGCCTGCTTATATATAGGCAGTTCTGACAGATGAGAAGGAATTGGAGCCGACATTTTAAGTTTTAATTTTTATCAAAAATAACGACTTACCAGTATTTTTAACTTTCGATTTTAAAGTATTAGTGTATATTTACTTTAAAATTTAATATATTTTTAAAATATTATTTAAAAATGAGTATAGATAAATTGAATTGGAAAATTTTGAAATGTTTACAGCAAAACGCTAGGCAATCCAATGCTGCTATTGGTCGTCAGGTGGGAATAAGCTCACCTGCTGTATCAGAGCGGATAAAAAAAATGGAGGATTTAGGAATTATTCAAAATCATATCACATTGATTTCTCCTTTTGAAGTCGGTTATCAGTTAAAAGCTTTAATTACTTTACAGGCGTTTATGGGTAAATTAAAACCGTTTTTAGAAAAAGTAAAAACCCTTGATGAGGTGGTTAATTGTTACAGGATTACCGGAAATGAAAACATAGTTATGGAAGTGGTTTTAAAAAACCACAAGCATTTAGAGGCTTTTATTGATCAATTAATTATTTATGGCGAATGTAAAACGCAAATAATTTTATCTCATGTAGTTAAAAACAATGCTATAAAGCCAGTTTAAATTCGCCAAGGTGGATTTTTTCTATGTTTTCCTGCTTTAAATAATATAATGTTATTTCCGTCAGGATCTTTTAAATGCGCTTCTGTCCAAAGCCATGACTTGTCTTCAATATCAGATGTAAAAACTATTCCTTTTTGTTTCAGTTTAAAAACTAAATCTTTTAAATTTTCATCCTCAAAATATAGCGTTGTATTATCACTAGGTTGCATATTTATATTTTGGTGTATAGAAAAAGTAGCGTCACCATCGGGACAGGTAAACCTAGCATATCTTGGTAGTGCGTCAACGATAAGTTGCAGTCCTAAACGTTTATAAAATGTGACGGATTTGTCTAAATTTTTAGAGGATATGGTTACTTGATTTAAATTCATTTAGCTAATTTTTTTCCTTTCATAAACTGTTTTAATAGGTATAATAAAAACATGCATAAACCTCCTAATAAGGTCATGATATACCAAGTGTTATCAAAACCAACACCTTCAACAAGTTCCATACCTGTTTTGTGACCAAAGATATGTGCAAACGAAAATGCTATCGAGTATAATGCCATATATTCACCTTGATTTCCTTTTTTAGCTTGTTGCAAGGCAAAAGCATTAGCAAACGGAAAGGCTATCATTTCGCCAATGGTCATTAAAAACATACCAAAAATTAAAATGCCTGACCAACTAGAAAAGTTAAGTATTAAAAAGCTAGTGGCAGTTAAAAAGGCGCCAAATAGGATTAGTGACGTTTTTGCAAAACGTGTGTTTTCCAAATATTTAATTAATGGCATTTCTAATAAAAAAATAAAAAAACCATTAGCACCTAGTAATAATCCAATTTGCAGCTCGCTTAAATGATGCTCTGACCTATAGTATAAAGGCATTGTAGAAAAGTATTGCAAGAAGATAAATCCAAATAAAAACAAAGCAAACAAAAATATTATAAAGGGTTTGTCTTTATAAGCAGAGTATGGATTGTCTACTTTAATTTCGTCTTGTATTCTTGCCTTTTTAGGATTTAATACATTAATTAAAACAAATGTAGCCGCAATACAAGTGATGCCATCAACCCAAAATAATCCTCCATAACCCAATCCAACAATAATTAAACCTCCAATTGCAGGTCCTGCTGAAAACCCAAGATTAATTGCTAATCTAATTAAAGTAACGCTTCGTGTTTTGTTTTCTGGTTTACTGTAAGCGCTTAAAGCAACAAACATAGCAGGTCTAAACATGTCTGCCACTATCATTAACGCAAAAATACCCAATGATAATGTGTAAATGGTTTTAAGGTATTGCAAACCAATAAACATAAAGCCTGATATAAATAGGCTAAATACCATAATTTTGTAGTAACCAATCTTGTCTGTTAGTTTACCTCCTAACCAAGATCCTAAAACAGATCCAAGCCCAAAAGCAGTCATTACTGTACCAACGTTTGATAAGGTAAATCCTAAATCTTCTGTTAGGTATAAAGATAAAAATGGGATTACCATTGTACCTGCTCTGTTAATTAGCGTAATTAACGATAGCCACCATACTTCTTTTGATAGTCCATCAAAAGTGTTTATGTAGTTGTTAAATAGTTTTTTCATGGTTTGGTTGTTGTTATAAATGTAAAAAGTCCAACGGTTAGGTTGGACTTTTTTGTATTGTATAAATTGATATTTACATCATCATAACATATTACAACGCCAACTACCTGTGTTTCTACAAGAGGTTTGTTTAGATAAATATGTAATGACTAATTTCATTTTTAATAAATTATTAGACCAAAGCTAAACAAAATTTTGAATAAGTTGTATTTTTGAGTTGAATTTTTAAAGTATTCATATTTAATAGAGTAACGCATGAGATATATTATATTGTTATTTGTAATAATCACAAATTTAAGTTGTGCGCAAGATAAATTACCATTATTAGGAGATACAGATTACCAACGACAGATGAATGCAGATTTTAAAGATGCAGCCAAGTCACCTTTAACAGATAGAGATCGTAAAATATTTAGAAGTCTAGATTTTTTTAAATTTGATAGCATTTATATGGTTAATGCAGATTTTAAACGCACACCTGATGAGACGCCTTTTAAAATGAAAACCACCACAGATAGAGAAGTAGATTATATTAAATATGGCGAAGCTACTTTTACTATTAAAGATAAAATATTAAAATTGAATGTCTATCAAGATTTAGACATGGCTAAGGAAGTAGGTCAAGAGGAAGCTTTGTTTTTACCCTTTATGGATAATACTAATGGTGTTGAAAGCTATAAAGGTGGACGCTACATAGAGGTTAAATTGCCTAAAGATGACAAAATATATATAGATTTTAATAAAGCTTATAATCCCTATTGCGCTTATAATAAAAAGTACTCTTGTCCGATTGTGCCTTCTGAAAATATTTTATATGTACGTATTGAAGCAGGTGTAAAAAAATATACCAAAGTGTAAACTAAAATTGTTTAGCTAACCACATTCCCAAAAAGACTGCTAAAAAGCCAAGAATAAAACTAGCGATTGTGTATAATGCAAAACTGGTAAAATCTCCAGATTTTAAAAACACATGGTTTTCATAAGCAAAAGTAGAAAAGGTTGTAAATCCACCACAAAAACCTGTAGCTAGTAACAATGTTTGGTTGTTACTAAGTGTATTATTTTTTAGAGCAAAACCTAATATTATACCTATAAGTAAACTCCCTAATACATTGGCTAAAAAGGTTCCGTAAGGGATTCCGTTGTTTGTGTTATTTAGCGCTTTTCCAATAATATAGCGTAGGACACTACCAAAACCACCACCTACAAAAACTAAAACAAGTTGTTTCATTTAATGACTTAAAGTTGTGTTATTATCTAATATTATAGGTAAATAAATTTCTGTAATCCAATCTGCTGGGTTAGGTGTGTCGCTTGGGTCAGTGACGTATACTTCTAATGCAACACCAGTTTCATCAGGTACCAAATTAATATCTTTTTGATATTTCATGGCTGTATTCCATGCTTCTTCTAGATGCGTGTAATTTCCCTTTAAGGTTGTTTTTAAAGCGTCAAAAGGAGCTAGTTGTCCAGTTAAAATTTCGCTATCAGTTGTAATTACTCTATCACTAGTTGGCATAGCACAAGAAAAAATCACAGCATTGTTTTCTAAATCCCATTTATGATATATAATAAAAGGAGCTCCTGCTGGTTTTATATTGTTGTCTGTAAGGTATTGTTTGACTTCAGGTAGCATTTGCTGCATTTTAACTTTAAAATTTTCAATTTTACTTGATGTTGTATTGTACAAGTAAAAACCACCACCATGTTTAGTTACACCATATACTTTGACATTATAAACTGTCATGCTTTTTACTACCTTTTGGTCTAAAAGCTCTAAGCCTCTGTCGTAGTATTGTCCAATTTTACTATCCATGCCACCTGTAAAAGCAGCATAAGCTTTAAAACCAAAAGGTAAATCTTTACCAGAAATTGTCCATTTTACATCAGTACTACCATCTGCATTTGGTATAAAAGTCCAAACAACGTCAGAACTTGGGTAATCTGCAAACTGCATGGTTTGTGTAATGGACTTATTAGGATTGGTATCTATAGTGCGCATGGTACCTGTTTCACCATTATCAATCCAAGAGTAAGAACCATCAATACCTTTTGTTTGTTCTGGATAATTAGTAGTCATTTCTGGTTTTTCTTCTGTCCAAGCATTCCAATCTTCCCAGTTTTTAAAATCTATCACTTCATTATATATTAAACTAGCAGGTGCTTGAATAGTTCTAGTTCTTGATACACTAAAATCATTAGGTTGTACTGCAATATAAATAGCTATAGCTATGATTGCAATAAGCAATAAAAATAAAAGGTATTTTAAGTATTTCATTCTTAAAAATTAAATGGTTGTTATTTCAAAGATAATCAATTTACAATTTGTTAAATTCTTATCTTTAAAGACTTTTAAAAAACTATTTAATTATGAAATTAAAATCAATATTAAGTGCTGCATTTGTTGCGACACTATTATGGTCTTGTGGTAATGACAAAGCAGAAAAGCCAACGACCCAAGAGGAACCTAAAGTAGAAACTACTTTTAACTTTAATGTAGAAGAATTTGCAGATATTAAAATACTACGCTATCAAATTCCGAGTTGGGAAAAACTAACCTTAAAGGAACAAAAATTAGTGTACTATTTAACACAAGCTGGTTTGGCAGGTCGCGATATAATGTGGGATCAAAATTACAGACATAATTTAAAAATTAGAAAAGCATTAGAAAACGTGTATACCAATTATAAAGGTGATAAAACATCAGATAATTGGAAGGCGTTTGACGCTTACCTTAAGCGTGTGTGGTTTAGTAATGGTATACATCATCATTATTCTAACGATAAACTTAAACCAGAATTTTCTCAAGAGTATCTAAAGGAAATTATGTCAGCAACAAACACAACATTAGCAGGTGAAGCTTTTGATGTAATTTTTAACGACCAAGATGCTAAAAAAGTTAATCAAGCTAAAGGAGTTGATAATGTCTTAGAAAGTGCAGTTAATTTTTATGGACCAAATGTGACTAATGCAGATGTAGAAGCGTTTTACAAAAAAATGAAATCTCCAAATCCAGACAAACCATTATCATACGGATTAAACTCGCAGTTAGTAAAAGAAGATGGTGTTTTAAAAGAGCGTGTTTATAAATCAGGTGGTTTATACGGTTCGGCAATTGATCAAATTGTAAAATGGTTAGAATTAGCAAAAGGAGTAGCTGAAAACCAAGAGCAAGCTACAGCCTTAGGACTTTTAATTAGATATTACAACACAGGAGATTTACAAACTTGGGATAATTATAATGTGGCTTGGACAGCAGCAACAGCTGGTAATGTAGATTATATTAATAGTTTTATTGAAGTTTATAATGACCCATTAGGTTATAGAGGATCTTACGAAACTATAGTACAAATCAACGATTTTGATATGTCTCAAAAAATGGCAGTTTTATCTGAAAACGCACAATGGTTTGAAGATAATTCTCCTTTAATGCAAGAACATAAAAAAGAGAACGTGGTTGGTGTAACGTATAAAGTTGTAAACGTTGCAGGAGAAGCTGGAGACGCTTCACCAAGCACACCAATTGGTGTAAACTTACCAAATGCAAACTGGATTCGTGCAGCAGTTGGAAGTAAGTCAGTATCCTTAGGTAACATCATTCATGCCTATAATAATGCAGGAAGTACAGGTCGTTTAAAGGAGTTTGTAAACGATGATCAAGAGTATGAGTTAGAAGAAAAATATGGTCAAATAGCAGATAAATTACACACTGCTTTACATGAAGTTATTGGACACGCGTCAGGACAATTAAATCCAGGTGTTGGAGAAACTAAAGAAACCCTTAAAAACTATGCTTCAACTTTGGAAGAAGGTCGTGCAGATTTAGTAGGATTATACTATTTATACAATCCTAAATTACAAGAATTAGGATTAGTTGACGACTGGAAAAGTGTTGGTATGGCTGCTTATGATGGTTACATACGTAATGGTTTAATGTCCCAATTAATAAGACTTAATTTAGGAGATGATGTAGAAGAAGCACACATGCGTAACAGACAATGGGTAAGTGCTTGGGTATTTGAAAAAGGTCAAGCAGACAATGTTATTGAAAAAATAACAAGAGACGGAAAAACCTATTTTAATATTAATGACTACGATAAGCTACATGACTTATTTGGGCAATTACTGCGCGAAACACAACGTATTAAATCTGAAGGAGATTATAAAGCGGTTGAGGATTTAGTAGAAGGATATGGAGTAAAAGTAGACCAAGCAATACATGCAGAAGTTTTGGAACGTAACAAACAATTTACATCACCTCCTTATAGTGGATTTGTAAACCCGGTTTTAGTGCCAGAAACTAATGACGCAGGAGAGATTACTGCTATTAACGTAACACAACCAGAAAGTTTTGATGGTCAAATGTTATTTTACAGTAAAAACTACAACTTCCTACCAGAAGAAAATTAAAATTATAACGCTTTCGCGGAAATTAAAAAGCCTTAATCTAATTTAGATTAAGGCTTTTTTTATATTATAATTATAAGGTGTATTTTACTTAAAAATCACCTTAATAGCGACAATCATACCAATAAAAGCAAGAAAAGCTAATAGTATCCATAGGACACCTTTATAATGGACTTTGTGCAAGTTTAGATCCTTACGGTACATTCTAATCAGTACAATAATAAATGCGATAGCGAATAAAATTCCAAAAACGATTTGTCCTTTACTAAACATAATTTATTTTTAAGCAAAATTAGTAAAACTAAGTACTAACTTCAAGGAATAAAACAACAATTACATGCAAGATAAACTACAGGCTGTAAAAGCATTTCATACCGCTTTTAAAATAGGACACAGAGAAACGCCTAAAGCAGATTTAGGTACAGATAAAAACCTACTGCGTTACGAGTTAATGCGAGAGGAAAATGAAGAATATTTAGAAGCAGCAAAAAATAACGACCTAGTGGAAGTAGCAGATGCTTTAGGAGACATGCTATACATATTGTGTGGTACGATAATAGAACATGGTATGCAAGATAAGATAGACGAAGTCTTTGCAGAAATACAACGTAGTAATATGAGTAAATTAGGCGAAGATGGAGAACCTATTTACAGAGAGGACGGTAAAGTACTAAAAGGTCCAAATTATTTTAAGCCTAATATTAAAGCAATATTAGACAAGTAATAAATAATAATTACAACAAAAAAAAAGCAACCAAATGGTTGCTTTTTTAGTTATCTAAAATTAGATAAAACTATTTATTAAAATTAAAGTTTAACTCGCCATCCAAAAGGATCTTCAGTTTTATTAGTTTGTATATTTATAATACGTTGTTTTAATTGTGACGCAAATGATTGGTCTTGCTCTGGGATTTCAAAGTCTTCACCTCTAAAACCAAAACCAGAAATTGGCGAAATTACTGCAGCAGTTCCAGCACCAAACATTTCTTTTAAGCTACCGTTTTTAGCAGCATCAACTAACTCGCTAACTTTTACTTTTCTTACCTCAGTTTTTATACCTTCAGTTTCAGCTAATTGTAGGATACTTTTTCTTGTAATTCCATCTAAAATCCTATCACTAACAGGAGAGGTTAGTAAAGTGTCGTTGATACGTATAAACACGTTCATTGCACCAGCTTCCTCGATATATTCATGTGTAGTATCATCTGTCCAAATAACCTGTTGGTATCCTTTAGCTTTTGCTAATTGTGTTGGATAAAATTGTCCAGCATAATTACCACCAGCTTTAGCAAAACCTACACCACCATTAGCACTTCGTGAGTAAGTTTCTTCAATTAAAACATTTACTTTTCCAGAAAAATAAGCACCTGAAGGTGCAGTACAAATGATAAATTTATATTCGTCAGCAGGAGAGGCATGAAACCCTTTTCCTGAGGCAAAAATAAATGGTCTGATATATAATGAGCTACCTTCGTTAGTAGGTATCCAGTCTTTTTCAACTTCTAAAAGTGCTTTTAATCCTTCAAGAAAATAATCTTCCGGAACTTCAGGAATTGATAAACGTTTAGCCGAAATATTTAAACGCTTTACGTTCTCTAAAGGTCTAAACATAAACACATCCTCAGTAGTATCCTTATAGGCTTTCATCCCTTCAAAAATAGACTGACCATAATGAAAAATTTTGGCAGATGGATCTAAAGTAATTGGGCTATATGGTACAATTTCTGGCAGTTGCCATTTACCATCTTTATAATCACAAGTTAGCATATGATCTGAAAAAACTTGTCCAAAAGCTAAATTGTTAAAATCAACAGTGCTTAGTTTTGAAGTTTCAGTTCTAGTAATTTTTATGTCTTTTTTGGTTAAAGTTGCCATATATTGTGGTTGAATTTCTGTTACAAAAATACAGAAATATATATTAGAAAGTATGCTATTACGCTTAAAATACTATCTTTGGATAACAAATTATAATAGAAATCACGATGAAAAATTATTTAATCTTATTTGCATTATTGTTAACAATAGTAGCTTGTAAAAATGAAACAAAACAAGACGACACAGTTAAAGACGAAGTTGTTACTGAAACGGTTGAGGTGAGTTACAAATCTTTTGGTAAAGAGATTAATGCTGATGATGCTGTTGCTTCTTCATCTATGCTTAGTCACTACGCAGACATGAAAGCAGGAGATAGTATCCCAACTAAGGTAAATTTAAAAGTTAAGGAAGTGTGTCAAAATAAAGGTTGTTGGATGACAGCAGACTTAGGAGATGGTAATGACGTTATGGTAAAATTTAAAGACTATGGTTTTTTTATGCCAAAAAATATTGCAGAACAAGAGGTTATTGTCAATGGTTTGGCTTTTGTTGAAGAAGTGTCAGTAGAGGAGCAACGTCATTATGCAGAAGATAAAGGTGCAGACAAAGCAGAAATTGAAGCTATTACTGAACCAAAACGTACATTTTCATTTTTAGCTGATGGTGTATTATTAGTAGAAAAACAATAATATGAAACCTGTTTTTTGTTTTATAATTCTAGTCTTTTTTATATCATGTAAAGACAATGCTAATAAGGCTGTCAAAGCAGAGGTTATTTACGACATGTATGTACCTTCAGAAATGTCAGTTTTAATGAAAGAGCTGTATGCATTTAATCTTGAGCTTAAAAAACAGGTTGTAAAAGAAGAGGATTTAACCCCTTTTCCGGAGCAATTTTTGAATATTCATACTGCCCAATTATCAGACTTTAAAGCAAGAACCGAACGATTTAAAAGTTTTTCTAATATCTTTTTAACTGCTCAAAAGGAGATTTATAACACTAGTTCTGATTTAAGTTTAAAAGACAGGTTTAATAATACGATTAATACATGTATCTCTTGTCACAGTTTAGAATGTACAGGACCAATTCCTAAAATTAAAAAACTTTTAATCTCACAATAGGTTGAAACCAATAATCGAAATTACAAAAGATGGTTCTTCAACATTGTTGCACCCAAAATACAAAGCACATTACCATTCTACTTCTGGAGCAATAGAAGAGTCTGATTTTGTCTATCTTAAATCAGGATTGTTTTATTTTTTGTCTTCTTTAAAAAGTCAAGAAGTAACACAATCCTGTTCTATTTTAGAGCTAGGTTTTGGATCTGGACTTAACGCCTTTAATACGCTAGTTAAAACAGAAACACTACCACTAACCATTAATTATGTTGGTGTAGAGACGTTTCCGGTTACCATGGATATAATTAATCAATTAAATTTTCCAGAAGAATTATTGGTTCCAGAACAGCAAAACATATTTAATACAATGCATGAGGTCTCTTGGGACATACCACATAAAATAACACCAAGATTTACACTAGAAAAAAGAAACCAAGACATCTTTAATTTAAAAGCGGTTAATCAATTTGATGTTATTTATTTTGATGCTTTTGGACCAACCGAACAACCTGAATTGTGGACAGCCTCTATTTTTAAAATTATGTTTGAAGCACTTAAACCCAATGGTGTTTTAATGACCTATTGCGCTCAAGGTGCTGCAAGACGTGCTATGCAAAGCGTAGGTTTTAAGGTAGACCGTCTTCCTGGTCCACCAAGTAAACGACATATATTAAGAGCTGTAAAAGAAGCCTAATTAACTAGTATAATTTATATCATTTTACTAAACGTTAAAGCTTACTTAAAGCAATTACAATTAGTCAGACTTATTCGTATTTTTATATAAAAAAGAATGCGCATATTAATTACAGGAGCAACAGGTTTAATTGGTAGCGAAATTGTAAAACAATGTCGTTTAAATAATATTGCTGTTAATTACCTTACTACAAGTAAATCCAAATTAGAAACAGACCCAAATTATAAAGGGTTTTATTGGAATCCCTCAAAAAATGAAATAGACACAGCATGCCTAAATGAGGTTGATGCTATAATACATTTAGTAGGAGCTAGTATTTCAAAACGCTGGACAGCGTCTTATAAAAAAACAATTATGTTAAGTCGTGTCCAAACATCACAATTACTTTTTGATACGCTTAAAAATCATCCTAATCAGGTTAAACAAATTGTGTCTGCTAGCGCAATTGGTATATATCCAAGTTCATTAACTAATTACTATTCAGAAGATTTTAATACAGTCAGTTCTTCGTTTTTAGGTCAAGTGGTAGAACAGTGGGAGCAGGTTGTAGATGCCTTTTCTTCCTTAAATATTATGGTGTCTAAAGTTAGAATAGGATTGGTACTATCTGCAAAAGGTGGTGCGCTTCCTGAAATGGCTAAACCAATTAAATTTGGAGCAGGAGCAGCTTTTGGATCTGGTAAACAGTGGCAATCATGGATACACATTACGGACTTGGCTAATCTGTTTTTACATGTACTAGAAAACAAATTAGAAGGTGTATATAATGGTGTAGCACCAAATCCAGAAACTAACAAGCAATTAACAAAATCTATAGCACAACAGTTAAAAAGACCTTTGTTTTTACCTAATATTCCAGAGTCTTTAATGAAACTAATTTTAGGCGAAATGCATATTTTGTTATTTGAAAGTCAACGTGTAAGTTCTAAAAAGATAGAAGATACTGGATTTAGTTTTGAGCATTACAATTTGCAAAGTGCTTTGCAAGAGGAGTATTAAAACCAGTTATTTATAATTTTTCCTTTTAACTTTTATAACTTTATATCTAAGCGCATCATAGTACAAACTTATTAGTAAAATTATTGCACCAATAATTAATGTGTTTAATTGTAAATTTAGTTTTGAGTAAAAAAATCCACCACTAAGTCCACCAGCAAAAAAGAATAAAATAATATAAATACGCAGTTTAATATTTGCTTTTAGTTTTACTCTTATAGTGTCATATTTGGGGAATAATAACATGGAAAGATCAATACCTAAGTCTGTAAAAAGACCAGTTAAATGTGTTGTTCTGACAACTGCATTTGAGATTTTTGTTACAAAAGAATTTTGAAGTCCCATCGCAAAAAGGAGTAAACATGTCACTATGTTTGGATATAAAATTATTAAAAAATTACTTGAAATGCCTACAGATATTAAAATAAAACATTCAATAAGTGTAGGTATAACGTAAACATTAAGTTGTTTGTTTTCTCTAAATTTTTCAATCAAAAAGCTAGAGCAAAAAGAACCAAACAAAAATGAAAATATATACAAAAAATAGATGGTTCCTTTCCAAAATTTAAATTCAGCAACATCATTTATAAATAGCGCAAAATGACCTGTAACATTTGTTGTTAATTGATTAAAAGCTAAAAATCCCACTACATTAACAATTCCAGCAACAAACGATAATACTGTAGCAATGCGTAGATTATGTTTTAGATTTCTGCTTTTGCCTTGATGTCTAAACATTACTTTTAATTTATTGACACTAAATTAATTTTAATACTTTTAAACATGATACAATTAATCTCATGTTATTTTTCTGGAAATAGTATCTACAAGTTAAAGTAAAATTATAAATAACACTGATTTACTGTCTTAAATTTTTAATTCTTTCTAGCAAAGTAGGATGCGAGTAATGCATAAAAACATACGCTGGATGTGGTGTTAAATTACTTAAACTATTTTTAGATAATTTTTTTAAAGACGTAATTAAAGGTTCTGCTTTGTAGGTTGTTTTTGCGAAATTATCGGCTTGGTACTCAAACTTGCGTGAAAACCAGTTCATTAATAAACCTGTTATTTCAGATAAAGGTGAATATAAAATTCCGAAAGCAATTAATCCTATATGAAAACTTGGTGTTGTAACACCTAAGGCTTCGCTCAACAATGGGTTTCCTATTAAAAGCGATAAAATATAAAGGGTAAAACCTGTTAATAATATGGATGTTATCAGATTAAAAATAATGTGTTTCTTTTTATAATGGCCAATCTCATGTGCTAAAACAGCAACAATTTCATCTTCATTTAAATCATTAACTAAAGTATCATATAGCGTAATGCGTTTTTCATTTCCAAAACCGGAAAAATAAGCGTTTGCTTTTGTGCTACGTTTAGAGCCATCGATAATAAAAATTTTATCTAAATTAAAACCAACAGTATTAGCATAGTCAGAGATTGCAGTACGCAAACTGCCATTTTCCAATGGACTTTGTTTATTAAATATTGGCACGATTAGTCTTGAATAAAATAGATTTACAAAGACCGTAAATACGGTTATTAGCATCCAAGCATATAACCAGAATTTTGAGCCTGTAGTTTGATAAAACCAGGTTAAAGCACCTAATATTAAACCACCAACCAAAATAGTCATCATCCAACCTTTAATTTTGTCTATGATAAAGGTTTTTTTTGTGGTTTTATTAAACCCAAACTGTTCTTCTATAACAAAGGTTTTATAATAAGAAAAAGGTGTAGTCAACACATCGCTACCTAACATTATTATTCCAAAAAAAATAAGTGTTACTAAAATAGAATTATTGGTTAACTGTCTTGCCAATTGATCTACGTATGCAAAACCATCAAAAAAGAAAAACCCTAAAGTTAACAGTATAGAAAACGTAGAGGTAAGCAATCCAAATGTATAGTTAGTCGCTTTGTAACGTTGTGATTTTTTATATTCTGCGTCGTCATAAACATCCATTAGCTCGTTAGGCAAAGCATCATTATAGTGTTTCGCGTTAAGCGCATCCAGAATTTTATCTATTATAAAACTTATAATTAGTATGGCTATTAAAATGTAAAATAAAGTGGTTGCAGTCATTTGTTTATTTAAAATTACGCTGACGTTTAGCTTCAAAAATTAATATTCCAGCAGCAACAGACACATTCATGGAATCTATTGCACCTTGCATTGGTATTTTTATATTTTGTTTAGACGCTTGTCGCCAAGTATCACTTAAACCATCAGCTTCCGTACCAACAACAATAGCAGTTGCTTTGCTATAATCTTGTTCGTGATAATGCATAGCATCTTGTAAAATGGCACTGTAAATAGCAATATTATTTTTGTTTAAAAAAGTTATAATATCTTCAGTGCTACCTGTCGCAATTTGGTTAGTAAAAACACAGCCAACGCTAGAACGTACGATGTTTGGATTGTACAGGTCTGTTTTTGGATTTGCAATAATTACAGCATCTACATTTGCAGCATCTGCAGTACGTAAAATGGCACCAATATTACCTGGTTTTTCAGGTGCTTCAGCGATTAAAATTAAAGGATTGTTATTGTTAAAAACAATAGATTCTAATTGATGTGGTTTGCTTTTGGCAATAGCGATTATACCTTCCGTAGTTTCACGATAGGCTATTTTTTGGTAAACTTCTTTTGAGACTTCAATAATATCAATAGTCTTTGGTAAATCATCAAGTTTTGTAATGTCATAAATTTCGGGTAAGACTAAAATAGTTTGTATGGCATACTGTCCGTTTAAAGCCAGCTGAATTTCGCGTTCACCTTCTAAAACAAACGTATTTGTTTTTTTACGTTCACGGGATTTTTCTTTAAGTAAAACAATATGTTTTATTAGTGGATTTTGAGTGCTACTTATTTCTTTATTTGCCATTTTAAATGTTTAAAACCCTAATTATATTTCATCACAAATTTAAGCTAAATCTTGCAGTCTACAAGACTGATGCATTATCTAAAATTTATTTTGATATTTAGGTGTAAATACATAATAAATACGCTATAAAATAACAGATACTTTAAAAATTGAAGACTTATAAAAAATATCAAATTGCTACCTTTTTTTTGTAAAGAAATGTGATTAATTTCGACTTACTTAAGAATACTAAAAACCATTATTTAAATGAGAAAAATACTTTACACATTATCACTAGGTTTATTTTTGTTTTCATGTAAATCTGAAACAAAAACCGAAACTCAAACTGTGACAAACGAAGCAGAAAAAGCACCTACAGAAAAAGCAGTTAAAGAGACTAACAAATATCCGGAAAATTTAACTAAAGTATTTAAGGCACATGGTGGTTTGGAGCTTTGGAAATCTATGCGATCTTTAGAGTTTACGCAAGAGAAGCCTGATGGAAAAGAAGTTACAACTACAGATTTATACAATAGAAAAGCCTTGTTATCATCTCAAAATTATGCTATTGGTTTTGATGGTCAAAAACCATGGTTATTAAATAAAACAGATAAAGAATATAAAGGTTATGATCCTAAATTTGGCTATAACTTAATGTTCTATTTTTATACTATGCCTTTTATTTTGTCTGACGACGGAATTAAATTTTCTGAAGCAGAAGCACTTACTTTTGAAGGTATAACTTACCCAGGAATTAAAATTTCATACGATAATGGTGTAGGTGCAACACCAGAGGATATTTATGTATTGTATTATGATGCTGAGACTTTTAAAATGGAATGGTTGGGTTACACAGTAAACTTTGTGCCAGGAATTGATACTAAAGAGTTACATTTTAGACGTTATGGTGATTGGCAAGAAGTAAACGGTTTACTTTTACCAAATACAATTACAGGTTATGGTTTTAAAAATGATAGGCCAACAACACCCAAAACTCCTAATGTTTTTACAGATGTAAAGTTGTCTACAACAGCACCAGATGCAACAATGTTTGTTAAGCCAGAACAAGCTAATTTTGTAGACTAATTTAAGTTATATATTATATTAAAAAGCTTCAGTGTAATACTGAGGCTTTTTTTTGTAAAGAATGTAATAATTTACGACTTAACTTGCTACTCATAAATAAAACATATTATAAATGAAACAATTACTATACACCTTATTTTTAGGATTAATGCTTTTTTCTTGTAAAAGTGAAGTTAAAAAAGAAACCATATCTGAAACTGATTATTCTAAAGAAACATTGGATGTAACGACTTCAATCTATCCAGAAAATATATCTAAAGTTTTTGAAGCTCATGGAGGTTTAGATAACTGGAACCAAATGCAATCTTTAGCTTTTACCATGACAAAGCCAACAGGTAAAGAAGTGACCACAGTTAATCTAAAATCTAGAGAATCTGTAATTACTACGCCAAATCACACGCTAGGTTTTGATGGTAAAGACGTATGGTTGGATTCTAAAAATAAAGAGGAGTATCAAGGTAACCCTAAGTTTTATTATAACTTGATGTTTTATTTTCATACAATGCCATTTGTGTTAGCTGATAATGGGATTAATTATGAAGTAGCTAAACCATTAAGCTTTGAAGGAGTGGAATATCCAGGAATAAAAATTAGTTATGATAATGGTGTAGGAGCATCTTCTGACGATGAGTATGTATTATATTATAGTCCGACTACATTTAAAATGGAATGGTTAGCTTACACTGTTACATTTAATAGTAAAGCTAAAAGCGAACAATGGTCGTTTATCAAATACAGTAATTGGCATACTATTGAAGGCATAGTATTACCAGAGATTTTAACATGGTATATTGTTGAAGATAATTTACCAGTTAAAAAACGAAACGATTTACAATTTACAAATGTTACTTTATCTAAGCAATCATTAGCTGCAAGTACATTTGCAAAGCCTGAATCTGCTGTTGTAGTGAAGTAGTATTTACAATTTTATTAAATAAAAAAGGCGACCCTTTGGGTCGCCTTTTTTGTTTATGGTTATTTTGTTAATTAAACTGTCACACTGAGCGCAGTCGAAGTGCTTATTTAGTATTATGTTTCTTGTTTTGCAAGGTCTTCGACTGCGCTCAGCCTGACATTGGTGGTAAAATAATAATTAGTGTTGTTGTTTTACATTGATCGCAGTCAAAGTGCTTAGTTTATTGACTTATATTCCACTATATTTATAATGTGTTGCATTTCTACATTCAGATAAAATTTTAAGTAAATCAAAGTCCTTATTAATTAGAGCTTCTTTTTTAGATCTTGTCCAACCTTTAATTTTCTTTTCAAAATAAATGGCTTGGATTACATCATTAAATTCTTGGTAAAATTGACAAATGATTGGTCTTCTTTTGTATGTATAACTACTTCTGTTTTTACCTGATTGGTGTTCTTTAAGTCGCTTTTCTAGGTTATTTGTAATTCCTGTGTAGAACGAATTGTCAGAACATTTTAAGATGTAAACGTAATAGAAATACATTTGTGTTTGTTTAGTTTTAAGGTCTTCGACTGCGCTCAGCCTGACATTGTTGATAGAATTATGTTTATTAATTAAACTATCACAATGAGCGCAGTTGAAGTGCTTATTTAATTTTATGTTTCTTGTTTTACAAGGTCTTCGAGTGCGCTCAGCCTGACATTAGTTATAGCATTGTGTTTAGTACTTTAATTGTTACACTGAGCGCAGTCGAAGTGTTTATTTATTTTTATGCTTTTTATTTAAAAGGTCTTCGACTGCGCTCAGCCTGACATTGTTGATAGAATTATGTTTAGTACTTTAACTGTCACACTGAGCGCAGTCGAAGTGCTTATTTAATTTTATGGTTTTTGTTTTAAAGGTCTTCGACTGCGCTCAGCCTGACATTAGTACTAAAATGATAATTACTAATATTGTTGATAAACAGAGCGTAGTCGAAGCCTTTTTTTTATTAAATTCTCTTTATTTCTTATACTTCTTAGAATAACGCTTGTACAATTCTGTTTGGTGTGTTTCTAAACTGATGTTACGACCTTGGATAAAGGCTTGGTCCAATTTGTTTGTTCTCATATCCAAAGCATCACCTTGGCTAATAAATAATGTAGCATCTTTTCCAACTTCTAATGAGCCTACTTTATCATCAACTCCCAATATTTTTGCTGTATTTAATGTAATTAAACTTAAAGCTTGTGCTTTAGATAAGCCATAGGCAACAGTAGTTCCTGCTAAAAAAGGTAAGTTTCTAGTGTTCATACGTTCCATATCTCCTGCATTTTCTAATCCAACTAAAATACCAGCATTTACTAATTGCGATGCTAATTTGTATGGTAAGTCATAATCATGATCATCTCCATTTGGTCTAGAGTGCGTACGTTGTACTAATACAGGTATGTTGTTTTGTTTTAATAAATCAACAACATTATTTGCTTCATATCCACCAACAATAACTAAGTGTTTTATGTTTTCTGCTTTAGCAAAATTAATAGCGTCTGTAATTCCTTTCTCGTTATCTACGTGTACAAAAAGTTTTTTGCTACCATCCATTAACCCTTCTAAAGCTTCAAAAGGTAAATCTTTTGGAGATGTTTTATTAGCATTATAGGCTTTACTTTGGGCAAAGTAATTGGTTAGCTCTTCTATCTCTTTTGCGTAATTTTTGTTTTCTTTTAAAACATTTGGTTCTCCTAACCACCAGCGACCTCTAGAGTAGGTGCTTGGCCAATTTAAATGTATACCATCATCAGTTTTAATAGCTGCATCTTCCCAGTTCCAAGCATCTAATTGTACAACACTTGATGTTCCAGAAATACGTCCACCACGAGGTGTAATTTGAGCCATTAAAACACCATTTGGTCGCATAGATTCTACTACTTTAGATTCGGTATTATAAGCAATAAGACTACGTATGTGTGGATTCATAGCACCAACTTCGTCATCGTCGTTGGTAGCACGTACAGCGTCTACTTCGACCAAACCTAAAGTTGAATTTGGTGCAATAAAACCAGGATAGACATGCTTACCTTTAGCATCAATGATTGTTCCTTTTCTCGCAATTTTTGTGTTAGCACTACCAACAAAAGTAAGTGTACCGTTTTCAAACATTATTAAAGCATTTTCAATAACGTCACCATTTCCTAAATGTGCAGTTGCACCTTCAATAGTAATGGCTGTGGTTTGTTTATCTCCAGGCGTTTGTTGGGCAAAACTAATTACCGAAACACATAACGTTAGGATTAATATTTTAAATTTTCTCATGATTTATTATCGTTTTATTTCCGCTTAAGCGAAAAATTTATGAGTGTATATTTTATATTTTACTTTAGGAATTGACTAGTGTTGGTGGTCAATAGAATCGCAATGTAATAGCTCTTTTTCTTTTTTCTCAATAGGTTTTGTTTTTAACCCTTTGTTTTTAGCTTGAAGCATTAGCATTGTTAGTTCATTTTTCTCCTTTTTTATAGTCTCTCTAAGTTTAGCATCACGCTCTAAATCAAAATAAACTTTTCCTTCAATGATTGTTTTTTCCGCTTTAGCGTAAATAGACAACGGATTATCACTCCATAGCACAACATCTGCATCTTTTCCAACTTTAATACTACCAACTCGATCGTCGATATGTAATAATTTAGCAGGATTTAAGGTTACAAACTTCCAAGCGTCTTCTTCGCTAATATCTCCATATTTTACAGATTTAGCAGCCTCTTGATTTAAACGTCTAGACATTTCTGCATCATCACTATTTATGGCTACTAAAACACCAGCGTTATGCATAATTGGTGCGTTAAAAGGGATAGCATCATTAACCTCGTACTTGTAAGCCCACCAGTCAGAGAATGTTGATCCTCCAACACCATGTTCTACCATTTTGTCTGCTACTTTGTATCCTTCTAAAATATGTGTGAATGTGTTGATTCTGAAGTTGAATTTTTCAGCAACCTTCATTAGCATATTAATTTCACTTTGCACGTAAGAGTGGCAAGAGATAAAACGCTCTTTATTTAAAATTTCGGCAATAGTCTCTAGCTCTAAATCTTTACGGTAAGGTTTACCGCTTTTCTTTAAAGCATCATATTCTTGTGCACGTTGGAAGTAGTCTGTAAACACTTGCTCAACACCCATTCTGGTTTGCGGAAAACGGGTTCTTGCATTGTCTCCCCAATTGGCTTGTTTTACATTTTCTCCTAAAGCAAATTTGATAAATTTAGGACTGTTTTGGTATACTAAATTATCGGCTTTTTCTCCCCATTTTAATTTAATGATTGCTGATCGTCCTCCAATCGGATTGGCAGATCCATGTAAAATCTGGATACTAGTAACACCTCCAGCAAGGTTGCGGTAAATGTCTACATCTTCAGCATCCAATACATCTTCAATAGTTACTTCGGCAGTACTGTTGTGTCCTGCTTCGTTAACACTTTCTGTTGCAATATGCGAGTGCTCGTCAATAATTCCAGACGTTAAATGTTTATTAGTTCCGTCAATAACAGTTGCGTTACCAGCACTTAAATCAGTACCAATTTTTGCAATTTTTCCATTTTTAATTAAAACGTCCGTATTTTTAATAATACCATCTTTCTCGTTAGTCCAAACCGTTACGTTTTTAAACAATAATGTTTCTTGCTTAGGTAAACTTTCCATACCATAAGCCATATTTGGATACGTTACAGGATAAATTTTAGGAGTTACTTCATCATTATCATCCGTTTTATCCTTGTCTTTTTTGTCATCTTCTTTAACTCTTTTATTGGCTAAAAAAGTCCCTTCGTTACCATTAGGGTAATATAATTTACCGCTTAACATGTTTGGGTTGGTCACGTTTGTTACCACTCTAACAAATTCTTTTTTTGTACTATCTGCAGCAGCAAAGGTTAATTGCATCCAATTATCGCTAAAGCTTATTTTTGAACCATATTCTTTAGTTTCGGTTTTAACCTTAGATTTTAGTTTTTCAATTTCGCCAGAAATTTCTAACTCGTAATCCGTATTATCAAAATTAAAGGTATAACTACCACGTAAATCTGTAGTATTCATTGCTACTAATTCATCTTTAATACCTGTTACCCAGTTTTCATAAATTGTCGTTTCTTTATCAAAAACGTCACCAGAAGTAATTAAAAAGTTAGCATAAGCACCTGATTTTAAATGTCCAAGCTCTGTTGATTTACCAATAATTCCGGCAGGCACAGTTGTTAAAGCTTCTAAAGCTTTTGTTTTATCTAAACCATATTCAATAGCCTTTAAAATATTAGGCATTAATGATTTAGCTTCTTTTAATTTATGTGTTGTTAATGCAAACTGAATATTGTTTTCGGCTAAAATTTTAGGATTAGCAGGACTTTGGTTCCATGCTTTTAAATCTTCAAGACTAACAGATTGTGCCAATAGTGGATCTTCCATATCATATGCATCCGGAAAGTCTAATGGTAAAATAAATTTAGCATTGGTGTTTTTAATGTCATTAATAAGCTCATACTCATCACCACCTCCAACAAATACATATTGGATACCAAATTGGTCACCTAGTTTGTCAAAACGTAACGCATTTATTTTTTTGCCAGCATCAAAAAACTGAACCAGATTTTTGTTAGCAATGTAAGCTTCTAAAGCACGATCTCTTTCTTTAATATTTCCTTTAGCATACCAATCTGCATCATGGTTTACTTGTCGTAATAACGCCATAGTTCCCATTAATGATGTTGGATAAGCCTGTCTAGAAGTTTTGCTTTTTGATGTTCCAGAAAATTGTCCAACTTTGTCGTCCAATAATCTAGTTGCATCACTACCAGAATCAGCTAGTGTTACTAAAACACCAGTACCTTGGATTATACCATCATCAATATGCGAGGTTACAACACCAAAACCAGCTTTACGTAATTCTTCAGCTTTTTTGCTATCAAATTCAAAATGGTCTATTGCATTTTGGTCAGGTCTAATATGGTCATTCCAATAAAAACCTTCGCGACTAGCGTCATATTGCGGACTTCTGTTATTTCCAGAAGCGCTACTAGGTGTTTTTACACCAAAATCTGTATAAATATCTATAAAGGATGGGTAAATAGATTTTCCTGTTACATCAATAACAACAGCGTTTTTTGGGATAGTAACAGCAGCTCCAGAAGAGACAACTTTACCATCTTTAATAAGTAAGGTTCCGTTTTCAATAACTTGATTAGGAGTGACGTAAATTTTAGCGTTTGTTAATGCTGTGTAATTAGAAGTGTTGGTTTTTACACCATCGTTTTTAGGAACATACTCTTGCGCAAAAGAAAAATAACTGCACAACAGCAGGCTTAATGCTGCCCATTTTTTAATCATTGGTTGATAGTTTAAGGTTGATAAACACTAAAGATACGCATTAGCCAATATGCCAAACAACACCCAATTAGGATTTTAACGTTTTTATAAGATTTTATCTTCCAAATAATTAACCAATAAAGCCACCACATAGCTATAGCTATCCATACCTTTGGCTTGGTTGTTAGCTTTTAGGTAAGACGTGTAAGTAGATCTAAAAATTGGTTCCAACGGGTTTTTGTAATCATTCCAAAAATCTCTAACCTCTTGATAGTTTTTTATAATACCTATGTTAATAGTAGGTAATAATTTATAATATAAATCAGGATCACGTCTAAAAACTTCACCTAGACAATGCCTTAAACCAAAGGTGTATCCCGAATATTTAAAGTATATATTATCATTGCTAATAGTGGCTAAAAAGCCAATAAAATTAGCCTCGTTTTCTTTGGCGTAACCCAATTGGTGGGCTACTTCATGCGCAGCAGTGGTTGGGAATTTGTACACAGGAATCATATCATCCACCTGAGCCTCGTTGGTTATTGGATTAAGGTAGCCACTAAAACCCATGTACGTTAAAGGATAACTAAATAACGACTTTTTTAAACTTTTAGGATGGTATTCCAAATGCGGAAAATCAGTTTTTAAAGCCTCATAACTTTTAGGCGTTAATGCTAAAATTTCGGATTTAGTAAATGGTAAATCGACCTTCAAACTATCGTTTTTAGTAATCTTTAGATGTATGTAATTTGATTTTTCAATCAAGTTTTTAGTAACTGTAACTAATTGCTCAGTGGTGTAATCATCCTCTAAATTTAAATTTTTATGCAAAGGATTTCGGTAATAATTAAAACCCCAAAATAAATGAAACGCTATAAAAATAATACTTACAGCAGCAAACACATCAATTAGCCAATGGACAGTATCTTTCCAGATGCGTTTTACATTTAAAATTAGCCAACGGAGAATAAAAATAATACTAAAAGCATATAAAAAATCGCCAAAACTAAATGGTAACCAACCCAAAGTATATCTAAATAATTTAGAAATAAAAGGATATAAACCATTACTATACACAACCTCGATTGTGTCCGGAAATTTAGCCACAACTTTCACCAATATATACATAGGTATAATCAGTAGCGCAATCCACAGTTTTTTGTTTTTTAGCATGACTCAAAAATAATTAAAAATTAGGACCAATCACTTAGGTTTATTTAAAAGGTTTCTACCTGCTGTCCGTTATATCTTTTTTTGCAAAAAAGGATGCCACTACCATCAGGAGTAGCGACTAATGTTATTTCTAACTTAAAAAGGTTTCTAAATGCATCTGCAATTTGTACTTTTGTAATTCAATAAAAACTATACAAATGAGTCAAGACGTTAGAGCTTTAGAGCCAAAAGCATTATGGAATAAATTCGCAGATTTAAACGCAGTACCAAGACCTTCAAAAAAGGAGGAACGCGTGATTAAATTCATGAAAGACTTTGGTACCAATTTAGGTTTAGAAGTTATAGAAGATGAGGTTGGAAATGTGATTATTAAAAAACCAGCAACTGCAGGTATGGAAGATCGTGTGACTATTGTAATGCAATCGCATTTAGATATGGTACACCAAAAAAATGCAGATACCGATTTTGATTTTGACACACAAGGGATCCAAATGGTAGTGGAAGGTGACTGGGTAAAAGCAAAAGGAACAACACTTGGTGCAGATAACGGTTTAGGAGTAGCTACAATTATGGCACTTCTTGAAAGTACAGACATACCACATCCAGCAATTGAAGCGTTATTTACTATTGACGAAGAAACTGGTATGACAGGAGCAATGGGATTAAAAGGTGGTTTGTTAACTGGCGGAATCTTATTAAACCTAGATACGGAAGAAGATGACGAGATTGGTGTTGGTTGTGCAGGAGGTATTGATGTGACTGCAACTAGAACTTACGAGCAAGAAGAAACTCCAGAATTTAAAATAGGATTTGAAGTAAAAGTAAAAGGCTTACAAGGTGGACACTCAGGTATGCAAATACACGAAGGTTTAGGTAATGCTAATAAATTAATGAACCGTTTATTATTTGATGGTTTTGAAAACTTTGGTTTACGTATCTCAGAAATTGATGGTGGAAGTTTACGTAACGCTATTCCAAGAGAAAGTAGAGCAGTAGTTGCTATAGATGCGATACATGAAGCTGCTTTTATTAACGAAATGGAAGAGTTAGGTAACACTATTAAAACCGAACTTAAAACTATGGAGCCTGATTTGGTGATTGAAGTCTCTAAAACAGAAACTCCAGAATTAATTATGGACCTTGGTGTACAAGAAGGATTAACACGTGCTATATATGCAGCAGTAAATGGTGTGTATCGTATGAGTGCAGATATTCCTGAATTGGTAGAAACATCAAATAATATTGCACGTGTAATTATTAAGGATGGTCACGTAAAAATAGGATGTTTAACACGTAGCTCTGTAGAAAGTAGTAAAATGGACTTAGCAAATACGTTGCGTGCTGCATTTGAGCTTACAGGTTGTGAGGTTGAGCTTTCCGGAGATTATCCAGGATGGACACCAAACATGGATAGCTCGATATTAAAAGTTTTAGATAATTTATACCAAAAATTAAATGGCGAAAAAGCACATATTGCGGCTTGTCACGCTGGTTTAGAATGTGGTATTTTAGGTCAAAATTATCCAGATATGGAAATGATTAGTTTTGGACCAAACATTAAAGGCGCACATAGTCCTGATGAGCGTGCACAAATATCGTCTGCTAAAAAATACTGGAACTTTGTATTAGAGATTTTAAAAGAGATTCCTAAAAAGTAATCGTTTTAAGTAGTATTATATAAAATAGAAAAAGCACAATCTAAGATTGTGCTTTTTTTATGTTCGTTTAACGGTCTTGTATAAGATTAGTTGCATGTTTTAAGCACTAAATTTAGCAAATAATAACCGAATAGAAAATCCGCAAGGATTTTCGTAAGTAGGCTAGAACTAGCAATAAATTATATACAGTGTTAGCTATAGTGTTTTATTCAATTAGTTTTAATTTATATCGAACGTAATGTATGCTTTTAATTGGTTTTCCGTTTTTTATGGCAGGTTCAAATTTCAATTCCGACATACTTGATTTTACTTGTTCATCTAACCACATATTGTCAGCTACCGCAAATTTGATTTCATCTATAACTCCTTTTTCATTAACGAATACATAATAGCCATAAAACATAATATGGTCGTCTCCATAAGGTTCGAATATTGATACTTCGGCTTGAAAATTCTCTGTCAATTCCACGTCATTTATGGGTTTAGGCTCATTGTCTGGTAATTGATATTCTTCATAATCTTCGTAGCATCCTTTACAAATTCTTGAAACTACATATGTTTTAACTTTTGGGTTTTTAAATTTGCGAAACTTTTTAGATGAAACAGAACTTCCTTTTTCGTAGAAAGTTTCTTCTTTCAAATTACCATTATTATAATAAACTTCCATTTTACCGTGTCGCTTACCATTCTGATAGTTTACAAGTCTTTGTAATGTATCGTTTTTAAGTTCTTTCCAAACTCCGTGAGGAATAAAATTTTTGTATTCTCGATAATATAATTCTGGCGCATCATCTTTGAAATTTGGATTGGAATAAAACTCGGTAAATCCGATTCCTTTTTTTAAAGTTTGTTCTCCTTTTTCGTTCCAATAATTTTTAAGTCTATATTCTCCATTTATGAATTCAGCTTCTTCTTTTTTACTTCCGTTTTTATAAAATTCAAGCCATTCTCCTTGACGTTCATATGCTGTTTTGTAGTTTCCAGTTTCGGCAAGTTGTCCGTTTTCGTACCATTCTTTATATGCGCCAATTCTTTCGTTTTTATCTATAAGTTTTGATTCAAGCTTTTTTGGATTTCCATTGTCATAATACCATTCGTGAATTAAGATGTTTTTTGAAGAATCTTTAGTTATTTGATATTTCAGTTTTCCATTTTCGTGGAATTCTTTTCGCTCTCCTGTTTGTTTTCCATCTAAATAATCTATTTTTTCCTTTGGTTCTCCATTTTCATAAAAAGACTTAAATTCTCCATTTATTACACCTTTGTCAAGCAGAAACTCTTCTTTAACATTTTTGTTATCATAAAAGGTCTTGCAAAGACCAGAGAAGTTCATATCAAATTCTTTTCCATCTTCATCAAGACAAATTTCGTTAGGGTTTTTACGAATGTATGTTTCAATTAAAGACATTGTCTTTTCATTCATTTCATAGTAACTGTCATCAAGTAAAGACATTTCATCAAGTCTATCATAAAGGTCGCTACCAAACAAATCACTTTCTTGTGCTTTGTCCATTAGCTTTTTATTTTTTTGATAGATTTTATCTGCTTTTTTAACCAGATTTGCCATTTCAGTATCTCCAATATGTTCCAATCCCTTAATTATTGTTGGAATATAAGGTCCATAACCATTGTAGTAGAATTGAACAAATCCACCATTTGTCACTTGGGCATCTAAATACCACCAATGGTAAAGTGCTTTCTGTCCGTATGATAAAGATTTTCCACGTTCAATTTCGAACTCCTTGTCCTTTACAAATTTCGAGATTGGTTCAAGTACAAACCATCCAAAATCATAACCGCTTAATTTGAAGAATTCGCCTTTATTTAGTTCAGGTCGGAAATGTTCGGCTTTATCGAATTTCCAATAAGGGTCGTTTTCGTTTTGGGCTTTGCAACCAAATAGATTTAATAAGTTTATCATTATGATTGAAATGGTAAGTATTCTTTTCATTCGTGATGTTTGTTCAACATTATAGCTAAAGTATAGCGAATATGATTCCGTTTCAATGAATTATATTCGAAGTTAAACGAAGTTAGTTGAAAAAAATGATAAAGTCAAATTTGCAATTAATGCAGTATCTGAATAAAGGTTAAGATATAGTTGATTAATACACGCAAATATCTTCTGCGTAAAATACTGGAACTTTGTATTGGAGATTTTAAAAGAAATTCCTAAAAAGTAATCGTTTTAAGTAGTATTATATAAAATAGAAAAAGCACAATCTTAGATTGTGCTTTTTTATGTGATTTATTCAAGCTCGTTTAAACGTTTGTGTATATGTTTTGTTGCGTATTTTAAGCATTAAAGCTAGCAAATAAAACATAAATAGAAAGTCCGCGAGGACTTTCGTAAGTAGGCTATAACTAGCAATAAAATATATGCATTATTGTGCTTTCGTTATTTGTTTAACTCTTCGTTGATTAATTCAGATAATTCTTTTGTGGATTTTAGTAAATATTGCATATCCTTTAATAAATTTTTATCTGTAAAATCTCTTAATTGAAAAGTCCCATTTATAATGTTAATTGCTGAAATTATATCTTCCTCCCTAATTAATTGATTCAATAGTTTGGGATTTATATTTAAAATATAATTTATAGGCCCAAGACCAATCGCTTTTTGACCGTCCTTTAAATGAACATCATTATTCCCAGATATAGTTTTAATAATTTCGTTTTGAGTAGTTCTCAAATTTAATAGAGCATTCCTAATTTCATCTGGCATTAATTTAATGTCTCCCGTAGATATTAAAGATTCTATTGTGTTTGTATTGAAAGTATAATAACCAAATTCCCACTCAAGTGTACCAATAAGAGGTATTAAATCATTGATACTTTCAGCTTTAGGTAATTTTTCTAAATACTTTTTATATTTCGAAAGACTAGAATCAAGATATATAATTCTTCTGTTAATATAAACAGTGTCCTTCGCTAAATCTTGTACAACCTGCTTATAATAATTATTGCGAATTTTTGAGCTTTTTCTATTTTCATTCCAATTATTAATCTGTAACGCAATTAAAATTCCAATAACAACAAGTATAATTTCACCAAGAGCATATTTCAAATACTTTCCAGTTTTACCTTCTGAAAGCAAATTTTGCCGAATTTTTCTAAAGAATTTTATCATTGGTTATTGGTTGGTCATAACGAAGCACAAAGTATAGCGAATATGATTTCGTTTAAATGAATTATATTCGAAGTTAAACGAAGTTAGTTGAAAAAAATGATAAAGTCAAATTTGCAACTAATTCATTATCAGAGTAAAGGCTGAGATAAAGTAGATTAATACACGTAAATATTGTTTGCTAAAAAATACTGGAACTTTGTATTAGAGATTTTAAAAGAAATTCCTAAAAAGTAATCGTATTAAGTAGTATTATATAAAATAGAAAAAGCACAATCTAAGATTGTGCTTTTTTATGTGATTTATTCAAGTTCGTTTAAACGTTTGTGTATATGTTTTTTTGTGTATTTTAAGCACCTAATTTAGCAAATAAAAACTTAATAGAAAATCCGCGAGGATTTTCGTAAGTAGGCTAGATCTAGCAATAAATTATATATGGTGTTGTGGCGCGTATTTTATAATTCCGCTTTTAAATTCTATAAAATCATAATGGATATGGTCAAAACCTTCGTTAATGTTCCATTTTCCATTATTATATAAAAACGAAGTATAATAATTAATGAATGGTCTCCTTTTGTTTTTTAATTCTGGATTGGTGTATTCAAATTTCAAAACCAAAAAATCATTTTCTTGTGGAATATATTCAAAGTCAAATTCAATTCCCAAATTTATGATTCCGACAATATTTTCTGCGGTCAATTCGTCATTTAATTTATCTGCTGATGATTGATATTGCCAATTCATTCCGTCAGCTGCTCTTTCTCCTTTTTTTTTTTTTAAAGTCCAAATAAGCTCTTTTTCTTCATACTTTTCTTTTCTAAATTTCACTCTATTCTTTCGAGAATTTTTATGGTGAATTATTTTTTCATTCTTATCCTGCTTTTCTTTGTTAGACTTGACAGTAATAAATTCGAATGTTATTTTTCTTTCAGACATTTTGTTACTTAATGTTCTTCGTGTATGTTGCACAAAGTATAGTGAATACGATTCCGTTTCAATGAATTATATTCGAAGTTAAACGAAGTTAGTTGAAAAAAAGGACAAAGTCAAATTTGCAATTAATACAGTATCACAATAAAGGTTAAGATATAGTTGATTAATACACGCAAATATCTTCTGCTAAAAAATACTGGAAGTTTGTATTAGATATTTTAAAGGAGATTCCTAAAAAGTAATCGTTTTAAGTAGTATTATATAATATAGAAAAAGCACAATCTTTAGATTGTGCTTTTTTATTTTATTACTTGTAATTATCTGTTAAGTAATTATTTATTTACTGCGTTATACGTCTTTTTACAAAGTAGCGTGTCCATAATATTTTTTTCGTAGCCAGAAAGAGACTCTCACTAATAAAATCAGCGCAGGAACTTCAACTAAAGGACCAATAACACCAGCAAAAGCTTGTCCAGAATTAAGTCCAAAAACAGCAATAGCGACAGCAATAGCTAGTTCAAAATTATTACCAGCAGCAGTAAAAGCAACAGAAGCGGTTTTATCATATTCTGCACCAGAAGCTTTTGTAAAGAAAAATCCGATAATAAACATTAGTAAAAAATAGATAAGTAATGGTACTGCAATAATTAAAACATCCATTGGTATTTGTACAATTAACTCACCTTTTAGCGAAAACATAATGACTATTGTAAATAATAGTGCAATTAAAGTCATAGGAGATATTGTTGGTATAAATGTATTAGTATACCAATCTTCACCTTTTAATTTTACTAAAATTTGTCTACTTAAAATCCCTAAAAGAAAAGGGATTCCTAAATATATAGCGACACTTTCTGCAATGGTACCTATTGAAATATCTACGATGGCACCTTCAAATCCAAAATAAGGAGGTAATATGGTTATAAAAAGCCAAGCGTAAAAACTATAAGCAAATACTTGAAAAATACTATTTAAAGCGACTAAACCTGCTCCATACTCGCTACTACCTTCTGCAAGATCATTCCAAACCAATACCATTGCAATACAACGTGCTAATCCAATTAAAATTAACCCAACCATATATTCTGGATAGTCTTTTAAAAACGTAATAGCCAAAATAAACATTAAAACAGGTCCAATAATCCAATTTAGAATAAGCGAAATTGATAATATTTTAGTGTTTCTAAAAACCTTTGGTAATAAAGCGTAATTAACTTTTGCTAATGGTGGATACATCATTAAAATTAAACCAATTGCAATTGGGTAATTTGTAGATCCACTACTAAAGGAATTTATAATATCTGGAAAGGTTGGTATAAAATACCCAAGTCCAACACCAATTATCATTGCTACAAATATCCATAGCGTTAGATTTTTATCTAGAAAACTTAATTTTTTTGTAGCCATTTTTATGATTTTATTTGAGAGAAAACAAAAAACATTTCAGTTGCTATTTGCAAACTTCTTTCGTTGTATTTTTCTTCTTGTTGAGGTGTGTTATCAAATGCTTTTGGATCTTCAAAAGTAATAGGTATACGTTTCTCAGCACCAGCAATAAATGGACAACCACCATCTGCTTGACTACAAGTCATAATTGCAGCAAATTGTGATTGCGGATTAAAATCGTCATCTAATGTTTTTGAAAAACCAATAATTGGATGTTCGTTATTAGAATATTTGATTGAATAAATTGGATTTTTATCGTTTGATAGAGCCTTTATTTTAAACCCAGATTGGTTTAATGTTTTGATAACCATTGGGTAAACTGCTGTTGCTTCCGTACCACCAGAGTAACAAAATACGTTTTTAATAGCAAGGTAGCTGGCTATTGTTTGTGCCCAAATTTGTGATAAATGACTGCGTCTAGAATTATGTGTACAAATAAAATTAATACGGATGTCTTGGTTATTATTCACCTTTGATTGTATATAATCTGCCAAAGGTTGTAATACTTCTTTTCGTGATTCAGAAATGGTATCAGGTTTTAATTGCTTAATTGTTTTTTCTATGTCTTCAAATAGCATAGGCTGTGTATTAGACTTCATTGTAAGTTGATTTTAAAAAACAGTTTGTATTATATGGCTAATATATTTTTTGATATTTAAATTAATTCTATTATTAATTAATTCATTGCAATGTTACGATTAATATTTAAACATTCAAATAAATTATATCTCAATTATGTATTAGTTTACATAAAGTTAATCTTAGAATTGTTGTCTGTTAATGGATTTATGCTTTTGTGGTAACGGTTCCGTTTATATCGCAGCTTAATTTAACGGTATTATAAATGGTTCCAAATTTTTCAATATTTTTTTTCAGCAAGTTCACGTTTAGATTTTTATCTGTAGTCTCTATTATTAATTGATAGTCTATTTGATCCATTCTTGGTGGTTTGTCTAGACGTACGCCTTGTACTGTAATGTCTGCGGAAGTGTATTCAAATTTCATTAAAACAGAAAAACGTTGTACATTTTTTAAAATACAAGCAGCAAAAGCACTTAAAAATAAATCAGCAGGACTAGCAAGTGTATCGTTAGATTGTGGTGTAGTACCAAATTGTATTGAAGTCTCTTTTATAGTGATTGAAGCGTCCTTATTGGCAAAGGATTTAGCGTTAATACCGTAGGTCATAATTGGTATACTTTATTACTAATGTTTTTAATCTAATATTTGATAATCTATATCCAGTTTGCGCAAGGCTCTTAAAGCAGATCCTGAGTTTTTGTCATCTACATCAAAATCTATAGGATCTCCTTCTAATAAGATTTCTGTAAATTGAAAGGCTTGTGCTGCATTAATATCTATTGCAATAGCTTCGATACAATTAGCAATTCCTTTTTTATCAGGTCTAATTGCGTCGCAGGATAATAGGTTTATTTTCATATTAGTAATTTACTAATTTAAAACCATATACTTTAGTAAGTACAAAGTTATTATTTATAAAACTCTATTTAGTTTTTGTAAGTGTAACTAAAGCAAAAAAAAGTTGCTAAATCTATTACATGTGTAATATTTATAGCAACTTTAATTTTAAAATTAGTTAGATTTTATTAATTGTACAATCCTTTAATTTTTTTAAGTTTTGTATCCCATAATTGTAAATCATCCTTATGCTTTTTAATGTTTTTATGCACTTCTTTAACTAATGGATTATCTGATTTTACATTTGAGAAAAATTGTAAATTATTTTCAAGTTGAATAATTTCACCTTTAATTTCATCTACTTTTTTCTGGATGTAAAAACGCTCATTGTCAATAGCGCGACTGTCATCACCAGAAGATAATTGATCTAACTTGTTTTCAAATTTTATCAACTCGGCTTCCGTTTTATTTAAGTCCAAAGATTTAAATAATCCATCAAGTGTATCATTAAAGTCGCTTTCTATTTGTCTCTTATTACGTGGCACACGACCTAAAGTTTTCCAGCTATTAATTTGTGTTTTTATAGTTGCTAAGTCCGTTTTTTGATCTCCAGAAAGTGTTAAGTTTTTAACTTCAGATAGTAAGGCTTCTTTTTGTGTAAAAGCCTCTTCCTCTTCAGCACTAGCTGCATTACGTTGTTCTTTAATACGATCAAAATAGTGGTTACAAGCACTTTTAAATTGCTTCCATATTTTATCACTATCTTTTCTAGGGACATGTCCAATACGTTTCCAATCGCCTTGAATTTTTTTCATCAACTGTGTTGTTGCCTGAAAATCTTCACTGTCTTTATTGTCTTCAGCAATTTTAATTAATTCTAGTTTTTTCTCTAGATTATCGTATTGGTCTTTTTTTAAGCTTTTATAAAATTCGTTTTTACGTCTATTAAAACCTCTTACAGCTTCTTTAAATTTAGCCCAAGTTGCTTCGTTAACTTTAACAGGTACTTTACCTGCTTTAAAAAACTCTTCTCTTAAGGCTTCAATTTCTTTAATTTTATTTTGCCAACCACTATGATTCGTGATTTTTTCACTTGCTTTTTCTTCAATAAGCGTGATTATCGCCTGTTTATTTAATAAGTTTTGCTCATAAACAGTGTCCAAATTTTTAAAGTAATCTTGACGCTTAGCGTTAATTTTTTTAGTTGCTTCTTTAAAGCGTTCCCAAATTGGTTCTCTATGTTCTCTAGCTACAGGTCCAAGTTCTTCTTTCCAAATCTTATGTAAATTTTGAAGTTCTCTAAAGGCTCTGTTGGTATTTTCATCATTAGCTAATGCTTCAGCTTGCTCGATAATTTTAGTTTTAAGCTCTAAATTATGTTCAAAATCTTTATCACGCAAATCTCTGTCTAAATGTAGTAGATCGTAAAAACGTTCTACATTAAAATGGTAGCTATTCCAAGCGTTGTTATATTTATCTCTTGGTATAGGACCAGCAGTTTTCCATTGGTCTTGTAACTCTTTAAACTTTTTGTATTTAGTGTTCATAGAGTCTTCAGCATCTTCTGTTAATGCTTTAATACCTTCTATGATGTCTAATCGATTAGTAAGATTTTGCTTGTGGTTTTGTTCAATATTTTTGTAGTGACCACTTAAGCGTTGTCTATAATCTTTATAGTTATCTTTAAAGCTTTGTTGGATAGGTGTGTGATATCTAAAGTCAATTTCATTACCACCATTACTTAAAAACTCTTCTTTTTTCTCGTCTAAAAGCTCATGAAACTGCTTGTCAAATTCTGTTTTGATGGCATCTACATGTTTTTTAATAGCTTGTACTTTTTCGTTTTTAACCAAACGCTCAAGTTCGATAACCAATTGCTCTAAATTAAGCGATTCGTAATCTTTATCTTCAATGTTGTGTCTGTCAACGTTACCTTCATCTTCAGCATCTTCTGCATTAGAATCTTCAATTTCATTTAAAACATCATCGTTATCTTCTACTTTAGAAGTTACTTCTTGTGGTGTTTCTGGTTGTACGTTTTCAGTGTTTTCTTTCGTTCCATCTGCATTTTGCAGGTTATCTAGCTCTGACATTTTTAAAATGTTTTTAGTTGATATTTATGTATTTAGCTTTTAAAGATAGTGACAAGTTGAAAAACTACCAATAATTTGTTGATTAACTCTTAGTTTAAAGATTTTTATTCCAGATTTTCCAAGATTTTTCTGCCTGAAACACTAACATGTCATAGCCATTTATAGTAGTAGCACCATGGTTTTTGCCATGTTTTAAAAAAACCGTTTGTGATGGATTATAAATTAAGTCGAATAAAACATGTTTTTTAGAAAGTCCACCATATGGAATATTTGGTGCTTCATTTACATCAGGAAACGTCCCAACAGGCGAGCAATTTATAATTATTTGATGGTCATTAATAATAGCTTCCGTTAACGTGTCATAGGTATAACTAACTGCTTTTGACTGCTGTCTTGATACAAAATGAAATTGAATGTTTAGTTGTTTTAAAACATAAGCAATTGCTTTGCTGGCTCCACCTGTACCTAAAATTAAAGCTTTTTTATGATGTTTTTTTATGTGTGGTTTGATACTTTTTTTGAAACCATAAATGTCTGTATTGTAGCCTTTAAGACGTCCTTTTTTAGTGAATTTAATAGTATTTACTGCACCAATTTTTTTTGCTTTTTTATCTAATGAATCTAAAAAGGGAATAATACTTTCTTTATAAGGGATGGTAACATTAAGACCAGATAATCCTTTGGTTGTTAGTATGTTTGATTTAAAATTTTCAATATTTTGAATGTCAAAATTTTGGTATTTAGCATCAGTAATATTTTCGTCTTTAAATTTTATTGAAAAATAGTTTTGAGAGAAAGAGTAGGAGATATCTTTACCAATTAATCCATAGTTACGCATGTGATTCCTTTGTTTTTTGTCCATATATTTCTAATGCTAATACGATTGCTATTCCTACTATGGTATAGCATAATGCGATTATAGTTTCGGTATTAAGTTCAGGTAAGTAACGTTCGTAATTTTCAATTATTTTTTGACCTCTAGAATCTACTAAAAATTCGCCTGTAGATTTTGTTTTAAATATGGTATGTTTAAATGGCCATACAACACCTAAAGATCCTACTATAAAACCTATAATTGATGCTAACGTGACATTTTTATAATGTTTTAAAATGTAATTTAATACATGCGAAAAAGTTACCAAACCAACTACAGAGCCTAATGTAAAGACTGCTAGTACTTTTAACATCCTAAGACGTTCTATATTTGCAGTAAAGCTAAAATCACCAATTAGTACCTCAGAAAAAGTATCAAATAAAGCATTCACAGAGTCCACTAATAGTAAGACGTAATTGCCTAATAATATTAAGATAAATGATCCTGAAAAGCCAGGTAATGTCATTCCTGAAACACTAATTATTCCGCAGAAAAAAACAAATATCAGGTTATCATTTTCTGTAGCAGGATCTAGAAAACTAATACCTATTCCTAAAACAGCACCAATAATTAAAGCTAAATATGTTGTGGTTTTCCAATCTTTAAAATCCTTACTTATGTAATAAATCGAACCTATAATCATCCCGAAAAAGACACTCCAAACATAGAGTTGGTAGTGCGTAATAAGGTAGTCTAGGATTTTTGAAATACTAAAATAGCTTACTATCATTCCAAAAAATAGTAAACTTAAAAAACGTCCATTTATATAATGATAAAACGCTTTGAAGCGTCCTTTCAAAAGTAATTTAAAAGCAGTGCCATTTACCTTTTGTAAGGAGTGTATAAACTCTTCATAAAAACCTGCAACAAATGCCACGACACCACCAGATACACCAGGAACTTTATTAGCTGCTCCCATGCCTAATCCTTTTAAGATTAAGAATAGTTTATCTTTAAATGTGCGTGTGTTTTGCATTTAGCTTGCTTTATTACCTACTTTTTCAAGAATGAAAATAGTTAAAAAACCTGCAATCATCAATCCAATTGCTAAAACTAATTGAGCGTCTGTATTAGCGTTAATTTGAGAATAGGTTGATGGCAGTACACTTTGCTCTAAAACGGTTTTGTAGCTATCAAAATCTAAGCTGTTTTTTTGAAACACACTTAACGTTTGGTAGTCTGAAAGTCCAATAAAATCGACTACAGATCCTGAAGCGTCATCCATTACCGAAATGGTTTTTTTATAAGGCCAAACTTTATTTAACGAACCTAGAATAAAACCGGTTAGAATGGCTAGAGTTGTATTATGGTAATTTTTGAATAGCCATTTTAATACGTGGCTAAAACTAAGTAAACCAACAATTGCTCCAGTTGCAAATAGTGCTATTTTTTTTAAATCAAAGTCATGAAAAGCATCACTTAATGTTTTATATGCTCCTAAAATTACTAATATAAAACTACCAGAAATACCTGGTAAAATCATAGCGCAAATCGCTAATGCTCCAGCAATAAATAAAAAATAGGAGTTGGTATTACTAGCTAAAGATGGTAAACTAGTAATGTAAAATGCAGCTATAGTACCAATAATTAATGCTATAATGGTTTTAGCAGACCATTTATTAATTTGTTTACCAACAAAAAAGATACTAGCTATAATTAAACCAAAAAAGAACGACCATATTAAAACTGGGTGTTGTTCGATTAGGTATTTTGCTAGTCTCATAAACGAAACAAAACTGATAATAATACCTGTTAAAAGCGCTAAAAGAAAATTACCGTTTAGTTGTTTCCAAAAGGCAAAAAAACCATCATTTTTTAAGGTCTTTACTAATGATAGGTTAACACCACTTATAGTTGTAATTAACTCTTCGTAAATCCCAGAGATAAACGCAATGGTACCTCCTGATACTCCAGGAACTGCATCTGCTGCTCCCATAGCAATTCCTTTTAAACTAATAACAAGGTAATCTTTTAAGCGTCTTTGCATAATTTGAGTTTTGTTGGTAACCAAAGGTATGCAAAAATCATTTTATGTTATGATTTATGTAACTTTTTTAACGCGTTTTTAAAGGTCGTAGATTGGTAGACCATTGGAAAAATTTCTTCAATAATAAATATTAGTTCTGCATCAAAAGTTAATCCGTTTTTTAAGTGGTAGCTTCCTTTTTCAGTTTCTAATAAACCATAGTAAATACCAGCTAGTCTAAATTCAATTTCTGCATCTTCTGGGTAAAATTCTGCTGCCTGAATTAAGTTTAAGCTAGCAGCTTCAGGTTCTCCTAATTGAATTAAAATATCTGCTCTTTGTAACCAAGAGGCTAACTCATAATTTCCAAGTTCTAATGCTCGCTTATAGCCACGTTCAGATTCTTCTAAAAAGTTTAGTCTGTGGTTTATTTGTGCATATAACTTCCAATATACTGCATTGTCTGCATTAATATTAATCGCTTTATTAATATAATATAGTGCTTTTTGGTAGTTTTTTTGTTTGTTATAAAACTTAGTAATGGCTATCCAACCCTTATCAAGTAATGGATCTTCTTTTACAGTTTTATAATAATATTGTTTTGCTAAATCTATCTGACCTAGTTTTTCATGACATTGTCCTAATCTTAATAAAGCAAAAGATGTAGGGTCTTCCAATTCTAGGGTTACTGCGTAATTTTCGATTGCTTCGTTATAACGCTTTAACTTTTCTAGGACTCTACCTTTTTCAATGTAAGCACCTACAAAAGTGTCGTCAGATATAATTGCAAATTCAAAAGCACTTAAAGATTTTTCGTATTGTTTTATAGTAAAGTATTGCTTACCTAATTGGTGCCAAGCAACTTCGCAATATGGGTTTTTATCTAAATAACTATTTAAAAAGGTGATTGCTTCATCATTTTCATTTAAAAAATCGAAGCAATACATAATGTTGTATAAAGCAGAATAGTCATCCATGTCATCCTCTAGACAACGCATAAAACTCTGTTTAGCTTCTTCAAAGTTATCTAAAAATAGATATTCCATTCCTATTAAAGAATGTAGTTCTGAGGATTCTTCGGCTAAATCTAAAGCTATGTTTAAAACCTTAATAGCGTCTTGATGCTTATCATCTTTAGATAATATATTAGCTTTTTGAATGTATATTTCTTCGTTTGATGGCTCTAATACATACAAGGCATCTAGTAACTGATTCGCTTCTTTTAGCTTATTTTCAAACACATAAATTTCTACCTTAAATAATTTAAGATTAGTAGATGTAGGATGTTGCTCTAAGCCTAACTTAATAGCTTTTTTTGCTAAAGATACTTTACCTTGGTTAAGGTAATGGTGTATTATATTTTCAAATTCGTCCGAGTCAAAAAACAACACATTGTTTGTTTTTAACATCGATTCAAATCTGCTAAGCGATACTTTATTTGGTTCTTCTTGACTAAACTCCATAGGCACTGTTTAGGTGTTTCTATTGTAATAAATGTACTGTTCTATTACTTTTTAAATGGCATTTGCCACTTTTGTTTTTAACAAAGTAATCAACAATTACGGGTTTTAATGTGTTTTTGATTGATTGAAAGAGACTTACTCTTTAATTAGAGTCCGTTATTTTATTTAATAAGTCAATAATAATGCCACACCCTTTACTAATTTCTTCATTACTGATGGTTAAAGGTGGTGTTATACGTATTGCTTTAGGCTCAAACAGCAACCAAAAGAGTATTAATCCTTGATTTTTCGCTTGTAGTACTACTTGGTCAGTGATGTTTGCTGCAGTAGTTATTGCTGCTAACATTAAACCACGACCTCTAATTTCGGTAATTAAAGGATGTTTTAAGTGTTGCCTGATTAATTGTTCTTTTTCTAAAGCTTGTGACATTAAGTCACTATTTGTAACTTCTTGTAATGTGGCTAAAGCCGAAGCTGCAATTAATGGGTTACCACCAAAAGTTGTAATATGACTTAGCTTTGGTCCATCCTGAAAGGCATCCATATGCGCCTTAGACGCTGTAAATGCGCCAATTGGTAATCCGCCAGCTAATCCTTTTCCGGTAACGACTATGTCTGGAACAACATTATAATTTTGAAAACCAAATAACTTTCCTGTTCTGCCAATTCCTGGTTGTATTTCGTCTAAAATTAATAGCGCTCCAACGTCCTGACATTTTGCTTTTAATTTGGCTAAATAATCGTTAGTAGGCTCTATAAAACCAGCTCCACCTTGAATGGTTTCTACTATTACTGCAGCAGTTTTTGTAGTGATATGTTTAAAATGTGGTTGGTAATTAAACGTAATGTGACTAATATCTGGCAGTAATGGTCTAAAAGGTGCTTTTCGCTCTTCAAAGTCCATTAAACTTAAAGATCCTAAGGTATTACCATGATAGGCGTTATGGGCTGCAATAATCTGACTGCGTCCAGTAACACGTCGTGCTAATTTTATAGCACCTTCAATAGCTTCCGTACCAGAATTAACTAAATACGTAGATGTTAAAGGTTCTGGTAAGTGATCTGCTATAAATTTACATAAGTCTACTGTTGGCTTTTGGACGTATTCTCCATAAACCATAACATGCAAATATTTGTCTGCTTGTTGTTTAATGGCATTAACTACTTTTGGGTGGCTATGTCCTAATGTACATGCAGATACACCTGCAACAAAGTCTAAATAGGCTTTGTTATTGGTGTCGTAAATATAGCTTCCTTTAGCATGTGATATTTCTAGAGCTAAAGGATATGGAGACGTTTGTGCTTGGTGTTTAAAAAATCTATCCTTCATAACTCCTAATCCTGATCAGTCTTAGATTGTACTTTTTGATTAACTGTTTGTTTTTTTGAAGTTGCTTTTTGTAAAGCAGGAGTATTAGTATTTGTATTTAGAAATTTTTTAGGAACATTCCTAGAGGCTTTAGGAGCTTCGTCTTTTTTATTTAAATTTTTCTTTTCAGCTTCGTCGTCTGCTTTTTTAACACGTCCAATTAAAGCCTCTCCAAAAAACTCTTCACCTTCTTCATAGGCTTCTAGTCCTTTAATTACAGGTAGTGTAAAAGGTGGATCGTCTTTAAATAAATCTTCAACAGATTTTGGACGTTCATCATCTCGCCAATCAAAACCTCTAAGTTTTCTAGCGTTTAATGGTAAATCTTCTTCTGTGTAAAGCTTGCCTTCAAATTGTAAAAGTTTTCTAAGCTCAACAACTTCTTTTTCTTCAAAATAGATAATAATATCTGCAGATTTTGATTTTTCTATTCCAATTAACTCTTGCTTATCATTTCTACTAAAGTTAATAGATTCTGCATTTTTAAGTATATCTACTTGTTTGATTTGATTATCATCATCAAACATTCCAATTAAGCGTTTACCAGAAATTTGATTGTATGAGTCTTTACTAATCGTGTCCTTACTAATTAAAAAAGCATTATAAAAAACGATGAGTGAATCTAATTTTTCGGTTTTGGGATTTGATTTTAAATGAATCGTATCACCTGTCATTTGATTGTCCAGATTCCAGAGTATTGGTTTTCTTGCAGCCGAAAACGCATCACCTTTATTTAATCGTTTTAAATTGATTAATTGTGTTAGTCCTGTTTTATGGTCTGCGTGAATCGAATCTGCTTTTGCACTTATATCTGATTTATATACCTTACCATTGTAATAGCCTCTAGTAATACGATGTTCTGGTTTACCTGTAACCATCAAAGTGTCTGCATGCATGTATATACTATCTTTTTCTTGGATAGTTATTGCTAAAGCGCGTTTGGTAATAAACACAGAGTCTTTAGCACGATAAACTTCTGCATAATGTCCTTTAATGATACTACTATTAATAGTGTCTGTAACGATTATATTATTAGTTGCTGACGCAAAATTTAGTCTTCTGTCAAAATGTAAACTATCACCAACAATAACACGATTATCGTAGTCTATTCTTGAGTTTCGGACAAAATAGCCAGTGTCGTTTGTGGTGTCGTAAAAACCACGTTCGCTGTAAATTTTGCTACTATCACCAACTATTGTTGAAGGACCATACATGTAGGCATGACCATTATCAGAATAGTAATCCAGGGTTTTTGTGTTAAGCTCGTAATCTGGATTGACAAGTTTGACGCTATCTACAAAACGGTATTTTTTGTCATTCATATAATAACGACCAATACGACTTGTAATCGTCCCAGATGAGTCCCTTACAACTTTCCCTCCAGATTTATAATAAGATTCTTGTTTTGCTCTGTTAAAGTATAGCGTGTCAGATGTTATAGTAGATTGAGGATCTGTCAATACCACATCACCACTTGCAAATGCTAATTGTGTTTTACCAGAATACTCCACGTATTTTGACGTTAAGTTTATGGTGTCACCTTGCTTCATGTTTACATTTCCGTAGGCTTCAACAAAATCTTCTTTACCATAAAATATGGCTTTGTCGCAAAACATATCAATACCATCATGGTAAATATGGACTTGACCTTGATCACTTCGGGTTAGGATACTTGCTCCTGGAAAGTTTTCTTCGTCAATATCACCAAAAGCACCAGAGTCTTTAATCTCTATGGTTTTTTGTTGTGCTATTCCTAACTGCATTGTAAGCATTAAGAATAAAAAATATATGTGTTTATTAATTTTCAAGATGTCATGGTTTGGCACAAAAATAACGATTTAAAGTATTTAGTATTGTTTGTTAGGAATTATTTAAGATGAGAGTTGATTAATTTGTAAAAAACTCACAGATTTTTAAAACCTATGAGTTTTGATAATTGATTAAACATTTTATTATAAGATATTGAAAAGTAAAAAATATCTATAACCACCTTGATTTATTAAAACCCATGATAATAGTTTATGTGTTGTGGGTTCAAATAACAATGTCCCTAATGGGTTTTCTGGATCTTCCTTCCTGAAGTAAGCAAATACATTAACATCTTCTGTATACATTTTTTTGCCTCCAACCGTTTTTAATTGAGTTTTATCTTCATCAAAAGGCTCATAAATTTTATGGTTTTTATAAAAGCGTATAGGTTTTGCGTCAATATTATCTGCACCCAGACTATCAAGTGTTTTTTTAAAATAACTAAAAAGAGGTATAAGTTTTTTTATTCTCTTTTGTTTTCTTTCTTGTACAGTATCTTTTAAAACATAATCAAAGTAAATATACTTTTCAATAAGAGTGTCTTTTGAAATACTATCTATGTCTTTTTTGTATGAGTATCTCGCTAAATTTTCGAAAGTATTGTAATAAGCAGTTTCATCGTTTGTCCAATCTTTAGATTTATTAGATTGTGAGTAGCTGATGTTAATTAAAAATACACTAATTATAAAATATTTGAGTTTCATGGTTTTTATGTTTTATTACACAATACTATGCACTATTTTATACTTTAATGTTTAAAATATTAATTAAGTTAAAGATTTCGGACATCTTTTTTATACTGAACAGGTGTTTGATTGGTAAATTTTTTGAAAGCAGCGTAAAAGCTTGATTTAGAATTGAAACCAGACTCTAAACCTATAGATTCAATAGTATAATTATTAAAGTCTTTATTAGTAAGGGTTTCTTTAGCGTTATTTATCCTAAGCTTATTTATATAATCATTAAAATTGATTTCAGAATTTGTGTTTATTTGTTGAGAAATATAACCTTCGCTTAAACCTAATAAGTTAGATAGTAAGCTTAAATTCAAGTTTGGATTTAGATAAAGTTGTTCAGTTATAATTTTAGTTTCAATTTTATTAAATGTACTATTACTATTAATTGATTTTTTAATTTTAGTTTCCCTTTTCTTATTCGCTTTTAATTTTTTCCGTTCTATTAATAATTTTGATTTAGCTAAACCTATATATCCAATCCAGTAGATTAGGAATGATATACAAATCCACATAGGGTAGAAGATTTGATTTTTATAATTTTCATTTAATATTGAGAATATTATAGTTATAAGCCAAACTGAACAAATTAGTAATCCAATATTTAGAAGTCGCTTTAACCACAATGTTTCTGGATAGACTTTTGATTTTACAATAATGTTACTTTTTTCATAAGATTTAATCATTTTTAAAGTGAAAATTATAATGATCACATTGTAAATAATAGATAAAAAATTGAATATTTGATTTGTTATTGCATGAATTGAAATTTTTTGAGAAACGTTTGTGTTAAAATTAATTTGTAATATCAAGTTTAAGGAAAAAACAATTAGAAAGGGTAGTACTAATAGTAATTTTAGTTTTGTTTTCGCTTTTTTCTGTTTTACAAAATTAAATACATATAAATAAAATACTGGCATTATTAACCATTGCCAAGGAATAGTTGTTAATAATAAAGTAATTTTAGAATTAACTATTAAGGTGTCAATTAACCAATATTGTAGATTGCTAAGAGATAAAAATAAAACTGTTAGCGCTAAAAAATAAGTATGTTTTAAAATTTGTTTTTTTTGAAGAAATAGAATGAAACTAAAAATAATACCATGAATTACACCCGAAATTATAAGTATATTGAAGATGTTAATGTTTAAATTTTCTAAGTTCATTCGGTGAAAGTATTATTTAAATTTAAATAAAAAACCTCATAAATTTTAAAATTTATGAGGTTTTAGGCATTATGTTTTATGATTTAATTACATAAAAATAGTCTGTTTTCTGTCTGGTCCAACAGATACTATTTTAATAGGAATTTCTAATTCTTTTTCTAAAAATGCGATATAATCATTAAGTTCTTTTGGTAATTGAGAAGCTTCACTCATTTTAGTTAAGTCTTCGCTCCAACCTTTAAACTCGGTATAAATAGGTTCTACATTTTCCGGTTCTATGTTAAACGGTAAATGTTTAATAGTTTCTCCTTTATATTTATAAGCAGTTGCTACCTTTAAAGTTTCAAAACCAGATAAAACATCACTTTTCATCATCATTAATTGTGTAACACCATTAACGCGACAAGTGTATTTTAAAGCCACTAAGTCTAACCATCCACAGCGTCTAGCACGACCTGTTACTGCTCCAAACTCTTGGCCAACTCTAGCCATTTCTTCTCCATCTTTATCAAACAACTCTGTTGGAAAAGGTCCGGAACCTACACGTGTTGTATAGGCTTTAAAAATACCAAAGACTTCTTTAATTTGGTTTGGTGCAATACCTAAACCAGTACAAGCTCCTGCTGCAGTTGTATTACTTGAAGTTACAAATGGATAGGTACCAAAATCGATATCTAAAAGCGATCCTTGAGCACCTTCTGCTAAAATAGTTTTACCATCTTTAAGGGATTGATGTAAATAGGCTTCGCTATCTATAAATTGTAATTCTTTAAGTTTTTCAATAGACTCAAAAAACTCAACTTCCATTTCTTCTAGATCGTATTGTACGTCTACATTATAAAATGCAATCATAGCTTCGTGCTTATTAGCTAAAGCTCTGTATTTTTCTTTCCAGCTATCTAGTTCTAGATCACCAACTCTAATACCGTTTCTACCAGTTTTATCCATGTATGTTGGACCAATACCTTTTAAAGTAGAACCAATTTTGGCTTTACCTTTAGAGGCTTCACTAGCTGCATCTAATAAACGATGCGTCGGTAAAATTAAGTGTGCTTTTCTAGATACAATTAGTTTGGCTTTATAATCAACATCAAATTGGTCTAAACCTTCTAATTCTTTAATAAAAACAACTGGATCAACTACTACACCATTTCCAATAACATTCATAGCATCTTTATGAAAAATTCCTGAAGGTATAGTACGTAGTACGTGTTTTATTCCGTCAAATTTCAAAGTATGTCCTGCATTTGGACCACCCTGAAAACGTGCTATGATATTGTAATTTGAAGTTAAAACGTCGACAATTTTTCCTTTGCCTTCATCTCCCCATTGTAAACCAAGTAGTAAATCTACTGCCATTTTTAATTAGTTGTGTTGTTATTATTTTTTTTTTCTATTTCCGTAAAAATATAGTGAGTGCTTAGAGATTTCGATATCAAAGACTTCTTCAATTGTTTTTTTAATTGCCTGAATTCTTGGGTCACAAAATTCTATAACTTCTCCTGTATCTTGAAGAATAACATGGTCATGTTGTTTATCAAAATAAGATTTTTCGTAATGTGCTTGATTTTTACCAAACTGGTGTTTTCTAACTAAGCCGCAATCTAGAAGCAGCTCGATAGTATTGTACAACGTAGCACGACTTACACGATACTTCTTGTTTTTCATGTTTAGATATAGGGATTCTATATCAAAATGTTCATCGTTAGAATAGATTTCTTGAAGTATAGCGTAACGTTCTGGTGTTTTTCTATGACCATTCGCTTCTAAAAAAGAAGTGAATACGTTTTTTACAATCTCTTGATTTTTTATATCTGTTTTTGCGCTCATAAATACCAAGCAAATTTACATCTTTTTTTGAGGTTGCAATCATAAAACTTAGACTTTACTTTAAGTATTATTAGACAGTTATTAACAACATTAATTTAAACCCGAGTTACCTTGTCTATACCGTTAAGTTTTTTAAGATTATCCATTAACTTTTTAAGCATGGATTTGTTACGTACAATAACATTTATTTTTCCTTTAAAGATACCGTCATCACTCTGAAAACTAATACTATTCATGTTGACGTGCATGTTGGATGAGATGACTTTAGTAATGTGATTAACCAGTCCTAAATTGTCTATTCCAGATAAAATAATCTGTGCAGCAAACTCTTGTTGTGACGAGTCTATCCATCTTGCCTGAATGATACGATAGGCGTAATTAGATTGTAAACTTATTGCATTTGGGCAATTTTTTTTATGCACTTTAATACCATCGTTTATGGTAATAAAGCCAAATACTGCGTCTCCAGGAATTGGATTACAACAATTAGCTAATTTGTAATCTAGTTTCTCTTCTTCTTTACCAAAGACTAATAGGTCATATTTATTAGTAATCTCATCTTTATTAACTTCTTCTGGAGATATAGTTTGTTTTCTGGTAATTTTATTTTTAAAGAAACTTACTAAAGCATTACTACGCGAAGCTGCATACTCTTTAAGCATCGTGTTGTCAATATTACCTGTACCGACACGATAAAATAAGTCTAAACTAGTTTTTAAATGAAAATAGCTAACCATTTCGTTAACCGATTTTTCATTAAGCGTAATTTTAAGTTGTTTTAGTTTTCGTCTTAAAATTTCTTTTCCTTCTTCTGCTATTATTTTAGTGTCTTCTTTTAATAGCGATTTAATTTTACCTCTAGCTCTTGCAGTGGTGGCATAATCTAGCCAGTTAGGATTAGGTTTTGCGTTTTCTGAAGTGATAATATCTACTTGATCACCACTACTTAATTCGTGACTTAAAGGCACCAATTTTCCGTTTACTTTGGCGCCTCTAGTTTTTTTGCCAACTTCTGTATGGATACTAAACGCAAAGTCTAAAGGTGTTGCGCCTTTTGGTAAAGATTTTAATTCTCCTTTGGGTGTAAAAACAAAAATTTCTTTAGAATACAGGTTAAGTTTAAACTGCTCTACAAAATCGACTGCATTGGTAGAGGCATTTTCTAAGGCTTCCTGCAAACGATTAATCCACATGTCTAAATTATCCTCTTTGTCTTCGGCATTTTTATATTTGTAGTGTGCTGCATAACCTTTTTCGGCTATTTCATTCATACGCTCACTACGTACTTGTACTTCTACCCATCGTCCTTTTGGTCCCATTACAGTAATGTGTAAGGCTTCATAACCAGTAGATTTTGGAGAGGATATCCAATCACGTAATCGGGTTGGGTTAGGTCTAAAATGGTCGGTTACAATGGAGTAAATTTTCCAGGCTAGAAATTTTTCGTTTTCACGATCACTTTTGTATATAATTCGAACAGCAAATTTGTCGTAAACCTCATCAAATGTAACGCCTTGTTTGTCCATTTTGCGTTTAATAGAAAATATGGATTTAGGTCGTCCTTTTATAGTGTAGTTTAAGCCTTCTTTGTCTAAGGATTTTTTTATAACATCATTAAATTCGGTTATATAAGCATCTTGTTCTTCCTTACTTTCTTTAATTTTATTAAGAATTTTGTTGTAGGTGTCAGGTGCTGTGTATTTTAATCCTAAGTCTTCTAATTCTGTTTTAATATTATATAATCCAATTCTATGCGCTAAAGGAGCATAAATGTACAGGGTTTCGGATGCTATTTTTTCTTGTTTGTCAGGACGCATACTGTCCATGGTTTGCATGTTGTGCAAACGGTCTGCTATTTTTATAATGATAACTCTAACGTCGTCATTTAAAGTCAGTAGCATTTTTCTAAAATTTTCGGCTTGTAAAGACACGTCCATGTCTTTTTCTTTGCTTAAAGACGAAATTTTTGTCAAACCATCTACAATTTTGGCTACTGTAGATCCAAATAAATCTTCAATATCTTTAACACTGTAGTTTTCGTTATCCTCAACTACATCATGCAGTAATGCAGCAGCAATAGATGTTGCATCTAGACCAATTTGTTGGGCAACAATTTTGGCAACAGCAATAGGATGGAAGATGTAGGCTTCTCCGCTTTTTCTGCGTTGTGGACGATGTGCTTCAACAGCGACATCAAATGCTTTTCGGATTAGTTTTTTGTCCTCTGTAGACAATGTGCGATAGCTAACTTTTAAAAGTTGCTTATAGGCTTTTGCAATGTCTGCATTTTCTTTTTCAATATCGATTTCTGTCATAGATTGCTCTCCTTCATTTAAAATAGAATGAATACTAAAAATACTACAAAATTATGAATGGACAACACACATTAGTCTAATTTTGATTAAAACTGAATAAGCTTTTTGTAAGATGAAAATATTGCAGTAAAAAGGCTATTGTTCTTTATAAACTTCCATTTTTAAACCCATACCATAATTGTTTAAACCAGCGTTTAAAAGATTTGAGTTATCGATGTTTTTTTTATCAAAAAGAACCCATTGTCCATTGTTTTGAAAAACACGTTTTACAAAGGTAGTTTTTTCAGAAATTTGGTCTGTAAAAGGTAATAATGGTCTAAACGTTGTCGATACTTTTACAATACCACGTCTAGTTTTAACTTCTTGATATTTTTTATTTGGAAGTAATTTTCCGTTTTTGTCTGTAAAGCCTAAAACTTGTATGGAAATGTAAATACCATCTTTTGGAATAAAAATATCAAATCCAGACACATCAAATTCAAAAACAGGTTTGGTGTCTTGCGTAGCAATAAATATTACTTTTTCGTAGGTTAAAACATCTCCAGGTTGTCCATTATTGTTCTCGTAAAACTGTACTCTAAATAACGTTGAAAAAGGACGTTTTGCTTTATTACTTTTACCTCTTTTGTCCCAATCTTTAGCTTCGGTTTTAATAGGAATTAACACTTTAGTGACATGCTTTGGCTTGTTGTCTGTGTTAGGGAAAAATACAGCAATTTCACTTTCAATAGTAGGTAACCAACATTTATAATAGTCGTCATGTGCTGTTGGCTTTAATGTAACTTCTTTGTGTTTTCCTGAAGGTTTAGCAGTAACGATAACCTCGTCTAAAAGATCAGATTGTGGTGTTAAATAAAGGGTGTCTTTTAGCGTTTTTGAAGCAAGTTTGACATCTTTATAACCTAATGCTGAAACGAAAAGCGAATCGATATTTGAATATAGCTTTTTAGTGAAGAAAAATTTACCATCGTCATCAGCAAATATTCCATTTCCATTTCCAAATGAAACTGTTGCAAACGAGACGCCATTTTTTGTAATACTATCAATAATTGTAGTTTGACTAAAACTATTAATTGTAAATAGTAATGAAAGTAAAATAATGAAATATCTAGAGTGCATACAGTCTATTTAATAATGATTAATACCAACGTTTTTTCTTCTTTTTAGACGCTTCACTTTTACGTCCTTTTTTATGTTTGCTCCCTTTTTTTGCAGATTTATGAATGATTGGTTTTGCTTTTGGATCTAGTGGATAAGGATGCTCATCTATAACATCTAATTGTAAATGAATCAGTTTTTGTATCTCTAGTAGGTAAGGTTTCTCGTCTGCACTACAAAGTGAGTATGCCATACCAGTTTGTCCAGCACGAGCAGTACGACCAATTCTGTGGACATAAGTTTCTGGGACGTTAGGAAGGTCAAAATTGACTACTGCATCTAAATTATCAATATCAATACCACGCGCAGCAACATCTGTTGCAATTAATATATTGACTTCTTTTTTCTTAAATTTATTTAAAGCTTCCTGTCTTGCAGTTTGACTTTTGTCACCATGGATACTGTCCACTTTATAACCGTTTTTAAGCAGCGTTTTTTCTAGTTTATCTACACCATATTTAGTACGTCTAAAAATAATGATGTTACCCTTAATAGTGTTTCGTAGTAAATGTAAACCTAATTCTATTTTGTCTTTTTTAGGAACAAAATATAGTAATTGATTGACATTTTTAGATGTCGAACTGTTTTGAGCAACCTCTATACGTTGTGGCTCGTTTAATATTGTACTTGCTAATTGTTCTACTTTATAAGGTATCGTTGCCGAAAATAATAGGGTTTGTTTAGTCTTAGGACATAACCTTTCAATTTTTTTGACATCATCAATAAAACCCATGTCTAGCATTAAATCTGCTTCATCTAATACCAAAGTTTGGACATAGTCCAGATTAATAACATCTTGCTTATGTAAATCCAATAAACGTCCTGGCGTTGCAATTAAAATATCAACACCATCACGAAGTATTTCTTTTTGTGGATCGATAGACGCTCCACCAAATATTACTGCGCTTTTTAAGGTAGTGTAAGTCGCATAGGCTTCAAAATTCTCTGCAATTTGTATTGCTAGTTCACGTGTTGGACTAACAATTAATGCTTTAATTTTTCTTCCTTTTTTAGGTGCGTCTTGTTTGTCAAATAATAACTGTAAAATAGGTAATGCAAAAGCAGCTGTTTTTCCTGTACCAGTTTGGGCAGAGACAATAACATCTTTTTTGTTAAGTACTACAGGAATTGTTTTTTCTTGTACCAACGTTGGGTTGTCGTATCCTTTTTCGGCAATTGCGCGTAAAATAGGTCTATTTAGTTGTAAGTCTTTAAATGACATGAATTAAGATTTGCTACAAAGGTAGTTTTTTCCAAGCATTTAATAAGGCTTAATATTTTTTTACACAACCGTGAGTCTTTACTTTTCTAGGACTTGAATAGTGTAGGAGGAGATAATATCATTTTTAAATTTTAAGTGCACATCAAAAATGCCTTCATTTTTAAATGTACTAGCTAATGTTATCTGACCATTATCTTGTTTTGTGTATTCTAAATCACGAGTAATTTCATTAAAACCAGAATATTCTATTAATGTGACATCCTTGATATTAATATCATCTGGAATTTTAAACCTAAAATTTATAACGTCGTTTCTTTTTATGGTTGTATTTAAATTTGAAGGGTAAATAGGAGTGATTTGATGTGTAAACGTTTTACCATAAACCATTGGAGATGCTTGATAATCATTTGATATTAAAGTACTATCCAGTAACCATTTTTTGTTAATTGGATAATGGTTTTTGGCAAATAGAATGGGTTCAGTTAAAAAGTAGCCTAAATTATAGTCTTTTATAAAGACATCATTTATAAAATAACCACTAGACCAAGTAGCATCGCATAAATACCATTTGTCGTTTAACTTAACTGCATTCCAAGAATGGTTAACTAACTGTAAGGTATCTACATTAGTGGTTGTGGAACGTCCATAACCATTAATTATTTTACATTCTATATTAGCCAAAAAGCATAACTCTTTAATTAAATAGGCATAACCTGTACACATGGTTTTATTTTGCTTTAATAGTTTTTTTATGGCTTTATTTTTATAAGAATTATTCCAATTTACATAGCCAATACTATCGTTTTTAAATTTTTTTCTGTTTTTACTAACCTTACTATCTTGTACTAAATCACCTTTAATATTACTGCAAACCCAAGTGTATATTGCTCTAAATTTTTCTGCTTCAGTAGGTAAATTAAAAGTCAAATTATGAGCAAGTAAGGGAAGGTTTTTTAAATCTAAGTTGCTATGACGTTTAGCAATATTATCAGCTTTGGTAAAATTGATGTCATCAAAATCGGTAATTTGAGCTGTTACTATCGTGCAAAGCAAAAAACAAAAAAGTAGGCTTATTTTTTTCATTTTAAAACACTTTATTTTTTAGACGAATAAACCGATTTGACAGCAACTTTACCCATCATAATATATGAATCGTTACTTAAGCTTACATTTAAAAGTACGTTAGACATGCTATCTGGATTTTGAATAACCATCTTTTTAGACTCATAACCAACATAGCTAAACACTAAAATATCACCTTCTTTTAACTTTTGAGGAAAAATAAACTGTCCATCAAAATCTGTTGTAACACCTACAATTGTGCCTTGCAAAACAACGTTTGCGCTTGGAAGTGGTAAACCATCGTTGTCATAAACAGTTCCTTTTACAGTAATATTAGCTTGATTTTGATTGATTTTTATTTTAGATGTCTTGACTCTAGATAGATTGTCTTGTGCTTTTGCAGTTGTTAAAGCGAATAGGGCTAAACAAGCTAATCCAATTGCACTTATAAAACTAAGTTTACTTTTTTTAGCTTTAACAGGAAGTGTTGTTAGCTGTGTGTTTTTAAATCTTCCGCAGACGTTAGTGGTTTGTTTAGTGTTAAAGTAAAGACCGATGTCTTCAGTAGTCATTTTAGTAAAATCGATAACCTCTTTTGTGCAAGCGTTACAAAAACCACCTTGAGGTGTAGGCGTAAACTGATTATAATTTTGATTGCAAGGCGTCGTGATGTTTAAATTTATTTGATTTTTCATGATATATAGGTTTAATACATTATTACATAACAAACCTATGGTAACAATAGAAGTAATAAAACCGACACTTAGTTAATCCTCCTTTTGGGTGAGTAAACCATGTCTTTTACAGAGGAAGCAAAATTGTAGATGGTTGATTATTGACACATTTTAGCAGTAATACCTAATTGATCAGCTAGCTTTTTGCGACGTAAAGTAACATTTTGAGGTTTAGTTTTTAAAAACTTAATAGGTAATGTTGAGTGCATTGTAATAGCATCAAAAGTGGATTTATGCTCAAAAAAACATTCGCTATTATAAATGGTATTGTTATAAGTAAATTCAAACGCGATAACGTACAAGTAGGTTTCAATAGTTTTTTTTGATCCTCCATTAAACGTGGAGTTACTATGCGAATAATCATCCACACGCTTATTTATAACTTTAGCAGTTGTATAGCTACCGTATTTTTTTATTTCGGCTTGCTCATAATAATACATAAAACTAGAAGGTAAAGTATATAGCATAAAGGCTAAGCTAAGCACAATAAAAAGGCCTCCAAATAGTATAAATCCTAAGCCATTTTCAACTTTAAAGCCTATAAAAGCAAAAAAAACACCAAATAAAATTATAGCAAAACCAATACCTAAAATCCCGAAGTGTGGTTTAAAGGCTTGCTTAATAAAACGTATTTGGTCAGATACAGTCGTTTTCAATGCATAGTTTTAAATTGCTTAAGCAAGTTAATTAAAAACAGATTTATATTTAGACGTTGCATTTATTAAATTAGCAGATAACGATTTTAACCATAGTAATTGGTTACTTATTAAATGCGCTTCTTGAAGATCTAATAAGGTGTTAGTATCAATCTCAGTCTGACCTGCTTGTATGTCTATATCTCGTTTTTCAGAAAGATTAGCATATTTGTTTTGTAACGTTTGATGTGCTTTATTTACATCATCTACTTCTGTAAAAGGAATGGTTTTATCTTGTTCTAATTTTAAAATCACATGTTTTAAAGTGTCTGTAATACCATCGATAATGGTATCAAATTCTTCTGAAGCAGATGTTGTTTTATGATTTAAAATATAACTACCAATAGACGCTACAGCAGATAATATGGTATGATTTAAAGTAACGATATCGTAAATTAAAACCGACTCTTTTTGTTTAGATTTTGGATCTTGCGTTAATCTTTGAAAGGCTGCGTTTAGATTACTCATAGCTAGAAAGGCTTCTTTTCTAGAAATTTTATAATCCAAGTTTTTAGCTTCTTTATTATGGTATAACTGTTTAGTAGCCTTTAAATAATTACTGTTAGATGTAATGGCATTAACTATAACTGCATCTAAATTTTTATATTCCCAACTTGGAAACAATAGGTAATTAGCCAAAACAGCAATGGTTGCTCCAATCACAGTATCAATAACTCTGTATTGGATGACATCAAATGCATTTGGATCAATTAAAGCATATACAAAAACAATATTAAGTGTAATAAATGCAGCTCCAGCTTTATAACTTTGTTGGATTAGCGAAAATGCAAAGGTTAATGATATTACAGCTAATACCATATATACTATGGTGTTTTGAGTAATTAATACAACAGTTGTTGCTATAATTGCTCCAATAATAGTCCCTATAATTCGGTTTTTAGAGCGCTCTTTAGTTAAACCATAATTAGGTCTCATAATAACCACAATGGTTAATACAATCCAATAGGCGTTTTTTAAATCAAAAAGACTTCCTAATAAAAAACCAAATACCATAGCTAAACTCACCCTAAACGCATGTCGTAACATGGGTGATTTTAAGCTAAAATGTTGCCATAAAATGTTTAGTCTATAATCCTGAGAGGTTAAAAACTGTTTAGAATCCTGTGTTTTCAAAGACGCTTTAGTGTTGTCTTTAACTTTACTTAAAACGCGTCTAATTGCTTTAACTTCTTGCAATAATTGTTTTTGGTAGTCTTGAAGATTTCTTAGTGTTATAGCACCTTCTCTAGCTTTTGGTAAGGTGATTTCTGTTACATAATCTTCAATAGCACTATTGGTTTTATCTGTTATTTTAGAAATGGAATCAAAGTCAGGAAGTGTTTCTTTTTTAATTAAAAGTTCTGATAAAGTAATAAGGAGATTTCCTAGTGCTTTATTTAAATCTTTAAAAGGTGTTAAGTATGATTTTTGAAGACCAAATAACGTATCTATTTTAGAATAATCTAAGGTATTTGCTAATGCTAATTCAAAAATATCAACAAGCGATATAAAAATTAAAAGGCGTCTCTCATTAGAGTAGGAGCGTCCAGAACGTTTTCGGCCTTCCAATAGTAGTTCTCTTAAAGTTTCATGCTTTTCACTTATTTGTGTTTGTAGGATAAGTGCTTTTTTAGCATATTTTTCTCGTTTATTGGATTTAGTTAAAAGTTTACCTCTAATTTTTAAATACTGACCAGTTAAAGCTAAGGTGTCTGATAGTAATTGGTCGTCATCTTTTTTAGGTGCAATCCATTTAGAAAACAGTGACACAAATAAATACCATAAACCTCCAAGACCCATTAAGCCAACATGTAAAAAAATAGCTGCAGGATCTGGTTTACTAATGGCTAAAGCTAAAACAATAGATAATAGTCCAGAAAACGATATTAAAGAGGCTCTAAATCCATAGACAGATATTAAACTAATTGCAAAGCTTAACACTGCAATAGCAAGTATTAATAAGATAAAAACAGGTTTAGTAATAAAAATAATAAACGTCACTAACATGGTTAGTACTATACTAATTAGTATCCCATTAATTTTACGTCTTAAACTACCAGGAACATCACTTGGCGCATTCAAAAAAGCACCAACAGCTATGGAAGGTGCATAGACAAATAAGTCTATAGCACTAAAGATCACTAAAGGTAATACAGCAGCAATGGTAAGCACAACGCCTCTGTAAAAGCTTGAGCCTTTAAGGAACAATTCGATTGTTTTTAACTGTGTCTTTAGCTTGTTTTGCATTTAAGCAAAGGTAGTTTTTAATGTGAATTGGCTAGATTAATCTTGTGTTAATTATAATTGAAGCAATCCAAAGTCCTTTAATTTTTGCATCTGTTTAGAAAACCAAAAGAGTTCAAAATCTTCAAATTGGGACTCAAAATCTTTTTTTAATGCTGAAAATGAAAGCGCTTGTCCTGTGGTTGGTTTTAAGGTTTCAAGCGTATCTAGCAACCATTCGCCTTCAGGCTTATTGACTGTAATTTGAAGTCGATCCGTTTTATCATGAAACGTTAGCTCCAGCAATTCATTTACAAATCCTTTTTTAGTTTTTGTGTATTCTCTAACTAAAGGTAAATGACCTAACCACACTATTTTGGCAGTTGGCTTAGTTGTTAAGCTAGCTGGTGTGTTTAAGCAATCCTCGATGTAATAAGGTGTAATTGTACTTTGCGGAATGTCAAAATCAAACCATTCTTGTAAGTCCATGTCAAAACCAATACCATGCATAAAATTAAATAACGATTTTTTTAAACCGAAGCTAAATTGGTTATGGTCAATGCCAGTTTTGTCCGTAAAATCAATATCATTATTTGCAAATGTAATAGACTTGTAGTTTGGTGTAACACCATAATCTGATGGATTTAACCCAATAGGACTATGTGCTGTTAACGCAAATTGATGCCAAAATCCAGATTGTATAATACCTAACTCAAATAATTGTCTAACCATCTCTAAACTATCAACAGTTTCTTGTACTGTTTGTGTAGGATAACCATACATTAAATAGGAGTGAACCATAATATTAGCTTGTGTAAAGTTACGCGTGACTTGCGCAACTTGCTCCACAGTTACACCTTTATCAATTAGCTTTAATAGTCTGTCTGATGCCACTTCTAAACCTCCTGAGACTGCAATACAACCTGAGGCTTTTAGTAAGTAACATAAATCTTGTGTAAAGTTTTTTTCAAACCTGATGTTGGTCCACCATGTAACGGTTAATTGACGCTTTAATATTTCTAAAGCTAAGGCTTTCATTAATGCAGGAGGAGCAGCTTCATCAACAAAATGAAATCCGTTTTCTCCTGTTTGTGCAATTAGCTGTTCCATTCTGTCTACTAAAAGTGCAGCAGCAATGGGTTCGTAAATCTTGATATAATCTAAAGAGATGTCGCAAAACGTACATTTTCCCCAATAACAACCATGAGCCATAGTTAGTTTGTTCCAACGTCCATCACTCCATAAACTGTGCATTGGATTAGCAATTTCAATAACCGAAATGTAATCTTCTAATAATAAATCTGAGTAATCTGGCGTGCCAACTTGCAATTGTTTGTAATCTGGACGTGTGGTGTTGTTTTTATAAACAACTTTTCCATCTTCTAAAAGGAAGGTGCGTTTGTATTGTTTTTCTTTACTATTGTGACCAACGTGTATTGTAGTACTTCGACTGCGCTCAGCATGATTGGTGTTATTGCTATTTTGGTCTTTGTTTTCTATATTGTTTTGTAAATCAGTTCCGGCAGTACCTTTATTGTTGTGAGGTTGACATACATTTTGATATAATAACTCAATTGGCAGCTCACCATCATCTAAGGTAATAAAGTCAAAAAAGTCAAAAACACGAGTGTCTGTGACTTGACGTAATTCGGTATTAGGAAAACCTCCACCAATTGCTATTTTAATTTCAGGATAATTGGCTTTTATAAATTGTGCGCATCTAAACGCGCTGTATAAATTCCCTGGAAAGGGAACCGAAAAACAAATTAACTTTGGTTGTACCGTTTTTAGTTTGTCTTCTAAAATGGCTAGCGTTAGATTGTCTATAAATGTTGGTTTATTTTGCAAGCTATCGTATAGCTCGTCAAACGCATTGGCACTTTGTCCTAAACGCTCAGCATATCTGCTAAAACCAAAATTAGGATCGATACACTCTATAATAAAATCCGATAAATCCTCAAGGTATAAGGTTGCTAAATGCTTGGCTTTATCTTGCATTCCCATTTCGCCAAAAGCCCAATCCATATCTTCTAGTTGTTCAAATCTAGACGCTTGTGGTAGAAAATTTGTGGTGCATATTTGTCTTGCTAAGGTTTGATTTTTACCTTGAAGAAACAAAATTATAGCATCTAAAGGCTGTAAATAATCCGCTTTTAACGTGTAAATACGTTGACAGTTTTCGGTTGAAATAGAATCGTTTTCTATTGCTAAATCAAAAAGTTTTTCAAATGTTTTTTTACTGAATAATTCTAAAATCACCTCAATCCCTAAATCCATCTGAAAGGCAGAAACACCTATCGTATTTAAAAATCCTTTTAAATAGGCAGTTGCAGGATAAGGTGTGTTTAATTGCGTAAAAGGAGGCGTTATTAGTAAAAGATCTTTCAAAAAAATGGCTTTAAAAATAGATTGCAGCAAAGATAAGTTAATGTAGCTTATCGGTTTTGTGTTCTATTAGTTTTTTATAAAAGCAGCTAGTTTTTGACGTTTTTTAAGTGGAATTGCATCATTATGTACAATTAAAGCTAATTGAGATTGGTCTTTTTGTTTCGCAAAAAGCAAGGTGAATAATTGCGCTGTGGTTAAGCTCTTTGTTGCAGCTTGTACCAAAATCATTTTATCTCCAGGTTTTATCAAGCCTTCTTCTAAAACACGAACGTAAGTTCCTGGTCGTGCATGCTTAATAAATTGTTTAAGAATTGTTTGCGTACCAAAACGGATGCCTAATTTAAAACAAGGTTCTCTGGGTTGCGTGACTTGTACTAAAGCAGTGCCAATTTTGTAAATATCACCAACAGTTATTTTAGTTTCGTCTAGACCTTTAACGGTTAGATTTTCGCCAAAAATCCCAAAATTAAAATCTAAATTTGGATATAAGTTTTGCCAATAAGCATAATGGTCTTCCGAAAATAAATAACACGCTTTAAAAATGCCACCATGGTGTTTGCGATCAGAGACCTCGTCACCTTTAACGTCTTCTTTTTCTAGATATATGCCTGTAGGCGTTGGGTTTTTATAAATTCCTGTGGTTTGTGTTTTTCCATTCCAGACAATGGTTGTTGGTTTTGCTATGTTGGTAGACGTGATTTCCATAAACTTTAATTACTATTAAAATACCAAAAAGGGATATTTAAAAGTGTTGTTTTAATAAACGTACTATCCTTTTTAACCAGTCTATTTATAGTTAACACGTGTTTACCTTCTGTAATAGTTTTTAAAGATAAAACGGTTTCAAAACCCTGTTGGTTATTATTGTGTTTAGCATAAATAAAGTCAGGATTATCATAGTTTAAACTGTCTATTTTAAAACTATAAATATTAGATAGCGTATGCATGTAATCTGCTTTAAGACGGTCTCGACTGTTTTTTGCAATCATTTGATTGGTAGAGGTAAAAATATCCGATTTTAAGCCACGTTTATCCTGTTCTGGTTTAAGGGATTTATTGTACTCAAAAATAACGTCTTCAATGTCATTTTGGTATTCTAAAAATACAGGTAAATAGTTGGTGTTTATTATTTTAGAAGGAATAGAAGCATCTGAAATAAATACGCCTTTTTCTGTGATATTTTCGTCATAATTACTGGCATTAGCAGTAAAACTATTGGAGTCATCCACTGCTGAAAAATAGTTGGAACGATTATAATTATAGGAAGCTAATAGCATTATAACAAAATAAATAGGAATTAAAGTGAAACTTAGTCGTTTGCCAAAACGATTATCCAAAAAATTATGTACTAATGGACGATATAAAAACGACAACGTTAAATAGCTAAATACCCAATAAAACGGAAAGTAAATTTTAGCCAACCATTTGTTTTTTTTAAGATAGCCTTGTGTGATAAAATCTAAAAAAGTAAGCAGCATGCCTATAAGCACAAAAAATAGTAATATCAAGCCAATTGTAAATAACAAAACGTGGTGACTCTCGTGATTATGTAGAAACAGAAATGCAATTGTGACAATACTTCCAATAACAATAAATACGGATAGTATATAAAAAATCAGCAGGAATGACACTGCAAAAAGGATACTGCAATAATCCTCTAGTTTTGCGATATACTTATCAAAAGAACCTACTTTTTTACGTAAATAACGGTCAAATTTAGGTCTGTAATTTAATTTTTTATAGTCTATATCTCCTGAGACGTAACGTAATCCTAAGGCACCAATCCATAAGCCTCTTAGTATAACATGAAGTAATAATGTAAATAGTAAAATGGAACAAGAGATAAGCGCAATCATTAAGATTGTGGTTAAGTACGAGTTGCTTTCGTTTTGAGAAATATTAAAATATAATTCTAAGGGTTCAAAAGCTTGTGATAATCCGTAAATAGAAAACCCAGAAATAATTAATTCTAACTGCCAACTTTCTTGTTGTAGTTTGTCTAGCCAAGCTTTAAAAGCTTTGGATCTGTAATTATTTTGCATGGTATTACTCTGGTTGGTTTTTGTAAATATAGAGTAAATATTGAAAAACTACTTTTCGTTATTTAAAATAGTAGCAACTGCTTGTTTGTATTTTACAGGATTACTAGCTTTTTTAATGGCTTTATAAGTTTTTTGAGGATTAGAAAACGACTGCGAGAAAAATTCCCAAAAGCCTAACATTTTCATTTTTATTGGTGTTGGACCAGAAAGGTAGTCGTCGTACTGTTGGTAAATCGTATCATGAAACTGACTAAAAATCTCCCAACGGTCTTTAGGATATGTTGTGGTGTTATTTTTAATCATACTTGGTAAAAACGGGTCTGCAATTAGTCCACGACCAATCATAAAATGATCAATACTAGGGAAGCGTAAGCGTGCTTCCATAGTTTTAAAAGCGTCTACAGACGTAATATCACCATTGTAATATAACTTGTGTTTTGTACCAGTAATACAACGCTCAAACGCTTCCAAATCTACTGGTCCTTTATATAATTGCTTGCCAATTCTGGCATGTATTGCAATATTTTTAAGTGGATAACTATCTAGGATAGGGAAGGTGTCTAAAATTTCGGCAGCATGTTCATAACCCATTCTCATTTTCATGGAAACCGTTATGTCGCTCTCGTTATGTGCACGTTTTAAAATCTCGTCAATTTTTGTTGGATTACAAATTAACCCAGAACCCATTCCAGATTTAGTAACCATTGGATAAGGACAGCCTAAATTCCAGTTTAACTCTTTATAACCTAAACTTTGGACATAATCTACGACAAACATAAACTCGTCAGCATCATTTGTCATGACTTGCGGAATCACATTTAAAGTCGTGTTATTTTCCGGTTGTAAATCTAATTGATACGATTGCTTAATTTTTAGCTTTCCGTTAAGTCTAATATAAGGTGCGTAAAACGTATCGATACCACCAAAATAATGATGAAACGCGTTACGGAATCTAAAATCCGTAAAACCTTGTAAAGGAGAAGAGAGTAATGTAATTGACATTTAAATGTAAAACAGGTAATATTAATTAGGCAAATATACCTTCAATTAATTAGAATTTAGCGGTTTTAAAAAAACCTAAGAATAGAATTAAATTTTGACCTTTAAAAATCAGTTAAAATTACTCAACATCAGGTAGTTTGTAGCTTTTGTAAGCACCTAAAATCCCGAATAAAGATAAAATTAAAACCACACCTTCAATAGATATTGACGATACTAAAGCACTTAAACCACCAGTAAATAATAAAATTATACCAATAACAGTATTACTAACAGAAACGTAGTCTGTACGTTGGTTGCCTTTAGCCATATCTACAATGTAAGTTTTACGACCTAGTCGGACGCCTCCATGAGCAATTCCTAAAATAAAAAAAGCTACAGGATATAACCAAACTAGACTTCTAACAGTATCAAAATAGGTAATTATAAAAAATAAGATAATCCCTAAACCTGATGCAATTAATACAGCAATTGCCATCACATTTTTACTGGATTTGTCAGCTAGTTTTCCCCAAGTTGGCGAGCTTACAATGGATGCGATTCCTTTGGCTATAATAAACAATCCAAGCAAATAAACTTCCTTTCCAATGTATTTTTGCGCTAATAATATGTAGTAAGGTGCTGTTAAAGCAGAACATAATAATAGCGATCGTGCGATTACAAAATCTCTAAAATGCGCATCTTTTTTTAATAGTTTTAATTTTGAAATAAAAGACGTTTTGTCGTTGTCCGAAGCATTAGTATCTTCCGGAAACTCCTTAATTCTAGAATAAATTACAGCAGCAATTAACCACATTGCCGAAGCAAAAAAGATTAAATAGCTATAAAAGGTAATGGTTTGTTCGCTTTTAGATTGATATAAAATAAACAATCCAGCAGCAAGTACTAAGATTCCAGAAACAGATACAGTGTAACCTTTAAGTTTTCCACGTCTTGTTTTAGGAATGGTTTTTCCAGTCACATCTTTTGACGATAACGAGCAAATACTTCTGGACAAACTAAATATTATAACAGCGATTATAATTAGCCATCCAGCAGTAGTGCCTTCAAAATTTAAAGCTATAAAACCAATAGACGCAATTGCTAAAAATTGTAAAAAGGAACCAAAAACCCAAATCCACTTTCTAACAGGTTGCTTTTTGACATATTTTGATAAAAATACTTGCGGAACCATAGAGCCTGATTCTCTAATAGGTACAATTAAACTAATTAAATATACAGGCGCACTAACATAACTCATCAACCATGTTAAGACCGTTTTTGGATTGCTTAATGTGTCTCCTAATTTGGTAAACACACTACTAAAAATCAGTAAAAAATAGTTTTTTGGTACAGCGTCACAAGCTTGCTCAGTAATGTCTTTACAAACACGTTCTTCCGTTTCGTTGTTTAAAAAGCGATATAGTTTTTCGGTTATGGACAAAAGGTTACTTGCTAAATTGAATTAATAATAATACCACAATAGCTATAATTAAAAAGATAATTACCGTGTCTTTAAATTTGCTAGAGGTATCTGATATAATATGACCACTAGTTGTTTTAATAGGATCAGTATCTAAGGTTTCCATGTCTGGGAAATCTGTTAAAATCGTGTGTGGTCTTCCGTCGTAAAAATTAGGATTTTGTTCTAAATTTTCGACTATAATTTTACTTTCATATAGACCAACATCCAATTGTTCTCTAACGGTTTTAATAGCTTGAAGCTTTTTACCTTTAGATAATAAATTTAGGATGTTGGCCTTATTGATTTCAATACTGTTTATAACAATAGTCATTAGTATTCAGTTGCAGCTTTTAAAGCTTCTAAACCACCAACAACAGGTAATGTTAGTGTTGTTTTGTCTAAATCTACTGTTAACTCAGTACCAGGTTTTGGATGGATTGTAAAGTCTTTATCGCTAGAAAAGATAATTAATCCTATTTGCTGACCAGCTTTAATAATTTGATCATCTGGTTGTAATTTAAACGTTAAATCATAAAATTGACCAGGTTTTAAAGGTTCACTTTCTGTTAACGACTTATAGTTTTGAGGATCAGCCCAACCACGTGTAATAATATTATCGGTTAATACTTTGGCGTCGTCTGTATATGGTAACGAGACTAACCAAACCGATAAATTAGCAGCAGGTTTACTACTAGATAAGCTTATGCTAATAGTACTTTCTCCAGATAAGTGTAAATCTTGTTTTAAAGTTGGTGTTGCGTATAATAATCTGTGTGTCGAGTTTGATGCTTGCGCATGGTCTTTCCCAGAAATGGTAAAATCGTCTACTAACGTTTCTGTTTTTTGACGTTTGCTAGCTTTTGTAGTTAGCATTCCCATTTGGTTACCACCTTTATTTAAAAATAAAGTCACGTCTTTAGCCTCTGGATTTGGATAAGCATCATAAGCAGTTGGTTGATCACGTTTATCGTTTTCTCTAACAATCCAAGCTTGTTTATCGTTTTCTACACCATTTTCTACACCATGTAAATAGCGCGTAAACCAACGGTTCATCATAGTCATTGGTGGTGGTCCACCATGTCCATTTTGGTGGTAGTAAATTTGGGTTGGTAATCCCATTGCTTTAGCCTTTTGGTAAATACGGTTACTATGTTCTGGCATCACATTCCAGTCGTTAAAACCATGAGACATTAATAATGCAGCTTTCATACCATCCATTTGGTTTAGGTAATCACGATCATTCCAGAAGTCGTTTAAATCTCCTGTTTTTCTGTCCATTCCGTTAGCCATTTCGGTATCTCTAACCGTTTTGTTGTTGTAAGGACGTTTGCTCTCGTCACCACTATGTATAAAATCGTATAGTACATCAATATCTTCACCTAAATAACCTCCAGGATGACGCACTAAACCGTTAGATCTGTAGTAGTGATATGATGAGGTATTAGGTGCAATTGGGATAATAGCCTCTAAACCTTCCACTCCAGTTGTCGCAGCAGCTAAAGGTAATGTACCATTGTACGACGTCCCTGTCATACCAACTTTTCCTGTTGACCAGAAGGCTTTAACCTCTTCATCACCATCAGGTGTTGTGTATCCTTTAACACGACCATTTAACCAGTCAATAACTGCTTTAGGTGCTAACGCTTCGTTTGGTCCACCAACGGTTGGACTACCTTGTGATAATCCTGTACCTGGAGACGACGAGTGTACAACAATATAACCACGAGGTACCCATTTAGAGATATGCGAATTTGATATAATTGGACGCTCTCCTAAACGTTTTACCTCAGGATGTGCACGCTCTTGTGTTGGTAACTCACCTAACTCATGCTCTACATTCCACATAATACCAGGAACATCTGGTGCAACTCCAGCAAAATAAGGACTAGTTACATAAATTACAGGTAATTTTAAACCTTCAGTATCTGTTTGTTTTGGTCTAGTTACAGATACGTGTACACGATCTAAGGTGTCGTCTCCATCTGTATTAAATGTAGTTTGTACCCAAAGGTCATGTCTTATGTAATCTTTGTAGTTGCTAAATCCTTCGACAATTTGCGCTTCTCCATTTTCAAAAACAGGAACCGTTTTGTCTTGTGCAAAACCCATTGTAGCCACTAAAAATAGTGCTGCAAAAAGCCTTGACGTCATGCTTAATGTTGTCATAATAACTGGTTGTAAAGTTTGTTGGTTACAAGTTAGTTATTTTTTATAACACCTAAAGCGCTTAAATGTTAAGGGAATTGTAAATGTTTTAAAGCTGAATTTTGGGTGTTTGTAATAGTGGAATGTTATAAAACCCAATGCTATCCTAAGGTTTTAGCATCTTTTTTTTGACTCTAGATTGAATGTCTTTAAAAATTAAATAACTTAACACGCTAAGTATAACTACTAATCCAATGGATTTATAAGTGTTATCTTTTTTAGGGAATCCATTTATGGCTAAATCAATTAAGGTTGCTAAAACAAGGACTATGTATAGTACTAATCTTGGAGTGGTGCGTTTTATATTGGTTAACTTTTTAATGCTGAGTAGTATTGCACTTTTAATTATTAAGCGGAAAGGTCACACCAACAGCAATTGCGCCAGCAAATTGTTTAACCGAAGGTTGAAAAAAATAGGTAAAGCCTAAATCTACATTGTTGTTTTTTCCTAGTTCTAAACCAAACGCTAACGGAATATGATAAATAATACCACCTTTGTCTACAAAATCAAAAGCAGTTAAGGTTTTAAAAGATCCTATGGATGTTCCGATACCTAGCTCTAGATAAGGCGCAACCCACGGAATTGGTGCACGTAATCTGGCTTTACCACCAAGTAAAAGTGCTTTAGTTTCGGAAACCTCAAAGGTAGGATTGTTGTTTAAATCCTTACCATTAGAGTTTGTAATCATTAAACCAGCGTAAGGTCTTAGCTCTAACCAAGATTTTACTTTAAGTACTAATTCTGTTTGTGCAAAAACACCTTTATCTGCTACGTCTGTAATACTGTTATAAGGTGCAGAAATACCATAACCTAATTGTACATTTAATGATTTGTCTTTGGTTATCTGTGCTTGAGTAACCATTGCAGTTAATACAAGTAGCACTAAGGTAAAGGTGTTTTTCATTTTTGGATTGGGTGGTTTTTTATTATTGTTTTTGCTAATAAAAAATAGATTGACGCAGCGTATTTGGTGATTTATTGTGTGGTTGAGCAACCAATTTAGTAAATACAAACTATACAGAAATTTGAGTGGATTTAAGTAAGACATTTATAAATCACAATAAATTATACATGGCGTTGTCCTATGTTATTATTCCTTTATAAATTTTAATGTATTTCCGTTCTCAAATCTTAAGAAATATAATCCATTTTTAAAGTTGCTTATATCAATCTTTTCGTCATTTATTATTTTACCCTTAACAACTTCTTGTCCTAAGGTGTTTAAAATGCTAAATGTTTCAATTTTTTCTAAATTAGAAATAATTATAAAATCGCTAGAAGGATTTGGAAATAATTGTATGTTTTTATTTTCAACAAAATCATCTAAAGATAGTGTAGAATTTGAAATTGAAACTTCAAAAATAAAATTAATTGTCGCAAATTCTACGCCATCTTGAAAGGCGCTTCCACCTGTATAACCACCACTAAAATCAGCTAAAACATTCATTGCGTTATCAACAGTAAATTCAAAAGTATATTGATTGTTTTGTGTTAACGCTAAAGTATTAGTTATGTTAATTCTAATTGGGTCTCCAATATTATTTATAGTGATTGAAGGGTGGGATTGGGAGTAAATAGGTGTGCCACTAACAGAATTTCCACTATACACATTGAGTGTTCCAGCAGAAACCGTACCTGTTTCATTTGAAACAAATTGAACATATTCTAAGTCTCCATCGCATTCAGAAGTAAAACCTTGTCCCCAAAGAAACGAAGCTCCAGCGCTTGATTCAACATCAGATCCGTTACCAATATCGCTTATTTGACATTGAGAAATAGCTGTTTGTGATAAAAATAAAACACTAATTATTAGATAGATTTTGATTGTTTTGTAAAGTTGTTTCATAGATTAAATTATATTTATTATTTGGGTTTAATGTTTGCTAGCGACGGTCTTGTGTTCGCTTAGTTGCGTTTTTCAGCAGCGAATGTAGTAATTACAAAACGAATAAAAAAATCGTGAGGATTTATGGAAGTAAGTAATGAGATGCACTTGATAATACAGGTAGTTTTACAACGTTTTTATTTTTCAAAATAATTTAAAACTTTGTATTCAATTGTTGTGTTTGTGGCATTAATAATTTCAATGCGCATGCCACGAAAACCAATAATTTTATTCTCTGATAAATCATACTGCACTTCTTGCTTAAAAGAAGGTCTTGCATAATCATTTATGTATTCTCGATAAATAAATTTAAGTGCATTACCAACACGACCATTATAAATGAATTCTTCTTTAAAGTAATCTTTATGCTTTGTTCTTACTTTAATGTGATTGTAGTCTATTTGTTCTTTTGGTTTTATTAAGGTTAGTTCATTATAATTAGTTCCGGTTGAGTAAATGCCATCAATAATGCTTTTAAAGTAAATCAATGGATTTTCCCCATTTCTAGGAATAGCAACGCCAAATTCTGAATTAGAAGCACTACTATAAAAATCATAATCTCTGGTATTATACTGCATGATAAAGATTGTACCTTTTTCAATTACTTTTAAAACGCCATCAGGTTTAATATTAAATGTTTTTACTATTTCAATAGCATCATTTTGAAACCCTTTTTCTCTATAAGCAACAAAGCTTCCAATTTCTGAGCTTTTAATTTTATTTAATTCTGGCAGCAGTTTTGTATACGTTTCAGGTGCGACGATATTTTTTTTAACTCCAGCACATGATATAAACATCATTGAAAAAAAGAAAAGTAATAATCTTGTATTCATATTATATTTTAAAAGTATCACAACGTGATTGTATTATGGTCTTTTATGTGTTTGAGAATGTAATTTAATAAATTAAAACCTGATATAAAATAGGTGAGTGTATATGGAAGTAGGCTAGAGTATTTTAGATTTTGGTATAAGGTAATTTTTTTAACTTATTTAGAGTAAAATAAGCCATACAACCCATAATACTTAATATACAGTGTTTAATTTTTCTACTGAAACGGTATTGCTTACCAACCGTCTTTTTTGTCTGATATAACAGAAGATTTAATAGATTCCAATTTTAAATAAATATCCGCTTTTATTTTTTCGTTCATTTCTTCAAACATAAATTTGTTTTGCTCTAGGATTAACTTTTTTTTCTTTTTACCTGCTAATTGCCCTTTTAGGACTTTTGCGATTTGTTCATTATAGGCTAATAGAGCTTTTGCACTTGTACCTTTTAGGCTAACACAATTAGAAAATAAATTATAAAATTTAGCGTTATCAAAAGTCCAATAGCATTTAGGTAAGAAGGAGTTGTCTTTATCAATTTCTAGCATAGTAAATTTTACACGAAACTTATTGTCTTTTATGTTAATTTCAATCATATGCCTAAATGATAGATTTAGTTTATGTGGTACGTAACCATTTGGCTTATATGGAATTTCCGATTCATAATAAAGCGTATTAATACCTTTTACGATTATGTCTCCAGATTCTTTGTCATCCAGCTGAATAACATTGTTTGCTGAATTATAATTTATAGAAATCCATTTATTAACTGAAGAAAATAATTCTGATTTATCTCTACCATCAATTTCAAATATTTTAATTACCGTGTTTTGGTCAACTTCATATTCTTGTGAATACGATTGAGACGAAATTATTGTTAACACTATAATTCCGAAAAGTACTTTAATGTTTTTCATACTGTTCTATATTTCCTTAATGGACATTTTTAATTAGATGGTTGGTTATTAGTGTTTACTACCTATATCGTTTTGACAGCATATTAACTTATTAAATCTAGCTGTATGACGACTTTTATATTTAGTTGCTTAAAAATTTTGTCATCGAATACAAAAACAAATTTTCGATAGAAAATCCGGAGGATTTTTATAAGTAGGCAAAAACTAGTAATAAATTATATATGGTATTGTGTATAGTTATTTCTTTTTATTAGCTAATTCAATTAATTTTTTTTCTAATTCAGGATTTTTTTCTAAATCCATTTTACTCTCGTCTAAAAGGTATAACTGTCTTGTTTCATTCATATTTTCCAATGTAAGATATTTTTTTATAAAAAAATCAGAGATTGGTATATCTGGTTTTTGAAAGTTCAAGACAATAATTAAAAAAAGTAACAAATTAACATGTTTTTCGTTCGAAGAAAAATGTAAAAAAACAGCCTCATTAAAAACTAACTTTTGAGAGTCGCTTAGTAACTTAAAGAATCTATGGTCCTTAAAACTAGGACAATAAAAAAGAGCTCCTTTATCCATTGAGAAAATTAAATCAGGAAGTTCATCCGGCTTCAATTGTTTGTCCAATACTTTCTCTCTTATTGTGCCTACGACTTTGTCAAAATCAGATGAGTATTTGGAAAATATTACGGAAGGAATACTATCAAAGCTTTTTGGTTTGCCTCTACCAGATATTTTTGTAATTTGTCGATTGAGTTTTTTGATAGATTGAATTTGTTTTAAACCACGACTAAACTCTGATTTTTCAGTTAACGAAGTTATATCTGGTTTTACCTCAATAGCACAAAAAACTCCTTCAGCTAATATTATTTCTCTTTTTGGTGTTATTAAATTCGGGTGATTTGGTGAAAGCACAACACAATCTATATTTGCACTTTCGTTATCTAAAGAGTAAATTTTTCCTTTTTTAACACGATAGTCAGATGTTAAATAACTTAGAATGAAGTCATTTACAGAAATTTCTTTAGAATCTCCAGTATTTGTTCTATCACCTTTGAAAACTTCAACAGTTGGTTCATAAATTATCTCTATAGCTTTTAAGTTCTCTAATATGCTTCCAATTACTGCATTCATGAGTTCGTTTTAATGATTTAGAACGGTTTTGTATGTGTTTCCAAACGTGTAAATTAATGATTAATTTCTGGTTGAGCACAAGCCCTATTTTTAAATTTTACTATTTAGCTATTTTATTGGAAATCGTTAAAATCTAAAAATTTGAAGACTTCCTAAAAATGCCCGAACTTTTGTTGTAGCTAAGACTTGCGCTATTTTTTATATACGTTGTTAGCACACGTACTTTATTAGTTACAATTTTCGGAAATCTGCTTATATGCTTTGCTTTCGCCAAGTTCTCCAGCCTTTGAAAAATCAGAACACGCTTTTGATTTTTTTTCAAGTTTTAAATTGGCTAAAGCTCTGAAGTAATATGAATTTGCATTTTTTTGTATTTTAATAGCTTTATCCATATCCTTAATGCTTTTCTCATATTCTCCAATATGATAATACAATTCTCCACGAGTGTCCCAAATATAAGCCTCTGATTTGTCCAATTCTAATGCCTTTGTAACGAAAGGAAGTGCTTTTTCATATTCTTTAAGAACTACTAAACAATATGCTTTATTATTATATACTGTTGACATTTTGTAAACTCTTGGTTTTGCGGATTTTTCAAGTTCTATAATTCTATCATAATCATTTATTGCACCATATATATCATTTAGTTTGCTTTTGCACATTGCTCTTAAAAATAAAACATCTGTATTATTTTCGTCTTTTTCAAGATGTTTTGTGTAATTGAAGATCGCATCAGCAAATTCCTTGTTTTGTTGAAGTTGAAAGCCTTTTTCTGCATAATTAACTTCTACATTATTGTTTTGATTATTAGATGAATTTGATTGACTTTTATTATTGTTTTGATTTACCCAAACGTTGTAATCAGATATTATTTCTAGGATAGCATTTTCAGTCTGTTTCAGATATTTTGTTGCTCTTGCCAAATCTCCATCTTCTATATCTGTCAAATCTTTATATTCTTTGTCAAGTCTCGTTAAGAAACTTTGTTCAGATATTTGTGGTTTTAACTCCAAAATCCATTTTTTCATATCGTAAAGATATTTTTGGTTTTGGTTGTATCGTTTTTGCAATGTCATTGCAACATTTGAAATTTCACTTGAAGACATTGGTTGATACCTTGAAGTTGTAACTTTTGTATATCTGTTAACTTGTGAATTACTTGCGATTGATACTAAAAGAAAAACAATAAATAGAATTTTTTTCATAATCTTAATTTTTGCCAGAATATAAGAATTCGGTAAAAGGTTCCGAACTCCAACTATTACTGAATATTGGTTTAATTGGTGTTATAGGCGTTATTGGTCTTATTGGTGATATCTCTTGTATGCTTTTTATTGGTTCAATATTCGTAACCATGTTTGTTGCTCCATCTCTTGCACCTACAGCATTTCCGTTTTTATCTCGTACAATTCCGTCTTCGTACCAACCTAAAAAAATCCCATTAAATCCGAAAATACACATATCACTTCCGTCATTTTCTAAAAAGGCAACTGCTTTTCCATTCCATAAATATATAGTTTCATCATCATCGTAATCAATATATGCTCTCGCATTTCCTTGACTATCAAATAAGGTTGTTTCTTGAGCAGTCATCGTTAAAGCAATAAGTAGGAATAAAGTCAGTAGTATTAATTTTTTACTCATAGTTTGTCTTGTATGTGTGCTGTCGGTTTTGTGTATGATTAGAGGCGTGTTTAAGCACCTGAGTTAGCAAATAAATACCAAATAGAAAATCCGCGAGGATTTTCGTAAGTAGGCGATAACTAGCCATTAATTATACACATTGTTTCCACACGTTATTAATTCAGATTATTAATTATAAATATAAATATTATGAAATTATTTAGATCAGATATTCAAGAAATCAAATTTTACATTATTGTTATAATAGTGTCATTAACCATTCGATTAATTCTTTCAACACTAAAACTATTCCTATGAAAGCTCCTATTCTAGCGAAATATTTCGTTTTAGGGAATTCCTTTAATGTTTGTTTAGCTAAAGACAAATCCGTTTTTAATTTTTCAAACTCTAATTTTTCTTTTAGTTCTAAATCTTCAAAAGAAGTAAATTCAAACCCTTTTTTAGATAAAGAAAATAATTCCCCGTTTACCTTTATTAAATCATATTCCTCTTTTAATGTTCTTAAAACAAATGTTCTTTCAATTGGGTCAATATCGAATGAATTTAACAATTTACTCTTAAAAACTTTATTACCATTATCCTTTATAAAAAAGATTATTTCAGACGCTATTTTCTTTTGTTCATCATTCATACGTAAGAGTGATTTTAAATGTGTGGCAACAATAGAAAAGACTACCAAAGGAGTTTATTCCTATTTGTTATCCTTTTATTTTTAAAAAGGCTAGCCAAAGCTAGGTTATTTTTTACAACTATAATATACGTACAACTACGTAAATTTATTTGTCAGAAGCAAAGTTATAACACTTGTTTCATTATAATTTACGGTAAACCGTAAACTAAAAATAAAAGCATAAATAATTTGTTGTAAATGGTTGTTATGTTTTTGTTAGTCTGTATGTTACCCATATATTATAGCCTCCAGATTTTGAGGGACTATTACTTTTAGTGTCATAGGTTACGTCTCTGTTACTTAATAACTCAAGAAACTTTAACATCCTTTGTCCTTTACTACTATCAAAATCAATGGTGTCATATATTGGGTTTGCATAGGTGGTTTCGTCATCAATATTTAGAATAGTTTCAATTTTGTATCCTAAATGATTGGCTAATATTTTTGCTTGTGTATTGGCATTTTTTAGTGCCAAAACAGCATGGTCATCCTCGTTTTTAAATTGGTGTTCTGGCATTTTAAAATAGACTTTGTAAACATTAATTTGCAATGCACTACACCAAACCAATACGTTGTCAAATGTATTTAGGTCTTGATTTTCAAACTTGTAATGGGTTATTTGTTGGTTTTTTGACGTGGCCACTTTAACGACTGTGTTGTCCAATCCATTAGCGGTTAGCGAGTCTTTTAAAGCTTCTATTTTTGTGATATCATGTTGTTGGACAGATAGTAACACTACGTTGCTTTCAGCATATTCAGTATAGTTGGATTGTCCTAAAATGCGTAAGGTTATACTTTGCGCTTGACTGTAATGGGCAAAAGTTATAAACCATAGGATTAGTATATATAACTTCATTTAATCAACTAGTTTAAAGGTAATTGCTATTCTGTACGATTTTGTGATTTCGTTTTTCTTGCTTTCTACACTATCGGTTCCAAAGGAAGATTCCTTGACTTCGATATTAAGAATTTTTCCAATGGTCATATTTATCTCGTCACCAATTGTTTTTGCTTTTCGCTTAGCATCGTTAATGGCTAGTAGGCTTAATTCTGTTTCTAGGTCTTCATCAGAAGTATCATACAAGTATTTAATGTCAGTTATTTTTACACCATCTACTGTTATGTTTGCGATATCTTCTAGGGTGTTAATGTCTGTTGTAAAATAATAACTTTTACTGGTGGCTCTAGAGTAGTTTTTACTTTGAATGATTACTTCAAGATCACTTTCTGCGATTCCATATTTTGAAAGCTCTGCAATGGTAGTATTATATACGTCTTCAAACGCGATGTCCTTTGAGTCTTCTTTGTATTTAGTTGCTTTTTGTTCGGTAATCGTTAATTGTACTTTGGCTTTATTTGCAGTTAGTTCTTTTTTTGCGTTTCCGATAATACGAATGAATCTTTCAGTAGATTGACCATAAATGGTTGTAGAAAAAATTAAGGTTACAAGTAAAATTTGAAGTGTTTTTTTCATAATTGTTTATGCTTTGGGTTGTTTTTTTATTGAAGCGATTGTGTGGTTATTTTACTAATTAATAGTTGTGCATTTTAATGTTTAAAATCATTCGGTAGTCCAATGTAGTTCTTTTAATTTAATTAATCTATACCTATTACTCCGTAAATTTATTTGTCAAAAGCTAAGTTAGCTTACTGGCTTCATTGTTTTTTACGGTAAACCGTAAACTAAAATTAGAGCATAAAAAAACCACCTTAAAAAGGTGGTTTTGGTGTTATAAAACAAATTCAGGTTTTATCTAAACTCGATAATTTCGGCAGACATTGTAGCGTTAATTCTTTTTTTAGTTTCAATAATATCTATAGATACGTTTACTAAAGTTCTGCTACCTATTAAGCTTACTCCTGCAGCTTTAGCGTTTTCTAGTAATTTTGCTTTTGCTTGAGAGATGATCCCTTCTTTATTGGTAATGTTACCTGTTACAATTTTTGTGGTTGCACTTCCTGTAAAGCTACCTAATACTGTAAAGTTATTGCTTGTTAAAACCGTTTGCGTTTGGTTTAGTTGGTTGTATCCTCCAGAATGTAAACTTGATCTACATGATGAGAATAATGCAAGGATTGAAAGCGATAAAATAATTTTTTTCATTTAAATTGTTGTTTGGTTATACTTGGGTTTATAATTTTTTGGTCTAATCATGCTAAATTATAGCTAACCTTTGGTTTTATTTTACGGTAATCCGTAATGTTAATATAAAAGCATAAAAAACACCACTTTAAAAAGTGGTGTTTAATTTCCGCGAAAGCGTTATTTTATCTAGCTAAATATACCCAACCAGTTAATGGCTTAGGATCTGTTTTGGTTTTTATAACGTAGTAATATGTTCCGGTTGGCAGCTCTTGTCCAGAGTTAGACTGTCCATTCCACTCTTTAGCGTAATTGGCTTTACTGTACACTTCGGTTCCGTATCTGTTATAAATTATGATGTTGTCTACTTCTAGGTAGCTAATATCAAAAAAGTCGTTAAGTGTATCGTCATTAGGAGATATACCTTGTGGTATGTTACAGTTATTAGCTTTTACAAACGTGATGGTTTGATTTTTTGTACAGTTACCAATGGTGATTTGCACGTTATATATGCCAAAGCTATTAACATTAATTGCTGCTGTAGTCTCACCAGAATCCCATAAATACGTCGCGTTAGTGATACCAATATCTGCATTAATATTGTAATTATTTGGTAAACAGTCTTCGATAGTTTTAGCGTCTAAAAATGGGAATTCAAAAATGGATAGGTTTACTGTTGTAATGTCGTAACAGCCAATACCATTTGTGTTTTCTACTTTAATATATAGTGTTGTTGTTTGGTCTAATTGGTAATTGTTTGATAAGGCGTTTTGTCCTGCAATTGCATCAGCTTCTGAGGTGTGATAAGTTACCACTAAGTCTGTACTATTTTGTGTGCCAAGTACTGTAGTATTAAACTGATTTAAATTGATTAGACTTGGGTCGTTTTCGCAATTAATAAAATCTGGTACTGGATTAGCAATAGGTTTAACATCTACAATAAGATTTACGGTCGTTATTGCAAAACAGTCTGTATTACTAGTGTTAAATACCTTAGCGTAAATTATTTGATTGGCTGATGTGGTGGTATAATTATTTGGTAATGGATTATTATCACCAATAGCGTCTAAATTAGTTAAATAGTAAACGACAGTAAAGGTCGTTGCAGATTGTCCTGCTAACACCTCATTATCGATGTTTGATAAATCAAAAGTTGCAATACCATCGTTAGTGTCGTCGTCACAAACTATAAAATCAGACACTGGATTAGCAATAGGTTGTGCATCCACAATTAGCTTAAAGTCTGTAATGCTATAACAATCTGGATTATTTGTATTGTAAATTCTTGCAAATATATCTTGGTTATTAGAGGTGTTAAAGTAATTGGTACTTAATGCATTTTGATTGTTGTCTGCATCTGTAAAATTTGCAAAATAGTTAATTGTAAAGTCTGCTGCAGATTGCGATCCTAATATAAAGACGTCTCTTGTGGTTAAGTCAAACAGTTCTGTTTGGTCATTGGACAAGTCATCACAAAGAATGTAATCTGGTATTGGGTTAGCAACTGGGATGTCGCTTATTGTTATGGTGTTAGTGGTTGTAACGACCTCACCATTGCTAGTTAACGTTAAGGTTATAACGTAATCTCCAAGTGCAGGAAAGGTATGTGTTGGGTTTAAATCTGACGATGTTGGGCTACCATCACCAAAATCCCATAATGCTGAGGTAATTGGATCTGATGTTGTTAAAGTGAATTGTGTAGTGTCTCCAATACAGGTGTTAAAGACATCGTAATCTGCATCAATACATATTAAACTGTCTGTTAGTAAATCAATTTGCGTACTGTTTAACTGAAAGTTTGAACCTTCTATCAAAACACCAGCGCCTTGTTGAATACCATCTGCAGTTCCTGGATTAAAACTACTAGTGACACGATAGGTAGATATTGGTATACCACCTAAACTGTTACTTAAGTCTGTTAGATAATCATATCCACAAGACAACGCTGGGACGTTACAACTACTACAATTTGTTAATACTGAAGAGCAACCCGAATCAATTAATGCATCCGTAAATATGAATATGGATGTTGTATTATCAAATGCACCACCAGTGGTAAATAAACCATCATTAATCATGGTGTTTATCGAGTTTGGTAACACGTCTTGTATTAAATTATTACCTCCAGGATTATCAGGTATACTGATGGTTGGATTTACTGTAAAAGGGTAGGATAGGTAGTAACTTGGTTGAGAGGTTGATGAGGCATCAGGTTGTCCGTATTGCACTAAACCAATTTCGGCTAATGGATTTTGACTAAATATTTGATTAGATAATTGCTGAATTGAGGCTTCCATGTCTTGACGTTCTGAAAAAGAAACAGAGCCTGAATCATCCACAATAAATAGTACTTTGTTGTTACATTGTGAATAGCTGAAAGAGATACATACAGTGAAAATTAGAAAACTGAGAAGTGATTTCATTTAGATTAATTAAGCGATTATGGTTTATATAATTGGTTAGCGTTTGGTATAAAATCGTGGTTAGTAAAAGCGATTTTAGTTAGGATTTTATACATGTAACAAATCTACACTTTTTTATTAACTAGCAAAATCCTATGTTTTTTTTGAACTATAACATATTGGTTATTAATATCTATTGTTGTTGGGTTGTGTATTATACTAAAAAAAACCACCTGTTTTAGGTGGTTTTTGATTTCCGCGAAAGCGATAATTTAATTTTTAATAGCGTCTTTTTTGTACAGCTTATAAAATAGTGTTGGTAAAAATCCAAAATTAAATAGCAAGAAGCCTACAAATATTAGGATGCCTGCATAAGGCCAATGCATAATTTTAAATAATGATGCTGTACTAAGTGTAAATAAGGCTAAAAAGCCTAAAACATAAACTGATTTTTTCATTTTGATTGATTTAATGTTCGTATTAAGATTGATATTTAAGTGTTTGTTCTTTATACTTATTATAAAAATATAAAGGCAATGTGATGCATATTAAAAATAGAAAGCCAGAAAAAATTAAAATGCCTGCATAAGGCCAATGCATGATTTTAAATAAGCTACCTGTAATTATTATAAACGCAGTAATAAACTCTAAAATAATAAGGACTCTGTTTCTGTTTTTTGCTGATTTAAAATACAGTTGTGCGTTGGTTTCTTGTTGTATTTGGGTAATGGATAAGTAGCCTCCAAATTGCTGAATTGCTATTTTGTAAGCCTCGTCAAAACTAAGCTGTTCTTCGTTTTCTAGATAGGTGCAAATGTGGTCCAAGATGTCTTCCTTTAAGTCTTGATTTTTTAAACCATATAACTCTAAATTTGTCGTTATGTAGTCTATATTTTGGTCTGATAGTCTCATTTTACGGTTGGTTTAGGGTTAAATATTAACGATAAGGTTTTAATAAAATCGTTAATCTGATGGCTTTGATCAATAATAACTTGCTGTCCAGATTTAGTTACAGAGTAGTATTTGCGGACGCGTTTACCAATGTAAACTTTTTCGGTTTCTAAAATATTATTGCTTTCTAACTTGTGTAAAATAGGGTATAAAGCACCTTCTGAGATGTCTATTTTACCTTTAGTCAGGTCTTTAACTTTTTGTGTAATCTCGTAACCATACATTTTATCATGCTGACTTAGTAGCTTTAAAATGATAGGTTGTAATGTTCCTTTGGTGAGTTCTTTGCTATACATATGTCAAATATACATTTTTTTACAATACATTTTAATAAAAGGTATTATTTTTTTTAATAGAAATAAAAAACCACCTGTATGAGGTGGTTTTAAATTACGTTTTTGATTTAAAGTTTATAACTGTTTTTTATAGTATTTTACTAAGTTATATAGCTCCTCATATTTATAAGGTATAATGTCATTACTAGCATATTGTTCTAGAATTGTAAATAGTTGTTTTGCTTTATCTATCTGGTTATTATCTGCTAATTCTTTAATTTTAGTTAATATTTCGTACCTGTAAAACTCAATGATATCATGCTCTTTCGGAATGTTTAAATCAATAAGTTTAGTATTGCCTAATAGATTGGTTATTGTTTTTAGGTATTGATCAAAGTCTTGTTTTTTATTTATGAAAGTTACTTTATCTAATAAAACTTCAGAATTCAAAAAAGTATTTAATCCTAAATTACCTTTTGGATCAAACCCTTTAGTGAAGTAGACACTTTTTTTAAATTGATTTTGCTTTAATATGCTTAATAATAACCTGTCTCCTCGTAATAAATAGCCATCATAACTTGAAGTGACAGTCCATTGTGCATTGTTTATGGTGACTTTTTGGTCATCCCATTTTATATAATTTATGGAATCTAATGCTTTATTAGGTATATCAAAAAGGGAGTTTTTATTTTTAGAAAGAAATCTAGGATACCAATGAGTATTTAATAAAGCTACATCTATTATGATAACGTCATTTCTATAATTTTTAACAGTTTGTAGATAATATAAAGGTAAGGTAGACATATCTCCAGATGAAATAAGTAAGGCATTTTTATCGCAGTTTTTTAAAATTTGCTGATGCGTTTTAAGGGTGTACTTGCTAAAACCACCTCTTTTTTTACCTTCTTTAAATGCCCATATAGCAGAGTCTTTTTTTTGTTCAAATAAATATTTAAGTCCCATGCTTCCCCATTCTGCTCCATTTTTATAATACGGGTTTAATGCAATTATTTCTCCTGTGTATTTTGGTGATAACTGTATTACTTTTTCTAATTGTTGACTAGTTTTATATAATAAATCTAATGTCATATCTGGTGTACCACGACCATTTTTAGCGTTTAGACGACTGTAAGTATATCCTAAATAATATCTTGCTTCTGGATGATTTGGTTTAATTAAAATGGCTTGCTCAAGCCAATCTGCAATTTGATTAAAATTGACATTGTCATAAGCTTCTCTATTTAGATTTTCTATTCTTTTAAATTCTGTTTTTGCGTCGTTTAAAAGTGTTTGGAATGTAGTTTGACCGTATCCAATAGTTATTGAAAAGTATAATAGGACTAATAAGAATTTTTTCATTTAAATATTTTCTTGGAATCAGTAATTGGCCTGATAGCTTATAAATAAGTAAAACGAAGTTCGGTAATTTTTAGGACACTAGCAAAGCCTGAAAAATTATACTTCTACTCGTGGCTTTATAATTAATAGCTATTACTTTATTTTAAGTACTCTAAGGTGTTGACCATTTCAAATTTTGGGCTTCTGTTTATAAATTCTCTTAAAAACGCTGTGTGCGCAGATCCCATGATTATAAAAACTCTATCCTTTTTAGTCATTGGTATTCTATTTAGATTAGAATATATTTTCATGTTTCTATGATAAAATTTAGCTGCATTATCTGCGCCTTCAAAATTATCCTCAGTACCAACATATAGTAATTTGTCTGCATTGGCAACTATAGATTGGTCCAGTTGTAAAGGCTCGTTAATTAATTTTAGTTTTTCTAAAACAGACAACGTCTCATAATTTTGATCACGTTTAGCCATTTCAGGATAATCTTTAAATGGCTGATTAGTGAGTTGTAAATAGGTTTTTGGATCTATAGCGTTTGTATAGTCTGGACTGGATTCAAAAAAATCGCCAACGCTATAATTATAACCCATGTGATTGTCAATTCCGTATAATTTGCTAACTGCATTTAATCGTCCTACTTCAAAACCAATCATACTAGTTTCGCCAAAACTTGTGTCTAGTTGGTCTGGGTTTTTAAGATACTTTTGATAGTCTATATTTAAGGTGTCATTTAAGCTTGGTAAATTTTCTACACAAATAATGGTAGGTTTAAATGCTGCTAGCATTTGCGCAATTTGTTTTATTTGTTTTTGGGCTTCAGGACTAGTCTCATCAAAATCTGTACTGTTAGCATCTGTGGTTTCTCCAAAATGGAAGCTTCCAAAGTTTAAGACTTTAATTTTATCGTTACTAGTTGAAACATTATGGTCTTGTTTTAATATTTCGGGTGGTGTATTTGTGTTATTACAACTTACAATAAGAAGTACATAAGCTAATAAGAGAACTTGTTTCATGTTTGATTGATTTTTTGATTGATTAGTTGATTGCTATTGTTATGTTATTGATTCATAACGAAGTTAGTTTTTAAAAACGAGATATTCAAGCATAAAAAAACCACCTATTACAGGTGGTTTTTAATTTCCGCGTAAGCGATATAATTATGTGATTTACTTTAGTAACTCGTAGCTACGTTTGATAAAGTCTGATAATTCTTTTCCTTTTAAAAGACCTTGAGATAAACGTGCTAAGTCTAAACTTTGCGTAATTAAATGCGCTTGTTTGTCTTTAGCTTCGGTATTTAAAATCTCGTTAACTAAGTCAGAGTTTGTGTTAACCACAAGGTTATACATTTCTGGCATGTTACCAAACATTTGCATTCCGCCTCCACCACCAGACGCTTGCATCTCTTTCATACGACGCATAAATTCTGGTTGTGTTATCATAAATGGTGTTGCGTTGCTATCCATTGGCTCTAACTGTACCATAAACTTTTCTGATGGGATTACGTCTTTTAATAACGCATCTAAAGCTTTAGTTTGGTCATCATCTAACTTAGAGATTACAGTTTCGTCTTTAGCAATTAATTTGTCAACACTATCTGCATCTACACGAGAAAAAGTGATGTTTTCTTTAGTAGATTCTAATTTTTGCATTAAATGCGAAACAATCGGACTATCTAATAATAAAACTTCATAACCTTTGTCTTTAGCAGCTTCAATGTAGCTGTGTTGCTCATCTTGGTTACTTGTGTAAAGGATTACTAATTTACCATCTTTATCTGTTTGCTTTGCTTTAATAGCATTAAATAACTCCTCGTAAGTATAGTATTTACCATCTACCGTTGGATATAATGCAAAAGCATCTGCTTTGTCAAAAAACTTGTCCTCAGATAGCATTCCGTATTCGATAACAATTTTAATGTCATTCCATTTAGCTTCAAACTCCTCACGATTATTATTAAATAGTGATTTAAGTTTGTCTGCTACTTTACGTGTAATGTACGAGCTAATTTTTTTAACTGCTCCATCTGCTTGTAAGTAACTTCTAGAAACGTTTAACGGAATATCTGGACTGTCAATCACACCACGTAGCATAGTTAAAAACTCAGGTACAATCCCTTCTACGTTATCTGTTACGTAAACTTGGTTTTGGTATAACTGAATTTTATCCTTTTGCATAGCCATATCCTGAGACATCTTAGGGAAGTATAAAATACCTGTTAAGTTGAAAGGATAATCCACATTTAAATGAATATGGAATAATGGGTCTTCGTGTTGTGCTGGATATAACTCTCTATAAAAGTTAGTGTAGTCCTCATTTTCTAATTCGGTTGGTTGTTTAGTCCAAGCTGGATTAGGGTTGTTGATGATGTTGTCTACTGTAATTTTTTTCTGAGGTTCAGTCGTTTCTTTACCTTCAGCATCTGTAGTCGTTTCTGGTTTGTGGTTAGGATCGTTAACATCTTTAGTTCCAAATTTAATTGGAATAGGCATAAACTTGTTATACTTATATAGTAAGCTGCTAATGCGTGCTTCTTCTAAAAACTCAGTCGAGTCTTCTGCAATATGTAAGATAATCTCAGTACCTCTGTCAGCCTTATCATGTGGCTCTAAAGTAAACTCAGGCGAACCATCACACGTCCAATGTGCAGCAGTAGTCCCTTCTTTATGAGATTTTGTAATGATTTCAACTTTTTCAGCAACCATAAATGCTGAGTAAAACCCTAAACCAAAGTGTCCGATAATTCCAGAATCTTTAGCGCTATCTTTATATTGGTCTAAAAACTCTTCTGCACCAGAAAAAGCCACTTGGTTGATGTATTTTTCAACCTCGTCTGCTGTCATCCCTAAACCTTGATCGATAATATGAAGTTTTTTACCTTCTTTATCAATTTTAACTTCGATTATTGGGTTTCCGTACTCAGACTTAGACTCTCCAATACTAGTTAAATGTTTTAATTTTAATGTTGCGTCGGTTCCGTTACTGATTAGCTCACGTAAAAAGATTTCGTGATCACTGTACAAGAATTTTTTGATTAACGGAAAAATGTTTTCTACTGAAACGTTAATATTTCCTTTTGCCATGATTTTATGTTTATTTTTTAAGTTCCGCTTAAGCGAAACCCTTCTATTAATTTCTGATTAGGTAATAGACAACAAAAATGCCAATTGCTGAAAGGTGACAAGATGACATTTAAAATAACCATAAAAGTATTATGCATGCATAACGAATAAAAAATAATTGTGAATTCGTTATTTATGAAAGCAGTAAATTGCGATACTATTTTTTTTAAACAGAAAAATAGCTTAGAATTAATAAAATTAAAATTAATGTACAATTCAAAAATTATTGGTTTAGGTAAATATGTACCTGACAACATCGTCACAAATGCCGATTTATCCAAAATGATGGATACTAATGATGAGTGGATTACAGAACGTACTGGAATAAAAGAAAGACGTTGGGTAAAAGATGGCTCTGGTGACACCACTGCAACAATGGGAGTAAAAGCTGCCAAACAAGCAATAGAACGTGCAGGAATAGATAAGGATGATATAGATTTTATCATTTTTGCAACGTTAAGTCCTGACATGTATTTTCCTGGTCCAGGTGTGCAAGTACAACACGCTTTAGATATTAAAACGGTTGGCGCTTTGGATGTACGTAACCAATGTTCTGGTTTTGTATATGCATTATCTGTTGCAGATAATTTTATAAAAACTGGTATGTATAAAAACATATTGGTAATTGGTAGCGAGCTGCACTCTCATGGTTTAGATAAAACCACAAGAGGACGTGGTGTGACTGTAATTTTTGGAGATGGAGCAGGAGCAGCAGTTTTAACTAGAGAAGAAGATACTAATAAAGGTATATTATCTACACATTTACATAGTCAAGGTGAGCATGCTGAAGAGCTTGTTTTAGTTGCACCAGGAATGGGTAAACGTTGGGTAAATGATATTATAGCAGATAACGATCCTGAGGATACTAGTTATTTTCCGCATATGAATGGTCAGTTTGTATTTAAAAATGCAGTGGTCCGTTTTAGCGAAGTGATTATGGAAGGATTAGCTAAAAATAATATGGATAAAGAGGCTATTGATATGCTAATTCCGCATCAAGCTAATTTACGTATTGCACAGTTTATCCAGAAAAAATTTGGGTTGACGGATGATCAAGTGTTTAACAATATTATGAAATATGGTAACACGACTGCAGCATCCATACCAATTGCTTTAACGGAAGCTTGGGAAGAAGGTAAGATAAAAGAAGGCGACAATGTTGTGTTGGCTGCTTTTGGAAGTGGATTTACTTGGGGAAGTGCAATTATTAAATGGTAACAATTTAAGTGCTTTAATTTACTTTTGAAGCCACTTAAATGATATAAAACGAAAAGCCAGAAACATATATTTATGTTTCTGGCTTTTTCTATTAACTAACTACTTAAACTTAACTTTATAAATCTTTGTCTTGGTTTTTTTGTGAAGACTAATTCAAATAAAAAATAAAAACGATTTACTGTCTTGTTACTATTAAGACGCCAAAAAGTGAATTTTATTACGCTGAAAATCAGTATTTAACACGTATTTAACATTGTTAAGTATATAAACTAAAAAGCGTGTTAAAAACAAAACCCCAAAGCTGATCAGGCTTTGGGGTTTTTATTTAGCAACTAACTTAAACACTAACCATTAACTGTTTATTAGCTACTAAATAACCTCTAGATGGTATTGTTTATAGGTTTACATAAATCCGCCTCCAGATTTTGTGTCATCATCTCTTTGTTTTCTTGCTTTTGCTTTATAGTTTCCGCCACCAAAACGGTACGCTAAACGTCCAGAAATTTGTTGACTTTCCCAGTTAAAACGTCCCACTTGAGCATAAGGTCTGTCTCCTTCAAATTGTGCGTACATAGTATCAAAAATATCGTTGTAACTTAAGCTAAAGCTTGCTTTGTTTTGTAAAAAGCTATAACGCATACCTAGGTTTACCATAAGCATATCATTCATTTCAAATTGAATGTTTTTATTTTTTCCGCTATACATTCCAAAAGCAGAAAAGCTAAGATCTTTTGTAACTTTAAAATTGTTAAATGCTCTAACATTCCAAACAACATTATCTATTTTAACGGTATTTAAAACAATATTTTGATTGGTGTCAAAAGACTCGGCTAAACTTTTTTGGGTTTGCGAAAACAAATCAAAACTAGCATTTAAACTCCACCATTTTGTAGGTCTGTAGTTTGAAGATAACTCGATACCATAAGCAGTAGAGTTATCAAAGTTTAGATCTGTAAAAATTAATCTATTTGTATCTGTTCTGTCAATTAATATGGCTTGTTGTATTTCGTCTTCAATAATTCTGTAAAATACTCCTGCTGTAATGCTTCCTTTTTCTAATTGTCTTGTGTAATTAGTTTCAAACGAGTTTGTAAACTGTGGACGTAACGCTTGGTTACCAAACTGAGAGATTAAAGGCGTGTTCCATTCTGGTAGTGGGTTAACCTGATTAATACCAGGACGATCTACACGTCTGCTGTAATTAAATTGGTATGCGTTTTTCTCGGATGGTGTGTAGGTTAAAAATCCAGAAGGGTATAATCTAAAATAATCATTTTCAAACGGAATGTTAGTTTGCTCATTAGACGCTAAATCTTTTTTGTAAGCCTCAGAGTCTACATTAACAGTCTCTGCACGTAAACCTAATTGGTAGCTCCATTTGTCTAGGGTTTTTCCATATGTTGCGTAAGCAGAATAGATGTCTCTAGTGTAATCAAACGTTGTTGTAGTAGGTATATATTGTCCTAATTGATTAGTTTCTCTGGCATCAGATTGATAAAAAATATTGGTATTAAACAATCGTGCTTGCAAGCCTACTTCTAGTTTTGCAGTTTCAGATAAAGGGTTGCTATAATCTAAATTTATAGTTGTGCTTTGTCTGTCTGTATCTGTGTCTTCAATAAAATTTGGACGTTGCGAGCTAAAAAAAGTGTTTTTAGTATATCCAAAACCATTGTAAGTATCATGATCAACTTCTAACTCAATACTATGACCTTCATCATTTATGTCATGCTTGTAGTTAAAGTTGTATTGTTCAGAATCGTTATCGTTGTCGTTTCTTGTAAACTGAGATTCGTTTAAAGACGGATTAGCTAAATAGTTAATACCAGAATTTACGTTAACCCAACCATCAAATAGGTTTTGATTGGTAAAGACTGAAATCGTATTTTTTTCATCTAAATAATAATCCACACCAACCTTAAATAAGTGTGATTTGTTATTATTTAAAATTTCAAATTTTTGCTGAATATCCTGTTCAATTCTGTTTATTTCACCAAAATTAAAGTTTTTAGTCACACTATTATTGTACGATCCATAGACATTAAATTTTCCGTTGCGGTAATTGGCATCAATGGAGCTGTTAAATTTAGCTTCAATATCGTGTGATAGTCCAATGTTTATGTTTCCGTTAAAGCCAATTTTTGTGTTTTTATGAAGCACAATATTTATTAATCCACTCATGCCTTCAGGATTATATTTAGCACTTGGATTAGTAATTAACTCGATACTTTTAATAGAAGACGACGGTATTTGTTTAAGTAATTGCTCTGCAGGAATGTTAGACAATTTACCATCCACCATAACTCTAACGTTTTGGTTACCACGTAAGCTAATAGATCCAGTTTGTTGGTCCACACTAACGGATGGTAGGTTGTTCATAATCTCGCTAGCAGTAGCTCCAGCAGTCTGTAAATCTTTACCAATAGTAATGACTTTACGGTCTACCTTTTGCTGTATTGTTGAGGTTTCTGCAACAATAGTCACTTCGTCCAAATTGGTTGCAGCCTCTTCTAAATTTATGGTTCCTAAATCTATTATTTTGTTGTCATTACTAATAACAATAGTTTTATTTTGAGGTAAAAAACCTAGATATTCAATAGTAACAATGTTAGTGCCTTCTGGGATTTGCTTAACTTCAAATTGCCCATCGTTATTTGTAATACCACCAGTAATTAATTTGTTATTGGTGTCTTTAACAATTACATTTACATAAGGTAAGGGTTGGTCAAGTGTTACGTCTAATACAGTACCAGTAATGGTTCCTATTTTGGGCGAATCGTTTGTGTTGTCTTGTGCTTGAATACTAAAGGCTACCAATAGTAAAGCAATGGTGAGTAGTTTTTTCATTTTTGTTTTGATTGATTGATTGATGAAACTTGGTTATGCTATAAAGACGCCTTAATTAGTAATCTGTTACGCTTGAATAACATTTATTTTAAAATTTAACATTTATGAATAAGAAAACTTTAGTACTTGGCGCTTCATTAAAGCTAGATAGATATAGCAACATTGCGTTACGCAAATTGGTTAAGTATAATCATGATACTGTGGCTTTCGGGATGAAAGCAGGAGAGGTGGTTGATGTTACCATTGATACGCAATTACAACATTATGACGCTTTAGATACTGTAACATTATATTTAAATCCTTCACGACAAAAAGACTACTACAATTATATAGTAAGCCTAAATCCAAAGCGCGTAATATTTAATCCTGGTACAGAAAATCCAGAATTATATCAAATATTAAAAGTAAACGGAATAGACTATGAGGTTGCTTGTACTTTGGTATTATTATCTACAAATCAGTATTAGGTTTCGCTTTCGCGGAAATTAAATACAGGCCTAAACAAGTTATAAGTCCATTAAGAGGAAGGATTTCCCAATGGAAGGCGTATTTACCAATAAAACTATCCGGAAAGTTTGCAGGAAGCTCTGTAATAAAATAGGTAATTAGTATGGAAGCCAAGCCAACAATCCAAGCATAGTTGTCTTTAATGCTTCGTTTGGTAAGTATACCAAAAGTAAATAATCCTAATAAAGGACCATAAGTAAAGGTTGCAAATTTAAAAAGGTTATTAACGACGCTTCCTTCTAATTCATTAAAAATAACAACAACAATAATCAGTAATAAAGAGACACCAATATGTACTTTTTTTCGTAAAGGTTTTTGTTCGGCTATTGGCAGTTTTTCAATATTTAAAAAATCTATCGAAAACGATGTTGTTAATGAGGTTAACGCACTATCTGCACTACTATAAGCAGCAGCAATAAGTCCAATTAAAAAGGTGATTTGTAATCCTAGACCTAACCCTTGATTCATTGCTATTTCAGGAAACAATAAATCGGTACGTACTTTACCATCTACCTCAGGTATTGAAACGCCAAACTGCTCTGAATAAATAAAAAGCAAAGCACCTAATGATAAAAATATAACATTAACAAAGACCAATAGTACAGACATGCTAAACATATTTTTTTTAGCATCTTCAGGATTTTTACAGGTTAAGTTTTTTTGCATCATATCTTGATCTAAACCAGTCATAGCGATGGTAATAAAAATTCCGCCAATAAAATATTTCCAAAAATAAGTACTGCTATTTACGTCATCAAAAAAGAATAGTTGACTTTTTGATTTAAAAGACGCTTTACTAAAAACCTCAGTTATGGACCAGTCTAATTTGTTTACAATTAAAAATATAGCCACAATTACAGAAGTTAACATAGCTAAGGTCTGCAAGGTGTCTGTCCAAACAATTGTTTTAATACCACCACGATTAGTATACAACCAGATTAATGCAATGGATATAACTACGGTTATCCAAAACGGAACACCTAATTTTTCAAAGACAATATATTGCATTGCTAAAGCCACTAAAAACAATCTAAACGCAGCGCCTGTAACACGAGATAGCAAAAAGAAAAAGGCACCAGTTTTATAGCTTACTATTCCAAAACGTTGTTCTAGATATTGATAAATAGATGTTACGTTAAGCCTGTAATACAACGGTAAAAGTACTAGTAATACGATTAGATAACCCACAAAAAAACCAAAAACCCCTTGCATATAGGCAAACTGTTGTCCTGCAATCAAACCAGGAACAGATATAAATGTTACACCAGATAGTGATGCGCCAATCATACCAAAAGCGACAACGTACCAAGGGGATTGTTTTTTACCTTTAAAAAACACGTCATTTGAGTCGTCTTTACCTGTAAAATAAGAGATTAAAATTAGCACTCCAAAATAGGCTGCTATTAATAATAGTATTTGTATTGAAGTCATAAAAGGGTTTTATCAGTGCCAAAGTACAAAATTACTAAAAGGACTTTAGTTTATAACACTTAAAAGTTTTTAGGTAAGTAAAATTGTTTAGAAAAGGTTGTTGAGTATTAGTGTATTCTTAACAAAAATAAATTCGTGAATCATTAGTAAAAACCTTAATTTTGTGGCTATGGAATTTTCTTCAAAACTTCTTGAAAATGCAGTAAACGAAATCTCGCAATTACCAGGTATTGGTAAGCGTACAGCTTTGCGTTTAGCCTTGCATTTGTTGCGTCAACCTAAAGAGCACACACATAATTTAAGTCATGCCTTATTAAATATGGTAAATGACTTAAAACTATGTAAATCATGCCATAATATAAGTGATAACGAACTATGCGATATTTGCTCTAATCCATTAAGAAAGGATGATGTCGTGTGTGTTGTGGAGGATATTAGAGATGTGATGGCTATAGAAAATACAGCGTCACATAAAGGGCTTTATCATGTTTTAGGTGGTAAAATATCGCCAATGGATGGTGTAGGTCCACATGATTTAAACATCCCTAGTTTGATCCAAAAAGTAAAAAGTGGACAGGTTAAAGAGTTGATTTTTGCTTTAAGTCCAACTATGGAAGGTGATACAACCAATTTTTATATTTACAAGCAAATTAAGGATTATAGTATAGAAACATCAACGATTGCTAGAGGAATCTCAGTTGGTGATGAGTTGGAATATGCAGATGAAATTACCTTAGGACGAAGTATAATTAATAGAATTCCGTTTGAGTCTTCATTAAAATTATAAGCTAATAAATGGAGCATCAATTAGCCATTTTATTGCCTCACTACAATAATATTGAAGGGTTAACTGCTACATTACATTCTTTATTAACCGAAACGGAACCGTTTACATTAATTATTATTGACGATGGTAGTAATAACCAGAAGCAAATAGATGGCGTAATAGCTTCGTTTAAGTCCAAGATTGATATTACCTTATTAAAGCAACCAAAATGTCTTGGTGTAACTGCAGCCTTAAATAATGGTTTAAATTATATTCTAAACCAACCTCATTTTAAATATATAGCAAGACTAGACGCAGGAGATAAGTGTATTAATAATAGATTAGCAAAACAACTGCAGGCATTACAATTAGATCCCAAGTTAGGATTAGCCTCTAGCTACGTTACTTTTATAGCAAAGGATAATAGCTTTTTATTTAATTTTAAACCACCATTAACTCATAATAAATTACAAGAAGCCATTTATAAATACAACCCATTTATCCATCCTGCTGTAATGTATAAGACGGAAGTTGTTAAAACTATTGGGTTGTATCCAGAAAATTACCCAGCTCTTGAAGATCATGCTTATTTTTTTAAAGTAATTAAACATTTTAAAACTATGGTTCTGCCAGAGTTATTGTTAGAGTATGAGGTTAATCCAAATAGTATTTCTAATTTAAAAAGAAAGCAGCAAACTAAAAGTAGAATTAAACTACTTAAGGATAATTATAATTATACATTTACTGCAACTTTAGGTTTGGTTAGAGCTTTTGCGACTAGTCTGATACCTAAAAGTATTTTACTATACTTTAAAAAAACTTTTTTTTATAAATAAATGAAAGTACTAACATTAAATACTGAAACTTTTGAAAAAGAGAGTCTCAAATTAATTTCTAAACTTGAAGTTAATCCAGATTTAGTTGTTGGTATATTGTCAGGAGGAGGTCATGTGTTGGAAGCTATCAAACAGCATCCCAATGTAAAAAGTAGTTTATTTGAAGTAGTAACCTTACAAAGACAATCTACAAATGTTAAACAGCGCTTTTTAAAACCTGTTTTATCCATATTACCATATTCTATCTTAAATTGGCTTCGTATTTTAGAGTCTAATAGTGTGAAAGCTAAAATTTCTAATTTAAATTTAGAAAAATTACAGGATAATACTATAGCATTTGATACAAGAAATACAATAGCAAAACCCATAAAAAACATTCTTATTATAGATGATGCTATAGATAGTGGAAAAACCATGTTTGTTGTTAAAAGTAATTTGCAGCAAAAGTTTCCTAAAGCAAAAATAAAAATTGCAGTATTAGCTTGGACAATTGATAGTTCAATAATAAAACCAGATTATTATTTATATAATAACACATTATTAAGATTTCCTTGGTCCAATGATTATAAACGAAAATAAATCAAATAAAAAAGTTATTGTAGTAGACTTGGATGGTACGTTGTATAGCGTTAATACCTTTCACTTTTTTATCAAATATTTGGTGCGTTTTAGTATAAAAACATTTAATGTTATACTGCTTTTTAAGCTTGTAAAAGCTATGTTTTTAAGGTTGTTTGGCTTTATTAATCACTCTAAAATGAAATATATTATTTTAAAGGCAATTAAAGGAAATAATAAAATAAATTATGAAGCTTTTGTGTCTAGTTTGTCAAATTATAAAAACCATTTAAAAGTAATTGAAGAAACCACATTTGATATTAAAATTTTAGCAACTGCAGCGCCAAATTGCTATTCAAAAATCATTGCTTTAAACGAAGGGTTTGATGTTTGTTTGGCAACTAACACACCAGAAAAAAACTATAAATCCGATTTTGAAAATGTTAGAGAAGTTAAAAAGCAGGCAGTTACCACTTATTTAAAAACATTAGGCAGTAAACACATTGATACTGTAATAACAGATCATTTTGATGATTTACCATTAATTAAGATAGCTCAACACGTTATTTTAGTAAATCCCAATAAAGAGACTAAAAATATCTTAAAACAAAACCAAATATTTTTTAATATTGTATAATAAAAATACTATTAACGTTTTTTTAAGTTGATGTTTTAAACTTATTTAACCGTTTGATTGATTTTTTTATTAATTTTGCAATTCAACACAGTAAAAAGACTATTAGATTATTAATATGGCAAGATTTGAACTTAAATTACCAAAAATGGGAGAGAGCGTTGCAGAAGCAACGATTACCTCATGGTTAAAAGAAGTTGGTGACACTATAGAAGCAGATGAGGCAGTTTTAGAAATTGCAACAGATAAGGTAGACAGCGAAGTACCAAGTGAGGTTGACGGTGTTTTAGTAGAAGTACTATTTAATGTGGACGATGTGGTTCAGGTTGGTCAGACCATAGCTATAATTGAAACAGAAGGAGAAGGAGGTGCTACAACCGAAGCTGTTAAGCAAGACAATAGTCCTGCTCCAGAAACAGAAGCAGTAAAAGAAGTATCTAAAACGGTTGAAGTTGCGCAACAAGCAGCAGCTCCAATAGCATCAAACGATGATCGTTTTTATTCGCCATTAGTAAAAAATATGGCTAAAGCAGAAGGTATTTCACAATCAGAACTAGATGCAATTACAGGAACAGGAAAAGATGGTCGTGTTACAAAAAATGACATGGTTACTTATCTAGAAAATAGAAGTAGTCAACCAGCTAAAGCAGCAGCACAACCTGCTACTTCAGCACCTGCACCAAAACAACAAGCTAAACCTCAGGCTCCAATGCAAGTTGCTGCTGGAGATGAAGTTATTGAAATGACTAGAATGGGTAAATTAATTGCTCATCATATGGTAGAGTCTACTCAAACTAGTGCACACGTACAAAGTTTTATTGAGGCAGATGTTACTAATATCTGGAACTGGCGTAAAAAAGTTAAGGATAGTTTTGCAAAACGCGAAGGTCAAAACTTAACCTTTACTCCAATATTTATGGAAGCTATTGCTAAGGCGTTACGCGACCATCCAATGATGAATATTTCTGTTCAAGGAGATAAGATTATCAAAAAGAAAAATATTAATCTTGGTATGGCAGCAGCTTTACCAGATGGTAATTTAATTGTTCCTGTTATTAAAAATGCAGATCAATTAAACTTAGTAGGTATGACTAAGCAAGTAAATGATCTTGCTGGACGTGCTAGAGAAGGTAAGTTGGCACCAGATGATATCCAAGGTGGTACTTATACAGTAACTAACGTTGGTACTTTTGGAAGCATCATGGGTACACCAATTATTAGTCAACCGCAAGTTGGTATCTTAGCTTTAGGTGCAATACGTAAAGTACCTGCTGTAATTGAGACGCCAGATGGAGATTTTATCGGAATCCGCTATAAGATGTTTTTATCGCACAGTTATGACCATAGAGTTGTAAATGGAGCCTTAGGAGGACAATTTGTTAAATCTGTTAAAGATTACTTAGAGTCTTGGGATAAAAACAGAGAGATATAAATAACATAAAGTATTTTATAAAAAAAGCACAATCATTTGATTGTGCTTTTTTGTGTTTAATAACATTAGGTTATAATAGTAAGCATCTTATAAATGTGACCATAGCATGTAGGCTAAAAATAGCAGATGGATAAGTAATGTGATTTTGGCAAACCGTTTTAAATTTGGTTTATGTATCCAAATGGTAGAAACTATAGAGGTTAGTGTTAAAACAACTAACGTTATGTCCAGTTGGTTAATGTTTTTAAAAAGATTAAACCAACCGTTTAAAAAAGAAAGCTGTCTATCCGTTTGATTACTATAAGTATTAAAAACAAATATCCAGGCACCTATATAATACACATTTAATAACGCGACTAAGCTAGAAAACAGTCTGTTAATCCTCATGCCTTATTTATTAATTGTATTGTCGGTAATAATTTGTATTAATTGATCAGTATCAGATGTGTTAGTATTGCTCATGTCTACAGTAAACGTGTTGTCTATTTGGTAGACCGTTAAGTTATTATTCTCAAACGTATGATATTTAAATTTTGAAAAAGTTAATCGGTGTTCTTTAAAATAACTATTAATCCTAATAGTCATTCCTAATTTGTTCCATTGCACATAGTTTTTTCTAAAAACTTTATTCAAAAAATAAAGTGCAAAAAGTATGTATCCAAAACTTTGTATTCTTTTAATCCAAACGCCATCAATTGCATCAGTAGCCTGAAAAATAAAACCTGAAAAGATGCATAATAGTGCCACTATAAAAACAGTTTTAGATAACCACGAATTCTTAAAGTTAGAAAGGTTGTCAAAGTATATTTTTTTCATAATAGGGTAAGAATAATTAATTTAAAACCAATTAGGTAGCAGTGTTTGTTAATTTAGTCCTTCGCGTAAAGCTTGAATAAACTCGTCTAAACTAGTGATATTGTTGTAAAGTTTGTCATCAATCTTTAAAATAGGGATTTGGCTAAAGTCACTTTTAGAATTAATGGATTTAAATTCTTTAATTATTTTATCATAATGTGTTGTGTCTTTATCTAGGTTATATTCGGTGTAATTAATCTTGTTTTTTGTTAATATGTGTTTAGCATCAGGACAAATCGTGCAGTCGTCCTTAGTGTAAAGTGTGACCTCTTTGTTATGCAATGCTCTGTCTAATTTAAAATCTATAATTTCAAAATCTTTATCAATCTCTAGGCTATAAGACACTTCGTTTACCACTAAAATGTAGGTGTATTTTCCTTCGGTATTATTTAGCTTCACCATGGTTAATACACGTTTTTTGCTATTACCAGGAATAGTCTCTAAAATCGGACGTTCACTACTACGTCTAAAATCATTAGTTTCAACTTTTAAAAAAACATCATAAGATATGGAGTCGGTATTTTCAATATAAAGCTCGTATCGTTTTCCTTTTACCTCTTCTTTTATAGAGACATGTTTATGATTGTTCTGGGAATAAACAGTCATGGTAGTAAAAGTGATAAGCAGCAGTATAAGGTTTCTAATCATTTTCAAAGTATTACAAAGTAAAAGTAACAGATTAGAATTATATTTGCATAAACCATACCAATAAAATCTTTTATGTCATTAAACTTAACAAAACCAATTTGCTTTTTCGATTTAGAAACTACAGGAATCAATATTACCAACGATAGGGTTGTAGAGATTTCTATATTAAAAGTGTTTCCTAACGGAAATAAAGAGAGTAAAACCTGGTTAGTTAATCCAGAAATGCCAATTCCAGCTGTGGTGTCTGCAATTCATGGAGTTACTGATGAGAGAGTTGCCAACGAGCCTACATTTAAGCAATTGGCACCAGAGATTAATTCGATGATTAAAGATGCAGATTTAGCAGGCTTTAATTCTAATCGTTTTGATATTCCGCTTTTAGCGGAAGAAATGCTGCGCGCAGATTTAGACTTTGACATGAAAGGTCGTGTTGCTGTAGATGTGCAAACAATTTTTCATAAAATGGAACAACGTACTTTAGGTGCTGCGTATAAGTTTTATTGTGATAAAAGTTTAGAAAATGCACACACTGCAGAAGCGGATACGTTAGCAACATATGAGGTTTTAAAAGCTCAGGTAGAGCGTTATGACGAACTTGAAAATGATACAAAATTTTTAGCCGAATTTAGTTCTCGCAAAAAATTTGCAGATTTTGCAGGTTTTATAAGTTATGATAAGGAAGGACAAGAAGTGTTTTCTTTTGGAAAGCATAAAGGCAAATTGGTGACAGAGGTTTTAGACAAAGAGCCTGGATATTTTGGATGGTTACTTAATGCAGATTTTCCGTTGTACACTAAAAAAGTGCTGACAGCAATTAAATTAAGAGCTTTAAATAATAAATTTTAAAATATGAAATTAATTTGCATAGGTCGCAATTATACAGACCATATCAAAGAGTTAGAAAACGAAAAACCTACAGATCCTGTAGTGTTTATTAAGTCTGATAATGCCATACTTTTAAAAAAACAACCTTTTTTTATTCCAGATTTTTCTAATGATGTGCATCATGAAGTAGAGGTTTTGGTTAAAATTACCAAACTAGGAAAACATATTGATAAAAAATTTGCTCATAAATATTATGATCAATTAAGTGTAGGAATAGATTTTACTGCTCGTGATTTACAAAAACAATTAAAAGAAAAAGGTTTACCATGGGAAAAAGCTAAATCTTTTGATGGAGCTGCAGTAATTGGAAAATGGATTGATAAGTCAGAATTTTCTGATGTAGATAGTTTAAATTTTAGGTTAGAGAAAAACTCAAGTGTGGTTCAAACCGCAAACACAAGCCTTATGCTTTGGAAAATTGACGAATTGATAGAATATGTCTCAAAATATTTTACTTTAAAGATTGGAGATATTATATTTACGGGAACACCTTCAGGAGTTGGCAAGGTAGTTGCCAATGATAAATTAAAAGGTTATCTAGAGGATAAAGAACTATTTTCTATAACAGTTAAATAATACATGGAACAACATTACAAACTACATAGACTAAAAGAATTAGCAGACGACGATCAAGAGTTTATTTTAGCTTTAGCTTCAACATTTATAGATGAAGTACCAAGTGATGCTAAAGTGCTTAAATTGGCAGTAGAAAACAAAAATTATCTATTGACTTATCAAACAGCACACAAAATGAAACCTACAGTTGATATGTTTGAGTTAGGTATACTTGACGATATAATTGAGGTGCAAGATTGGGGTAAATTTGAAAAAAAAGAGATCGATATTACCGATAAATTAAACATCGTTTTAGCTGCTATTGATAATGCAACTAACGAGATTATTCAAGATTTTAATTTATAATGCAAGCAGAAATAATTACCATTGGTGACGAGATTCTAATTGGGCAAGTAGTAGACACAAACTCAGCATTTATAGGTAAAGCACTAAACTCTATTGGTGTTTCTGTTTATCAAATTACCTCTATTCAAGACGATAGAGAGCATTTGTTAAAAGCATTTGCTGAAGCAGAAAATAATGCAGATATTATCATTATAACAGGTGGATTAGGTCCAACAAAAGATGATATAACAAAGCATACTTTAGCAGATTATTTTGAAGATACTTTAGTTCAAAATGATGAGGTTTTACTCCATGTAGAGCAGTTATTTAAAAAGTACATCAACCAACCCATTTCCGAAATTAATAAAAAACAAGCATTAGTGCCAACTAAAGCAAAAGTGCTAATGAATAGGTTTGGAACAGCTCCAGGTATGTGGTTAGAAAAAGGAAATAAAACCTTTATTTCTTTACCAGGTGTGCCATACGAGATGAAAGCATTGATAGATAATGAAGTGCTACCTAATTTAGTCAAAAAGTATAAACGACCATATATTTTGCATAAAACCATACTAACCTATGGATTAGGTGAAAGCGTAATTGCAGAACGTATAGAAGCTATAGAAGACGCACTTCCAAAACATATTAAATTAGCCTATTTGCCAAGTTTAGGTAAAGTAAGATTGCGTTTATCAGGAAAAGGTGAGGACGAGGCTAATTTAGCTTTAGATATTCAAGTTGAAATTGATAAAATATTACCATTAATTCAAGATGTTTTTGTCGGATTTCAGGATAATGATGAAGGTTTAGAGCTAAGTATTGCAAGACAATTAACAAAAAAAGGACAAACTTTAGCGTTAGCGGAAAGCTGTACAGGCGGAAAATTAGCAGAGCAATTTACGTCACATTCTGGTGCTTCACAATTTTTTAAAGGCGCAATTGTTAGTTATGCCACACAGACTAAAATTGATCTTTTAGGTGTTCCAGAAGCGTTGATAAATCGTCATTCTGTGGTCAGTTTAGAGGTTGCAGAGGCTATGGCAACCAATATTAGAAAAATAATTAAAACAGATTACGCTGTTGCTACAACAGGTAACGCTGGACCAACAAAAGGAGACTCTGACGCAGAGGTTGGAACTGTTTTTATAGCAATAGCTTCAAAAAACGGAGTAAAGGCTTATAAATTTAACATGGGAAACCATAGAGAACGCGTCATAAATAAAACAGTAAATAAGGCTTTAGAGTTGCTTCAAAAAGAAATTTTTGAAAATTAATTATTTAGCTATTGCCAAATAGTAAATAATTAGTATATTTGCACCTCGATTTTTAATAACATATTTTTAAAGTTATAAAGTAATGTCAAGAGTTTGTGAACTTACAGGAAAGAAGGCAATGGTTGGAAACAACGTGTCTCACGCGATGAATAGAACAAAGCGTACATTTGATGCTAATTTGATAAAAAAGCGTTTTTATCTTCCAGAAGAGGATAAGTGGGTAACTTTAAAAGTATCTACATCAGCATTAAAAACAATCAATAAAATAGGTATTGCTGCTGCTTTGAAAAAAGCTAGAGCAAACGGATTTATAAAATAATTACCCAATTAGGTAAATTAAAGTATTATGGCAAAGAAAGGTAATAGAGTACAAGTAATATTAGAGTGCACAGAGCACAAAGAGTCTGGAAAGCCAGGAACGTCTCGTTATATTACAACGAAGAACAAAAAGAACACTCCTGATAGAATGGAAATTAAAAAATTCAATCCTATCTTGAAGAAAATGACCGTACACAAAGAAATTAAATAATATTCCCTTTAAGGAATACTAAAACATATAAGTCATGGCAAAGAAAACCGTAGCATCTTTACAGACATCGTCTAAAAGATTATCAAAAGCAATTAAAATGGTGAAGTCTCCAAAAACTGGAGCTTACATGTTTGTTGAATCAATTATGTCACCTGAATTAGTAAAAGATTTCTTAGATAAGAAATAATTTTACTCTATTTTAATATAGTATTAAGCTGCTTACCTTTGGAAAGTGGCTTTTTTGTTTTTAAAATATTACGTTACTTTACATTATAGAAATATGACAATGTAGCAGTCCTGTAAATTAGGCTTCATAATTGTTATGTTGATTATTATATAAAGTGATTAATAGTATACAACATTAATTTAAAGTTGTAAAATATACATTTATAAGTGATAGATTTACTTATAATTATTACAGTATATTAAACCTTGATCTCTTTTTAGGGATCAGTATATAAACAAAAACAATAATTTGAAATGAGTTTTTTTAAAAAAATATTTTCTTCAGAAAAAAAAGAAACCTTAGATAAAGGCTTAGAAAAATCAAGTACAAGCTTTTTAGGTAAATTAAGTAAAGCTGTCGCTGGAAAGTCTAAAGTGGATGATGCAGTTTTAGATAATTTAGAAGAAGTATTAGTCTCAAGTGATGTTGGTGTTAATACCACTTTAAAAATAATAGAACGTATTGAAGCTAGAGTATCTAAGGATAAATATCTTGGTACAGATGAGCTTAATAGAATATTACGAGAGGAAATTGCTGGCTTACTGTCAGAAACTAACTCTGGTGAAGATACAGAATATAAAATTCCGCAATTACCTAAACAGCAAGATGGATCTAAGACACCTTATGTTTTAATGGTTGTTGGTGTTAATGGAGTTGGTAAAACAACCACTATTGGTAAATTAGCTTATCAATTTAAAAAACAAGGGTTAAAAGTAGTTTTAGGTGCAGCAGATACTTTTAGAGCTGCAGCTATTGATCAATTACAAGTTTGGGCAGATCGTGTAGATGTACCTATGGTACGTCAAGATATGGGAAGCGATCCAGCTTCAGTTGCATTTGATGCCTTACAATCTGGAGTTAATCAAAATGCAGATGTTATTATTATTGATACTGCTGGTCGTTTACACAATAAGGTTAACTTAATGAATGAGCTTACTAAAGTTAAACGTGTCATGCAAAAAGTTGTTGGTGATGCACCACACGATGTATTATTAGTTTTAGATGGTAGTACTGGTCAAAATGCTTTTGAACAAGCCAAGCAATTTACTGCTGCAACAGAGGTTACAAGCCTTGCAGTTACTAAATTAGATGGTACTGCTAAAGGTGGTGTCGTAATTGGTATAAGTGATCAATTTCAAATTCCTGTAAAATATATTGGTGTTGGAGAAGGTATTGAAGATTTGCAAGTATTTAATAAGTTTGAGTTTGTAGATTCTTTCTTTAAATAAGCATGTCTTTTAATTCCGATCGAATTTTTAGAATTATTACTGTATTTATTATACTTTATTTGTTAGTAGCAATTGGTAGTAATGTGGTTTTTGCTATAAGTTCTTTTTTACAACCTAAAAGTCCTTTAATTCCTGAAGAATTAATCTACTATTCGCTTTTTCCTTTAGTAGTTTTAATACCGCTTTTTGCATTTTGTATTTGGTATTGTTGGAACACTCTATTAAAAGAAACACTTAATAAGGTAATAATTGTTTTGATTTTTGCAATCTGTTTATTCTATTTTTTCTATCCTAATATTGTATTTGATGGACTATACAGCATTAATCCTTATGGAATATAAATTTATTAATTAAATACGTTGTTTAATTTCTCCCAAAGCGCATTATCATAACTTGATAAAGCAAAATTAGAGTCGTCAGCTGCTTCTCCCATTCTTACAATAACCAAATCTTTACTTGGCACAATGTATAGTTTTTGGTCATTTTTACCCAAAGCACAATACATATCGCTTGGACCATTAGGAATTAATTCACCCGTAAATTCAACCTGAGTTTGTGGTAGATGATAGCTAGACTTACCATTTAACCACCATAGATAGCCATAAGCCTGATTAATACTTTGTGAGGTGTTTGTTGCCTGATTTAAAAATGCTTCAGATACAATTTGTTGGTTGTCCCACTGGCCATTTGTATAAATCATTAAACCAAATCTAGCCATACTTCTGGTAGTACTCCAATAAACACTTAAGTCTCCTATAGTAATCCAAGTACCTGTCATACCAATTTTATTTTTTAAGTTTTCATTAAAATAATCCGACCAACTTTGATTGCTAACCGCAGCAACAACATCTTGTAATTTGACGTATACATTGTGGTATGCCCAACGATTACTTGCGTTTGCAATATATTGCAAATTTTCTGGTACAACACTATCGCCTAAACTATCATCCAAACCAGAGTCCATGGATAATAGATTTTGGCAAGTAATTAGTTGTTCTTGTTCTAAAGTTTCACTAGTCCAATTTGTACCTAAATAATCGGACACTTTATTGTTTATATTTAATAATCCTTGGTCTTGAGCAATACCTGTTACAGTTGAAGTTAATGTTTTTCCTGCACTTGCCCAATACCAAGGATCAGTTAAAGCATGATCATTAAAATACTGCTCAAAAGCAATTTTTCCTTTATGTAAAATTATAAAAGACTTTGTATTTGATGTTTGTAAAAATAATGATAATTCGTCTAAAGCGTTTGTATTCCAATTTAATTCTAAAGGCGAAAGGGTTTCCCAAGTATCAGAATTTATAGGCGGAAAATATATAGCTTCGGTAGTTGGATTTTCTATTTCAAAGTCCTTGTTTTCAGAAGAACAACCAAATGTAAAAAGAAGTATAATGCTGAGAAGGCTTCTGATGGGTTTCATAGTAATAGTTTATAATAGTACTAATATAAAATAGATTATTTTAATAATTATAGCAAAAAAAAAGCCTAGTTATTTATTTACTAGACTTTTATTTATTAAGTGTTTTATATTTTAAGGAACTGTAACAGTTACAGGACCTATCCAATCACTAAACCCATTTGTACCACCACAATTAGATCTAATGTAATAGTCATAAGCTTGTCCTGATGTTAGTCCGCTACTACCTACAAAATATGTAAGTCTTACTGGAACAATAGGAATAGCTGCTGTATTTAAAGTATTAAATGAGTTGCCTGCTTCAACATACGTTATTTCCCAATTATTTTGGGAATCTACATGGTCCCAATTAAAATCAAAATACCTTGTTGGAAAACCAGAACTACTTCCTGTACCTGTGCCAATATTTTCAAAATTAAAAGGATCTATACAGTTTGGATTAAAAGCAGCAGTAGTTGTTGTAACTGTTAATGGACCTGTCCATACACTATAACCATTTTCAGTACATTTGCTTTTTATGTAAAAATCATAAGTTGTTTGAGCGGTCAAACCAGAGACAGTTGTTGAAGAGTTTTCTGAAGTTACATGAACTGTTCCATTTCCTGGGTTAAATCCTTGGGCTCCGTATTCAATTTCATATTCATCACCACCATTATCTGACCAAAGAAATCTAGCATAATCTGATCCAACATTAGGACCATTAGTGTTGTATCCTAAACTAAAATTTGTAGGTTCGTTACAATAAGGGTTGTCATCTGTGGTAACAAAAGAAAAAGGTCCAGCCCAATTGCTATAAGCTTCGATATCATTACAATAAACACGTGTATAAAACGAATATTGAGTTTCTGGTTCTAAGCCTTCTATAATTTTGTAAGTATCTGGTACTGTATATAATGTTCCACTGCCTAATGTAAATCCTAAATTACCATACTCAACTTGATATAAAGATGAATTGACTTGAGATGTCCAATCTAATTGAGCAAATGTATTGGCAATAGTTGTAAGATAAAGATTTGTTGGTTTAGCACAACTGTTTGTGTTATCTGTGTCATTATCGCTATCGCTGTCGCTAGAACAGCTAAAAAGAACTATTGAGATAAAAATTAATAGTATTTTTTTCATTAAAATAAAAGTTTAATCGTTGGTTAATATTCGCAATATATTAAATAATTTTTTAAACTAAATAGCAAATTTTTTAGATAAGAGTAGTTGATTGTTAAACAATTTGAATGTTAGATGTTTATGCTGTTATAAGTTGTTTATGTTAAGATTTAATAAACGTAAATCCTAAATCATTTTGTATCTTTGCAGTCCAAAAATGAGGTATGAGAACAAAGTCACTTAAAAAGAACAAAATCAACGTTATAACTTTAGGTTGTAGTAAAAATGTCTACGATAGCGAAGTCCTAATGGGACAATTAAAAGCTAACGGAAAAGAAGTTGTGCATGAGGAAGAAGGTAACGTGGTAGTTATTAATACCTGTGGTTTTATTAATAATGCAAAGGAGGAAAGCGTGAACACTATTTTAGAGTACATGCAAAAAAAGGAAGATGGAGAGGTTGATAAAGTCTTTGTAACAGGATGTTTAAGTGAGCGTTATAAGCCAGAATTACAAAAAGATATACCTAATGTAGATCAATATTTTGGGACTACAGAGTTGCCAGGTTTACTTAAAGCTTTAGGTGCAGATTATAAACATGAGTTAATAGGAGAGCGTTTAACAACTACACCTAAAAACTATGCCTATTTAAAAATTGCAGAAGGTTGTGATAGACCATGTAGTTTTTGTGCGATTCCTTTAATGAGAGGTAAGCATAAATCTACGCCAATTGAAAACTTGGTTACGGAAGCTGAAAAGTTAGCAGCAAATGGCGTTAAAGAGTTAATCTTAATTGCCCAAGATTTAACGTATTACGGTTTAGATTTATACAAAAAACGAAACTTAGCAGAGTTACTTGAAAACTTAGTTAAAGTTGAAGGTATTGAATGGATTAGATTGCATTATGCTTTTCCAACAGGCTTCCCAATGGATGTGTTAGATTTAATGAAGCGAGAACCAAAAATTTGTAATTATCTAGATATTCCATTACAACATATTAGTGACGATTTACTTAAAAGTATGCGTCGTGGTACTACCAAAGAAAAAACAACAAATCTAATTAAGCAGTTTAGAGCTATCGTCCCAGAGATGACTATTAGAACAACATTAATTGTTGGTTATCCAGGCGAAACGGAAGCACATTTTCAAGAATTAAAACAGTGGGTAAAAGATATGCGTTTTGAGCGTTTAGGTTGTTTTACTTATTCTCATGAAGAAAACACTCATGCCTATAACTTGGAAGACGATGTGCCACAAGAAGTGAAGCAAGACAGAGCTAACCAAATTATGGAAATTCAATCTCAGATTTCTTGGGAGTTAAATCAAGAAAAAATCGGAGAAACCTTTAAAGTGGTTATAGACCGTAAAGAAGGTACTTATTTTGTAGGTCGTACTGAGTTTGATAGTCCAGATGTAGATAATGAAGTGTTAATTGATGCAACTGACACGTATTTAAAAACAGGAGAATATTACAATATTAAAGTGACTGAAGCTGAAGATTTTGATCTTTATGGTGAGTTAGTAAAAGCTTAAATTAAGGCGTTCAAAATAAAACAATTTGAATGTTAAATCTAAAAAAGTATATTTACAAAACTAAACAAACCAAAAAATGAAAAAATCAGTATTAAAAACAGTAGTAGTAGCTTGCTTTTTTATGTTAACAGCTTGTGGTGGTGGAGGACCAGAAGGTGCTACAATTAGCTTTTTAGAAGCTATGTATTCTGGAGATTTTGAAACAGCTAAAAAACACGCAACTACAGACACAAAATCTATGTTGTCTATGCTAGAGTCTTTTGGCGCAAAAGATCAATTTGCAGATAAGATGAAAGAAGCAGATATTTCTTTTAAAGTAGTTGATACTAAAATTGATGGAGACAAAGCAGTATGTACTGTAAAAATGTCAAGTAGTCAAGATGAAAAAGATCAAGACATGCCAATGAATCTTATTAAAGAAGAAGGGAAATGGTTGGTAAGTATGGACAAAGAGTCAATGAATAAAGAAGGCTTAGATAAAGCTAATAAAGAAACAGGAAATCCTGATATGGAGTCTGATGACGATATGGATGAGGAAATGATTGAGGAAGATGATTATGAGGCTGCTGAGTAAATGTTAAAAACCACTATAAAAATATCACTAGTCTTAGCTGTTATTTTTTTAGCATATAAATTTTTTAAAGACGATTCAAACAGACCGTATGAATCGTCTTTTTTGTATAAATTATCGCCTAAAGAAAAAGCTAAACTTCAAACTGGAGATATTATTTTAAGACGTGGTTACGGTTTTGTAAGTACTATGATTTCTAAAATGATGAGTGAGGACTATGATGTAACTCATCTAGGTGTTGTTATCAAGCAAAATGATAATTTAAAAATTGCACATGCGCTGTCAAGTAGCGTATCTAATCAGGATGGTTTACGTTTGCAGGCAATAGATTCTTTTGTGCACAATTCTCATGATAAGACGATTTTGGTCACTAGATTAAAAAATATAGATACAATTAAACAAAGTAAAATTGTAAAGCAAATTGATTATTACTATAAAAAACAATTACCCTTTGATCATAGCTTTAATTATAAAGATACTACTGAGCATTATTGCTCTGAGTTAATTTGGCGTATATACGAGCATAATTTAAAAATTCTGCAAGTAGCAGATAGTATTACAGATCAGCAAAAATATAATTCACTTAAAACGTTTTACGATCCAAATTATTTTAATATTATAATCAATCACCAAAAGTAAAATAATCTAGTTTTTTTCGACTTGCCTTTTAATTTTCTTAATAGCAGTTTCAATAGATTTTTCAGGCTCTATAATATTATATTCGCCCCAAAAATCGGGATCTCTAAAGCCGGAAACTTGGTCTTGCAAAATACTATTTTGTTTAAGTTTTTTAGACTGTGTATTGGTTAATAAATCCTTATTTATATTCCAATCTGTTATAGCCATTTCACTTTGTAATGTATATCTACTATTAAACCATCGGTTATCCCAATTAACTTTAAAAGAGATTAATATATTGCTATAAGCAAAATACCATTTGCCATCTTTTGTTCTGTAATTAACCTTGTAAGCAGCTTCAGTTGGATATACATTAGCTTTTCTTGGTTTTTTTCTCACAAATAATTTGGTGGCTTCGGTTTGATTTTCAACATTTAAATTAAAAACAGCACTAGTTAAAGCATAATTATTAGCGTCAATATAAAGTGTGCCATAATACAAAGGTCTATAAACAGTTTCTTTTTGTTTAAAATTTACAACATAAACTAATTGATTATCAACCTGAGTAGATCTACCAAAAGTAAACGTGTAGTCACTTAGGGTTTCATCATTAAAAATGTATTCAGGATACTTAATAATGTCAGTGTGTAAACTGCTAAAGGGACCTCCTTGAATTTTAAGGGCGATGGTATCTAACCTTGAGTAATCTGTGTTTTTTCTAGCCTTTATTAAAGTAACATTGTCATTTTTACTAGAGTTATAAGACGATTTATTAATGCTAACAATGGCTTCAGATAATGATGCATTTCTGTTACGTTTTTTAATAGTTTCTCTATAAAAACCTGTCATAAACACAGTTTCAGTAGCGTAGTTTTCTCCTTTTAGGTTTAATACTTTCTTTACTAATTCTTCTGCATCTTTAGGTGCTGCAATATCTATAGCAGCCAATACTGTGGCTGCTTCTTGTAAATATATTTTAGTATCAGTTGGTTTAAATTCTGATAAAGCAACTTCTAATTTTTGATACCCTAAATAAGATATTGTTACATTGTTTTGTAACAGGTCTTCTGGGACTTTTAACGTAAACTCGCCATCACTATTAGCTATAGTACTAACGTTGGAGTTGGTAATAATTAAATCGGCTAATGCTAAAGGATTATTGGTAGTTTTATCTAATACTATTCCTTTAAATTCGGTTATATTTTGACTAAAACCAAAAAAACAAGTTAGTAGTGTGAAATAGACTATGTAGTTTTTAATGTTTAAAGGTAGTACAGTTGATTTCACTAGTGTTGTGTTTGCAGATTATCTTATAAAGTTACTCAAATTTCAACACTTTACTCTTGGGTTTTATGTTAATTTTAAGACATACTAAAGGGCAAACTGCCTTATCTTTACAGCAGATTAATTTGTAACTATGCCAACAGACTGTATACCCTTTAAAGAAACAGGATATTTTTCTCAATTAATTTGTGATTATTTAGCTGAAGCTGAATCACTAAAACCGTTTTATAATAGGTTTCCTAATATCAAAAACTTTGAAGCTCAAATAAAACAGAAGCAAGATAATTTTTCTCAAGAAGGTAGAGTGGTCTTAGCAAAAACTTTGCAAGAGCAATATAACCTACTGGAAACATCAGAAGCTACAGACACTAACATTAAGTTATTAGCAGACAATAAAACCTTTACAATTACAACAGGTCATCAGCTTAATTTATTTACAGGACCATTATATTTTTTGTATAAAATTGTGTCTACAATAAATTTAACTAAGCAATTAAAAATACAATATCCAGAATATAATTTTGTGCCTATCTATTGGATGGCTTCAGAGGATCATGATTTTGAAGAAATAAATTATTTCAATTTTAAAGGCAAAAAAATACGTTGGAACAAAAATGCTTCAGGAGCAGTTGGAGATTTAGATACTACTGGTTTAGATAACGTGTTAGACCTTTTTGCAAAAGAGTTAGGGATTGGTCAAAATGCTAAATTTTTAAAATCACTATTTGAAAACGCTTACTTAAAACATGATAATTTAGCTAAAGCCACGCATTATTTAGCAAATGTATTATTTGGTGAGCATGGTTTGGTAATTATAGATGCTAATAATAAAGATTTAAAAACATTATTTATACCTCAAATTAAAACAGAGTTATTTAATAATACATCATTTCAAAAAGTTACTGAAACATCAAATCAATTAAGTCAAGTATCAGAAAACTACGCTATACAAGTAAATCCTAGAGATATAAATTTATTTTATATCACTAAAAATGTAAGAGAACGTATTGTTTTTAAAGATCAAAAATATTCTGTTTTAAACACGTCAATATCTTGGACTAAAGAAGAGTTGTCAATACATATAGACCAGGCTCCAGAATGTTTTAGTCCTAATGTAATTATGCGTCCATTGTATCAAGAAGTTATTTTGCCAAATTTATGTTACATTGGTGGTGGTGGTGAGCTAGCTTACTGGTTTCAGTTAAAAGCTAATTTTGAAGCTAATAATGTGGTTTTTCCAATATTACTTTTACGTAATTCTGTTTTGATAAAAACAAAACAGCAAGCGGATAAACTTAAAAAACTAAGCATATCTGATAAGGACTTGTTTTTAAAACGTGATAGTTTTATTAACAAAAAAGTACGAGAAATTTCTAATATTGATATTGATTTTTCTGAGCAAATTCAACATCTAAAATCACAGTTTCAACAACTTTATAAGCTAGCAGAATCAACGGATAAGTCTTTTGTTGGTGCAGTAGCCTCTCAAGAAAAAAAGCAAATTAATGGGTTGGCACATCTTGAAAAAAGATTGTTAACTGCTCAAAAAAGAAAACTTAAAGATCAAGTAGAGCGTATTACCGATTTACAATACCAATTGTTTCCTAATTATAGTTTGCAAGAACGTAATACTAATTTTTCAGAATTATATTTAGAATTTGGTACGGATTTAATACCTCAGTTAATTAAAAATTTAAAACCTTTGCAAGGTCAATTTTTAATTCTTGAATTATAAGCCATGCATAAAATAGATTTAGATTTAGTTGAAATGACGCTAGACGTCATGAAATATACAATAGATCGTATTTCAAAAACTGAAGACGTCATTGGTAAACCTCAAAAAGCCGAAACTTTAAAAGCGCTTGTAGGAGAAACAGTGACAGACAAAGGTATTGGTGGCGAGACTGCTTTTAACTTATGGAAGCAACATTTAATGCATGCCAATGTAAAAATTGATCATCCACGTCATTTAGCATTTGTGCCAGCATCTCCAACCAGAGCCTCTATTTTATTTGATTTGGTAACTTCAGCATCAAGTATTCATGGTGCGTATTGGATGGAAGGAGCAGGTGGTATTTTTTGCGAAAACGAAGCCATGAAGTGGATTGTATCCTTAACAGGATTACCACAAGGTGCTTTTGGAGTATTTACTAGTGGTGGTACTGCAGCAAACTTGTCTGCAATTGTTACAGCACGCGAGTATTGGAGAAGTTTAAACGACGACAACAAAAATCAAAAAGGGTTAATCATTACCTCAATTGGTGCACACTCTTCAATCAAAGCTATGGCTAAAGTGGTGGATGTGGATGTATTATTGGTAGATACAGAAGACCGTTTAAAAGGAGACGCTTTAAAGCAAACTATTTCAGACTTAACAACACACCAAAGACAACGTCTATTTGCAGTAGTTGCAACAGGAGGAACTACAAATGCAGGAATTATTGACGATTTAGAAGGTATTGCAAACATTTGCGAAACAGAACATTTATGGTTGCATGTAGATGCAGCTTATGGTGGTGGTGCGTTAGCAGCAGACTCTGTTAGGTACTTATTTAACGGAATTGAAAAAGCAGACAGCATTACCATTGATCCACACAAATGGATGTTTTCTCCATACGATTGTGGTGCTGTAATATATAAGCAACCAGAATTAGCTAAAAAAGCGCACGCACAGGAAGGTTCCTATTTAGATATTTTTAAAGACGAAGGAGCACATGGTTTTAATCCAACAGATTACCAAATACAATTAACACGTCGTGTACGTGGATTACCGTTATGGTTTAGTTTAGCTACTCATGGTACTGACAGGTATAAAGAAGCTGTGGAGCGTGGTTTGGAATTAGCAACCATAGCTGGACAGTTAATAAAAGATATGGATCATGTAGAGCTTGTAAGAGAGCCAAGCTTATCTTGTGTGCTTTATAGACGTAAGGGATGGACACCAAATGACTACAGAGATTGGACTTTTAAAAATCACGATAAAGGCTTTGCATTAGTAACACCAACCAAATGGAAAACAGGAGCTAATTTTGAAACCGTTTCTCGTTTTTGCTTTATAAATCCAGACACAACTACTCAAGATATTAAAGCAATTTTGGAGTCCATGAAATAGTATTTGTTAATTGTTAAAAAAATAGTGCAAATTTTCATAAATCATAAATAGTATTTATCAATGCAATTACTATTTTTGTGCATGCAACACGACAAAGTACTTATTTTAGATTTCGGATCGCAATACACACAACTAATTGCGCGCAGAGTTAGAGAGCTTAACATCTATTCCGAAATACACCCATTTAACAAACCACCAAAAAACGTAGACGATTATAAGGCTGTTATCCTTTCTGGAAGCCCAATGTCTGTAAGATCTAAGGATGCTTTTCATCCGGATCTGTCAGAAATTAGAGGTAAAAAGCCTATGCTAGCTGTCTGTTATGGCGCACAATATTTAGCCCATTTTTCTGGAGGTGAAGTAGCCGAATCTAATACACGCGAGTATGGTCGTGCCAACTTAAGCTTAGTAGAAGAGGATACTTTTTTTAAAAATATATCAATAGGTAGTCAAGTATGGATGAGTCATAGTGACACCATCAAACACCTACCAACAAACGGAAAATTATTAGCAAGCACGCACGATGTGCAAAATGCAGCTTATAAGATAGAAGGCGAGTCGACTTACGCGATTCAATTTCATCCAGAAGTATACCACTCTAAAGACGGTAAACAATTACTAGAAAACTTTTTAGTATCAATTGCAAATGTAAATCCAGATTGGACACCAAATGCGTTTGTACAAGAAACCGTTGAGGATTTACAAGCAAAACTTGGAGACGATAAAGTTGTTCTTGGATTATCAGGAGGCGTAGACAGTTCCGTAGCAGCAATGTTATTGCACAAAGCAATAGGTAAAAACCTGTACTGTATATTTGTAAATAACGGATTATTACGTAAAAACGAATTTTCTGATGTATTAGAACAATACAAAGGAATGGGCTTAAACGTAAAAGGTGTAGACGCTTCGGCACGCTTTTTGGATGCATTAGCAGGATTGAGTGATCCAGAAAAAAAGCGTAAAGCTATAGGTAACGCGTTTATCGAGGTTTTTGACCAAGAAGCAAACCTAATAGAAGACGTAAAATGGTTAGCACAAGGGACTATTTATCCAGACGTGATAGAAAGTGTAAGTGCAACAGGAGGACCAAGCGCAACAATAAAAAGTCATCATAATGTAGGTGGATTACCAGACTACATGAAACTTAAAATTGTAGAGCCACTTCGTGCTTTATTTAAAGACGAAGTAAGACGTGTAGGTGCAAGTATGGGTATGGATAAAGACCTTTTAGGACGTCATCCATTTCCAGGACCAGGTCTAGCAATCAGGATTTTAGGTGATATCACTGCAGAAAAAGTACGTATATTACAAGAAGTAGACGCAGTATTTATTAACGGATTACGCGACGCAGGATTATACGATAAAGTATGGCAAGCAGGAGCTATTTTACTACCAGTAAATAGTGTAGGAGTAATGGGTGACGAGCGTACTTACGAGAAATGTGTAGCATTAAGAGCAGTAGAAAGCACAGATGGTATGACTGCAGACTGGGTAAATTTACCATACGAGTTTTTACAAAAAACAAGTAACGATATAATAAACAAAGTAAAAGGCGTTAATAGAGTAGTGTACGATATAAGCAGTAAGCCACCAGCAACTATTGAGTGGGAATAAAGGTTAATACCGTCACTTCAAGTAATTTTTTAAGCTTGATAAAATAGTATCAAAATGTTGGGCGTTACCACAAGGGTCGCGTCTTCCATTATATCTTTTTTTTGCCATATATGGCAGCAAAAAAAAGGATGCCATTACAACCGCTAACGCAGTTTGAAACGTATAAATAACATATGAGAAAATTAATATATATCTTAAGCGTAGTCGTAATGTTTGGCTGTGCTTCCGCGAAAGCGCAAAATTACAAAACGCATAAAGTAAATGCAGGAGAAACTATAGAGCAAATTGCTGCAAAATATAGTGTTACAAAATCTCAGATTTATGCATTAAATCCAGACGCTAGAAAAGAAGTAAAAGTAAATTCTGTATTAATAATTCCAAATAGTAAGGCAGCACAAGCTTCACCACAATTAACAGAGGTTAAAACGTTAGATGGTTTTAAAACCCATAAAGTTAAACGTAAAGAAACCCTATATAGTTTATCTAAAAAATACGATGTAGAGCAAGAGGAAATTAAAAAGCATAATCCAGAATTATATGCTAATAATTTGCGTAAAGGTGATAAAATTAAAATTCCAGTTTACAAAGTAACCAAAGCTGTTGTTGAGGTAAAATTAGCCACAAAAAGCCATACTGTAAAACCAAAAGAGGGTAAATGGCGTATTGCTTATCAATATGGTATAACAGTGCAAGAGTTAGAGGATTTAAATCCTGATATGTCAGCTGTTTTACAACCAGGAGAAGTTATAAATGTTCCTAATCTAGAAGCTGAAGAAGTAAAAACAATTGATGAAAAATACAGTTATTATACAGTTTTAAAATCTGAAGGGTTTTACAGACTAAAACTTAAAACCGGATTAGAACAGGAGCAATTAGAGCAATTAAATCCAGAGCTTTTAACAACAGGGTTAAAAGAAGGCATGGTTTTAAAAATTCCGTTTGATTCTGATGTTAGAGCAAAAAATGAAGGTTTAGGTATCACTTTAGCAGGAGAGAAGTTGTTTACATCAGATTTAACAACACGTAATTTGGATGCAAATACAAAACACATAGCAATTATGCTGCCTTTTAAATTAACTAAGGTAGATGCAGACTCAGTTTACGACGCTAAAAAGCTAATTAAAAACGATCCTTATGTTAGTACCTCTTTGGATTTTTACTCAGGAGCTAAAATGGCAATAGATAGTTTAGCAACTTTAGGAATAAATCTTAAGGTAGATGTATATGATACAGAAAATAGAGAAAGTAAAGTTGTGTCATTATTACAATCTAATAATTTTGACGATGTAGATGTAGTGATTGGACCAGTAATGCCAAAACTTTTTAATACTGCAGCAGCAACACTAAAAAGTAAAAAAATACCATTAGTATCTCCAATAACCAAAACGGTAGACTTACAAGAAAATGTATTTCAATCTAGACCTGACGAGGCATTGTTAAAAGAAAAACTATTAAATTATTTTAAAGCAGATAGTACATCACACTTTATAATCGTCTCTGATATAAAAAATAAAGTAACAGCAGATGCGCTTAAGGTGTCATTCCCTAAAGCTGCTATGGTAAAATCTAGAAAAGTTGCTAAGACAGGAGCAGATGCTTATTACGTATTTGATCAGGATATGGTTAATGTGCTTAAACCAGGTAAAAATATTGTCTTTTTAGAAACTGAAAATGCAGGATTTGTATCAAATGTTTCTAGTATCCTAAATTCTAAAATTAAACCAAATATGTCTGTCGTATTAACAACTACAGATAAAAATAATGCGTTTGAGGATGATGAGGTTAGAAGTACACATTTGTCTAATTTAGGATTTACCTATGCGTCCATTAATAAGTCTTTTAGCGAAGATGAAAATAACAGTTTTGCAAAACGTTACAAAGCAATGTATAATGAGTCACCAAACACATACGCTGTAAGAGGATTTGATTTAACAATGGATGTTGTTTTACGTTTAGTAACTTCAGAGGATATTTATACCTCTGTAAACGAGTCTCCATTGACAACTTATGTAGAAAATAAATTTGCATACAAAAAGAAATTATTTGGAGGGTATTATAACAATACAGTATACATTGTTAAATATCAAGATTTAAAAATAGTAGAAGTAAAAAATTAAAAAGTAGTCGTTTTTATAATCATGTTTAAGTACGTATTTATTTGCTTGGGGTTTTTCTTGTTACACAGTGATGTAATGGAAGAGCTGTCATGGAGTGAAAATTACAAACTTAATTGGGATGATTTTAAAGGACAACCTAATCAGGATACAGATGCTGTTGCAGTAACAGCATCTGGTATTACTTTTAGTTACTCTATTAACAAACGTGATGATAAAGTCTATGGTTTTAAAACCTTAGTTAAAGCGTTTTTTTATCCAGAACATTCTTGGTGCAAATCTGACCAAGTAGATAAACACGTTTTAGGTCACGAGCAATTACATTTTGATATTACAGAGTTGCATGCAAGGCTATTTAGGCAACGCATCGCTGCAATTAAGCCACATGAAGATTTGGCTAAAACACTTCAAGAGATGCATAGTGCGATTGATAGTCAATTAGCAGAGATGCAAAATACGTACGACTTACAAAGTGAATATTCTATTAACGTCGATGGTCAAAAAAAATGGAAGGACAGTATTGCTGTGCGACTAAAGGCTGTAAACAAGTTTAAATCTAAAGGATAATTTGCTTCAACCAGACAAAGATTTTTTAATTAAATTGGCACATACCAAAATGCCTTTTGGTAAATACAAAGACCGTTTTTTGATAGACTTACCAGAGTACTATATTGTTTGGTATCATAATAAAGGATTCCCTAAAGGAAAACTAGGCGAAATGTTAGAAACTGTTTATACGGTTAAATTAAATGGATTGGAAGATTTAATTCGTAACATAAAAAAACAATATCCTAAATAGACTTCTTAGTGGATTTTAAGCTTATTAATAGTTTTCATTAGGCTCTATATGAATAAGCACGTGTCCTAAATTTGGAATTTGTTCTCGCAAATAGTCTTTTAAGTTGTGTGAAATGTCGTGTCCTAGTTTTACTGAAATATTACCATCCACAATAGCATGTAAATCAACATTAAACTTCATGCCAGCTTTACGTATAAAACATTTTTCGGTACCTAAAACACCTTTCACTTTTAAGGATTGTTCTCTAATGTCAATAATTAGATCATCATAAACTTGCTCATCCATGACTTCACCTAAAGCAGGTCTTAAAATTAAATAACTATTATATAATATAAAGGCTGACGCAAATAAAGCAGCCCAATCATCAGCAGTTTCAAATCCTTTACCAAAAAGTATTGCTATAGAAATGCCAATAAAAGCCATTATAGATGTTATAGCGTCACTACGATGGTGCCAAGCATCTGCTTTTAATGATGAGCTATTGGTTTGTTTGCTTTTCTTTATTACAATCTGAAACGCTATTTCTTTCCAAATAATAATCACACCTAACACAATTAGTGTCCATGATTTAGGTGTTTTATGAGGCGTTAAAATGTTATGAATACTTTCTGATGCAATTATAGTCGCAGACACAACTAAAAAGGCAACAACAGCAAAAGTGATTAAAGGTTCGATTTTTCCATGACCATAAGGATGATTTTCATCTGCAGGACGTTTTGCATATTTAAAACCAAATAATACTAATAGTGAAGCAAATATATCTGTTGTGGACTCAATTGCATCTGCGATTAATGCATAAGAGTTTCCAAAAACACCTGCTAATCCTTTTATAAGTGCAAGCAATGTATTTCCAATAATACTAAAGTAAGTTGTACGTATTGCAGTTTGCTCGTTAGTCATTGTATAGGTTTGATTTTTTAATCCTTCTAAAAAATACGTAAAGTTATAGTAATAACCATGTAAAAACGGTATCACTAAGCAATTTGATTAAATTAAAATATAATCAGTTGTTTTTTAAAGCCTAATGGAAGAAGCAAAGTTTAGGTTATTAAAATAATTAGTAGATGTAAGTGCTAAGTTGCTCATAAAAAAATATAAAAAAGAGTTGTAAAAATAAAACAAGAAAGACCAACAGTTTCTACTTAAAAATCGTAAATTTGCTCGCGTTTAACAACGCAACATGACATCAGAAACTAAGTACATATTTGTAACAGGAGGAGTAACATCTTCCTTAGGAAAAGGAATTATAGCAGCATCTCTTGCTAAACTACTTCAAGCGCAAGGTTACAGAACCACAATCCAAAAATTAGACCCTTATATTAACGTAGATCCAGGTACGTTAAACCCATATGAGCATGGCGAATGTTATGTTACAGATGATGGTGCAGAAACCGATTTGGACCTTGGACATTATGAGCGTTTTTTAAACGTACCAACTAGTCAAGCCAATAATGTTACGACTGGACGTATTTATCAAAGCGTTATAAATCGTGAACGTAAAGGTGAGTTTTTAGGAAAAACAGTACAAGTTATCCCTCATATTACAGACGAAATTAAACACAGAATCCAAATCCTAGGTAACTCTGGAGATTATGATATTGTTATTACAGAAATTGGTGGAACCGTTGGAGATATTGAGTCCTTACCATACATTGAAGCAGTAAGACAATTAAAATGGGATTTAGGTGATAATAATGCATTGGTCATTCACTTAACATTAATTCCATATTTAACAGCAGCTGGAGAGTTAAAAACAAAACCAACCCAACATAGTGTAAAAACTTTAATGGAAAGTGGTGTACAAGCAGATATATTGGTTTGTCGTACAGAGCATGAATTACCTTCAGATCTAAAAAGAAAATTAGCCTTATTTTGTAATGTACGCGAAGAGGCAATCATACAATCTATTGATGCATCAACAATTTATGATGTGCCAAATTTAATGCTTGAAGAAAAACTGGATCAAGTTGTACTTAAAAAATTAGCATTAAATAGTGATGTTCCTGATTTAACAACTTGGAATAAGTTTGTACAGAGACATAAAAATCCAAAATCTGAAATTACAATCGGATTAATAGGTAAATATGTAGAGTTACAAGATTCTTACAAGTCTATATTGGAAGCATTTATTCATGCTGGAGCAGAAAATGAAGTTAAAGTAAATGTAGAGTCTGTACATTCTGAGTATTTAAATGCAGACAATATTAAAATGAAGTTATCACACCTTGATGGTGTATTAGTAGCTCCAGGTTTTGGAGAGCGTGGTATAGAAGGAAAAATAACAGCAATTAAATATGTACGCGAAAACAACATTCCGTTTTTAGGAATTTGTTTAGGTATGCAAATGGCAGTTATTGAGTTTTGTCGTAACGTCATGGGATTAGCAGATGCTAACTCTACAGAAATGGATCCTAAGACTACAAATCCAGTTATTGATATTATGGAAGACCAAAAAACCATCACAGATAAAGGAGGAACAATGCGTCTTGGTGCTTGGGATTGCCATATCGAAAAAGAGTCTATAGCTTATAAAGTCTACCAATCTCAAGATATTAAAGAGCGTCATAGACATAGATATGAGTTTAATAGTAATTTTAAAACTCAAATCGAAGCTGCAGGATTAAAAGCCACAGGTTATAATCCTGATACAAAATTGGTCGAAATTGTTGAAAACCCATCTCATCCTTGGTTTGTTGGTGTGCAATACCACCCAGAATATAAAAGTACAGTAGCCAATCCACATCCTTTATTTGTGGCATTTGTAAAAGCAAGTTTAAAGCACAGTAAGAAAAAATAAGTGTCAATTTGACACCAATTTAAAAGTGGTCGTATATTTGACTAATTAATTATTCCTTGAATAAGTTAGAGGAACCAAACAATTATGGAAGAAAAAAAACTAGACGTTAAGTCGATAATAGGATTTGTATTAATTTTCGGAATCTTATTATTCATGATGTGGCAAAACCAGCCATCTCCTGAAGAGCTTAAAGCGCAAGAGGTAGAAAAGCAAGCTCAAATTGAGGCTCAGAAAAAAGTAAATGCTACAGCTCCATCAGAGACTAAAGTTACTACTGCATTAGATTTTTCTAAACCAAAGGACTCTACTCAAGTAGCAGCATTACAATCAAAAATCGGTGATTTTGCTTATTCTTTAGCGACTACAACTACTACAGATAGTGAGGTATTGGTTGAAAGTGATTTATTAGCATTAAAGTTTAACACAAAAGGTGGTCATCTGTCAGAGGTTAAACTTAAAAACTTTGTAAACTTTGATTCTATTCCAATTTACTTAGTAAAGGATGGTAATTCGGTATTTAATATCAATTTCCAAACAACAGATAATCGTACTTTAAATACTAAAGATTTATATTTTCAGCCTACAGTAACTAAAAGTGGAGAAAACACAGTAGTGTCCATGAAGTTAAAAACTGCAGAAGATAAATTTTTAGAGTATAATTATGTAGTTAAGCCAAACGATTATATGGTAGATTTTACCATTAAATCTCAAGGTTTAGAGTCTGCTATAAATACGTCAAATCCTATTAATTTAGATTGGACACAAAAAACGATAAGACATGACCAAAGTATTAGTTACGAGAATAGATACACACGTTTAACTTACCAAACAGATGGTGATGTAGACAAGTTATCCCAAATGGGTGACGATGATGAGGTTGAAGAGGACGTAACATGGTTATCTTACAGACAACACTTTTTTAGTACTATTCTAGTGTCTGATAAGGCGTTTAAGGAAGTTTCAATTACATCTAAAAACTTAGTAGAAGACGAAGCGGTAGATTCTGTATTTACAAAACAATTTTCTACTAAAACTGCATTAGCTTTAAATGGAGCCTCAATTAACAACAATTTAAAGTTGTATTATGGTCCAACAGATAGCGAGATTTTAAAAAATTACGATGATAATTTAGTAGAAAGTATCCCATTTGGATGGGGAATTTTTGGATGGATTAACAAGTTTTTATTTATTCCATTATTTAACGGATTAAGTTCGTTTTTACCTTACGGAATTGCAATTATTGTAATGACAGTACTTATTAAGTTAGCCATGTCATTTGTACAATACAAGCAATACTTATCGCAAATGAAGCTTAAAGTTTTAAAACCAGAACTTGATGCTATCAGAGAAAAGTATAAAGACAACAAAATGAAGGCGCAACAGGAAACTATGGCACTTCAAAACAAAGCAGGAGCAAGTCCTTTAGCAGGATGTTTACCAGCATTTATTCAAATGCCAGTATTTTATGCTTTATTTATGTTTTTCCCGACTGCATTTGCTTTAAGACAGAAAAAGTTTTTATGGGCTGAAGATTTATCTTCTTATGATGTTGTTGCAGAATTACCTTTTAATATTCCATTATATGGAGATCACGTAAGTTTATTTCCAATATTAGCTGCAATCGCTATTTTCTTTTACATGAAGTTAACGACTGGTCAAAATCAAATGTCAGCACCACAACAAGAAGGGATGCCTGATATGGCTAAGATGATGAAGTATATGATATACTTTGCTCCAATCATGATGTTAATTTTCTTTAATCAATACGCTTCAGGATTAAGTTTATACTACTTTATTTCTAACTTAATTAGTATTGGTATTTTATTAGTAATCAAGAATTTTATATTAGATGAAGATAAGATTCATGCTAATATTCAGGTTCAAAAAGCTAAGCCTAAAAAAGAAAGTAAGTTCCAGAAAAAAATGAAAGAAATGATGGAACAAGCTGAAAAACAAAAACAAATGCAACAAAAAAATAAAGGAAAATAATCTCTTTATTTAAAATTAATAAAAAAAGCTGTCTGCTATAATTTTAGTTTGGCAGCTTTTTTGTTATAACAAATGTTTAATATTAACGTTAAACCGTAAGGCATGGTTTCCGCGAAAGCGATATAAAGTAACGATACAATGAAAAAAACAAGTTTTTTATTATTCTGTTTATTTGTCACAAGTCTAGTGATGGCTCAAAGTTTAAATCAGTTTGACGCTAATGCACAACGTCATGGTACCTGGAAAAAGAATTTTGACAATACTAAAGTGGTAAGATATGAAGGCCAATTTGACCATGGTAAGGAAGTAGGAACATTCAAATTTTATAAAAATATAGATAATAAAGCGGTATTAACTGCTACCAAGGTTTTTAACAGTAACGATAATGTTGCTTTAGTAACCTTTTATGCTAGTAATGGAAAAAAGATAAGTGAAGGTAAAATGCGTGGTCATGATTATATTGGTAAATGGGTAATTTATCATAAAAATGTAGACCAAGTTATGACGCAAGAATTATATAATGACAAAGGTAAGCTTGAAGGAGAACGTTTGGTGTTTTATTTAAATGGTCAAATAGCCGAAAAAGCATATTACATGGACGGATTATTACATGGCGAATCTAAATGGTATGCAGAAAATGGTACCATAATGAAACTAATAACTTATAACGCTAATAAGTTTGAAGGTGCTTATAAAACCTACACTAAAGATGGTGTTATAGCTGTAGAAGGTTATTACAAGGACGACGTAAAATGTTGTGTATGGAAACGTTATAAAGATGGAAAGTTAGTCGAAGAAAAAGACTTAGATAAAAAAGCGAAAAAATAAGCTTTAGTTACTATAAATTAAAAAACGCCTTAATGTCTTAAGGCGTTTTTTTTTGCTATCAAAATGTTAGTTTTAAAGGGAATAAACTATTTAATTAAGACTTTATATTCTTATTGTAATGGTAAAATTACTTTATCAATTGGGTGTACAACACCATTAATTGCTTGAATATCTACCAATGATGTAACAATGTTACTTACTCTTCCATTAGGATCAGTTAAAGTAAAGTTAGTTGCGTCTGCAGTAATATCTCCACCTAATGTTGTTACTGGTCCACTCATTAGCATACTAGATTGTACATTAGCTCCAACAATGTGGTACGTTAGTACAGCGTCAACTGTAGCAGTATCTAAATCTGTTAAAGCAGTTGCGTTTAATTCCATTAATAAACTTCCAAAAGCAGCATCAGTTGGAGCAAATACAGTAAATGGTCCAGCTGTTGCATCAGATACAGTAGTAATATAAGGTACAGTTGGTGTCCCAGAATCTGCGTATTGTAATGCAGCAACTAAATTGCTTAATGCAGGATTTGAAGTTGCAAACGTTGCTATAGTTGGTAAATCTATTACAGTATCTACTGCATGGATAATTCCGTTTGTACCTACTACATCTGCAGCAGTTACTGTAGATATTCCGTTAAAACTAACACCATTTGTAGTGTCAAAATATAAACTTAAAGCGTTTCCTCCAAGACCACTAGCAGAGGTGTTTGTGTATCCAGAAACTAAAGTAGTTAAGTCGGTAGACGATAATGCACCACTAACAACGTGATTTAATAATAACTCAGATAATGCATCTGTTGGTACATCTGCCAAAGCTGTTCCGTTTAAATATGTTGCAAATGCAGTATTGTCTGGAGCTAATACTGTAAAAGGTCCTACTCCTGATAATACATTTACTAAATCACCATCTGCAGCACCTAAAGCTGCTACAAGACTTGAAAAATTAGCATTATTTACTGCGTGATCTACTACTGTAGGTAAAGCAATTACTTTATCTACAATATGTACGATACCATTAGATGCAGTGACATCTGCAGTTGATACTTCAGACACATTGTTAAATACTACACCATTAGAAGTATCAAATAATAAACTTATTTTATTATCTCCTGCACCATCAGCCAAAGTATTAGTGTAACCACTACCTAAACCTACAAGGTCTGTTGATGTAACCGTACCACTTATTACATGGTTTAGTAATGTTTGTGCTAAGGCAGCGTCTGGAATATCTTGTACTGTTGCCCAACCATTATCAGACATAAATTCTGCAAAAGCTTCATTTGTTGGTGCTAATACTGTAAAAGGTCCAGGTCCACTTAAAGTAATGGCTAAATCTGCTTCCACTACTGCAGCAACTAAACTACTTAAACTTGCTGTTGCTTGGGCTGTTTCAACAATATTTAAAGTTGTTGGCGTTGGTGTTGGCGTTGGTGTTGACGCATCGTCATCGTCACTACATGACCATAACACAAAAGTTGCTAAAAATAGTAGCGATAATTTTTTAATCGTTTTCATAATAAAGTTTTTTAATAGGTTTGTTTAACAAAACTATAAAAAGATTAAACAAAAAGAATTAAAGATTTGTTAAAGTTATTTAAATGTTTATTTGTCAGGCATTTATTAAGTCATTCCATTTATATATATGTGTTTGATTTTTTTTAGAAAGACTTATCTTTGCAGTCTATTAAAATTAGTCATGAAAAAAAGAGTTATTGTTGGATTATCAGGAGGAGTGGATTCTAGTGTTGCTGCGTATTTATTAAAAGAGCAAGGTTATGAGGTTATAGGTCTTTTTATGAAAAATTGGCACGACGACACTGTAACAATTTCTGATGAGTGTCCTTGGTTGGATGATAGTAATGATGCTATGTTGGTCGCAGATAAATTAGGAATACCTTTTCAAACTGTAGATTTAAGCGAACAGTATAAGGAGCGCATCGTAGATTATATGTTTGACGAATATGAAAAAGGTCGCACACCTAATCCAGATGTTTTATGTAATAGAGAAATTAAGTTTGATGTCTTCATGAAAATCGCCTTAGATTTAGGTGCAGATTACGTGGCTACAGGTCATTATTGCAGAAAAACAACCATTACAAAAAACGGAGAAGAGGTACACCAATTATTAGCAGGTAAGGATCCAAATAAAGATCAATCTTACTTTTTATGTCAATTATCTCAAGAGCAATTGGCTAAAGCATTGTTTCCTATTGGTGAATTATTAAAACCAGAAGTTAGAGAAATAGCTAAAGCTCAGGACTTAATAACTGCAGATAAAAAAGATTCACAAGGATTATGTTTTATAGGTAAAGTTAGATTGCCAGACTTTTTACAACAACAACTTAAGCCTAAAGAAGGTGTTATTGTAGAAATACCAAGAGATAATTCATTTTATAATGAAACGCTTCCTAGTTTCAATAATAAATTAGAAGAATTAAAATATCGTTCTAGAAAACCTAGCTATAGTATAGCTGAAGGTGTAGTAAAAGGAAAGCATCAAGGCGCACATTATTTTACTAAAGGACAACGTAAAGGATTAGCAGTAGGTGGTACAGCAGAACCATTATTTGTGATAGATACAGACGTTACAGAAAATGTTATTTATACAGGCCAAGGGACAACACACCCAGGATTATATAAAAATGTTTTATTTGTATCTAATGAAGAGTTGCATTGGGTTAGAGAGGACTTAGCATTAGCTACAGACCAAACCATGGAAGTGTTAGCAAGAATAAGATATAGACAAGTTTTGCAAAAAGCAACATTACATAAAGTAGAAAGTGGTATGTATGTAGAATTTGAAAACCAACAATCAGCTATTACTGAGGGACAATTTGTTGCTTGGTATTTAGAGGAAGAATTAGTTGGTTCAGGTGTAATTTCTTAACTTGCAGTAACAAAAGTTACTGTTATGAAAAACCTACTTCTTTTTTTCGTTTTAACCTATTCTGCATTGTCATTTGGACAAGAGCATGCTTGGGTCTATTTATCGGACAAACCTAATAGCGCAGCAGCATTAGCAAATCCCAATACAATTTTAACACAAAAAGCGCTGGATCGTAAAGCAGCTCATAATGTTGTTGTAGATTTTAAAGACGTTCCTGTGGAAGAAAGTTACATTGCACTTATCAAATCTCAACCAGGTGTTACTGTAATGTCAAAATCAAAATGGTTTAATGCCTTGCACGTTATAGGTAATCCATCAGATATCATGGCGTTAAATACCTTAACCGTTAATAGTACTACTATAGTTAGTAGTATAGATTTTGCAGACGATAATTTTGACGCCAGAATAAGTCAAAATCTAGATAAGCATGAGTTTGAAGCTAGTCTAACTACATTTAATTATGGTAATGCAGCAAATCAAGCAGTGATGATTGGTGCAGACGACTTGCACCAACATCCAGATAGTTATACAGGTTCTGGTATGACCGTCGCAGTTATAGATGCAGGATTTACAAATGTTGGTACCATGAATGGTTTTCAGCGTTTGCGTGATAATGGTGGTATTTTAGGAGGTTATGATTTTGTAGACAGAAACACAGATGTATACGCTTACACAGGAAACTCTCATGGAACATGGGTATTAAGCGATATGGCTGGTTATTTACAAGATGAATTTGTAGGTACTGCTCCAGATGCAAATTATTATTTATTTAGAACAGAAGATGCAGCTACTGAAACCCCTTTAGAAGAAAGTCTATGGGTTGAAGCAGCAGAGCGTGCAGATAGTTTAGGTGTAGATGTTATAAATTCGTCTTTAGGATATACCACTTTTGATAATCCTAATTACAGTTATACTCCTGCCGAAATGGATGGTAACACAGCCTACATTACCAAAGGTGCAAATATTGCTTTTCAAAAAGGGATCTTAGTTGTTAATTCTGCAGGTAATTCTGGTAGCGGAAGCTGGCAGATTGTTGGAGCTCCAGCAGATGCATCTGGTGTATTTAGTATTGGTGCTGTAAAGGCAGATGGTACTTATGCATCATTTAGTTCTAGAGGTAGCAGTGAACAACCAACTCAAAAACCAGATGTCGTGGCCCAAGGTCAAGCCAATTATATTATTACAACTTCGGATGTGGTTACCACATCTAATGGTACCTCATTTAGTTCGCCAATTATGGCAGGTGGAATCGTTTGCTTATGGCAAGCGCTACCTAATCTTTCAAATGCCGAAATCATGCAGTTAGTTCGTGAATCTGCTTCGCAATACAATGCGCCAGATTTCTTTTTAGGCTATGGTATTCCTGATTTATCTTTGGCTTTAGCACAAGGTTTGTCTGTAAACGAGTTTCAAAATGAAAGCGTAACATTAAAGTTATATCCTAATCCAGTGTCTAATCAATTAACTATTCAAATTCCTAGTCAATATGAAGAAGCTAGAGTTAGATTATATGACGTTTTAGGAAAGAAAATTATTGATACAAAGATAACCGCAATCAATAAAACAATAAACACAAGCGCATTGTCTAAAGGTGTTTATTTAGTTAAGGTTGAATCTGAAGGTTTAGCGATTACTAAAAAGATAATTAAAAACTAGAGGTTACAACTAACGTATATCGCCTTCGTTTTTAAAAATATTAACCACAAGATATTTATAGTAAATGGCAAATAAAATTACGCAACTATTTAATATACAATATCCAATCATTCAAGCAGGAATGATTTGGAATAGTGGCTGGAAGTTAGCCTCAGCAGCAAGTAATTCTGGAATATTAGGATTAATTGGTGCAGGAAGCATGTATCCAGACGTATTAAGGGAGCACATTCAAAAATGTAAAAAAGCAACAGATAAACCTTTTGGTATTAATGTCCCAATGTTATATCCTAACATTGAGGAAATCATGAATATAATTGTAGAGGAAGAAGTTAAAATCGTTTTTACTTCTGCAGGAAATCCAAAAACATGGACTAAATGGTTACAAGACAAAGGGATTACAGTAGTGCATGTGGTTAGTAGTGTCAAGTTTGCATTAAAGGCTCAAGATGCTGGAGTTGACGCCATAGTTGCAGAAGGTTTTGAGGCTGGAGGACATAATGGACGTGATGAAACTACAACGCTTACACTTATTCCAATGGTAAGCGAGCAACTACATATTCCATTAATAGCAGCTGGAGGAATTGCTACAGGAAAAGCGATGTTAGCTTGTATGGTTTTAGGTGCAGATGCTGTGCAAGTAGGTAGCCGATTTGTTGCAAGTGAAGAAAGTAGTGCGCATCAAGCATTTAAGCAAGTTGTAGTAGATGCAAAAGAAGGTGATACGCAATTAACTTTAAAAGAATTAGCGCCTGTTAGGCTAGTAAAAAATAAATTTTATAATCAGTTACAAGAGTTGTACAAAACAAGTCCAACACCAGAACAACTTAAAGAGTTATTAGGTCGTGCGCGTGCTAAAAAAGGAATGTTTGAAGGAGATTTAGAGGAAGGCGAATTAGAAATTGGTCAAATAGCTGGACTAATTCGCGATATAAAACCTGTTTCAGAAATTGTAAAGGACATGATTTCTGAGTTTGAAGAGGCTAAAAGTAATGTCACTAAACTATAACAGTAGTTATTGTATAACTTTATAATGATTCTTCATAAACTGCTAAGTAAAACAGCTCAAATTAAATGGATTCCTAAATGGATAAGTGTACTTGGGTTGCTTCAATATTTTTTACTATTAACTTCTAAAACAAGCAAAAAAACCTATTTGACGTTAAAGTTAAAAGGGTATAATCAACCAATTTATTTAAGGCCAAATACGTCTGATTATAAAATTTTCAAGCAAATTTTTATTGAAGAAGAATATAACGTCCACTATCCAGACCACGTTAATACTATTGTGGACGCTGGTTCTAATTGTGGATATTCTGTAGTGTATTTTAAAAATAAGTTTAAAAATGCAAAGCTTATCGCTATTGAGCCTGATAGGTCTAATATAGAAATGATTATAAAAAACACCTCAGGAATTAAAGATATTCATATTGTACAAGGTGGTATTTGGGATATAAATGCAGACTTAAAAATTTTAGATAAAAAAGCCGGTAAATGGGCTTTTAGAGTGGAGGAAGCGCTGGATAATACAAAAGAGTTTAAGGGCTATAGTCTAGATGCCATAATGTTAGAGCACGATTTAAAAACTATTGATATTTTAAAAATGGATATTGAAGGCTCTGAAAAAAAAGTTTTTGAACAAAACTATCAATATTGGTTATCTAAGACTAAATTTGGCTTTTTAGAATTACATGAAACTTATGCTCCAGGTGTCACAGATTTAGTGCACTTAAGATTAAGCACATTTAATTTTGATATCTCTAAATCAGGTGAAAATGTCGTGTTTTCAAAAAGATAAATACGATGGCTTTAAAATAAATAATAACAATAGTAAATGGTATTAAGCACTTATACTAAAGAATTTAAATATAATTGGCAATTGGCTGCTCCTGTAATGTTAGGGATGTTGGGTCATACGTTTGTTAGTTTTGTGGACAACATTATGGTTGGTCAAATTGGAACAGCAGAATTAGCTGCTGTGTCTTTAGGTAACAGCTTTATGTTTATAGCTATGTCTATTGGTATTGGTTTTAGTACTGCCATTACGCCTTTAGTGGCGGAAGCAGATAGTGCAAACGATTTTGATAAAGGTAAATCAGCTTTTAAACATGGTTTGTTTTTATGTACCGTTTTAGGAGTGTTACTTTTTTTATTATTGCTATTAGCCAAACCTTTAATGTATTTAATGAAGCAACCTGTTGAGGTTGTAGAGTTAGCTATTCCGTATTTAGATTTAGTAGCAATATCTTTAATTCCCTTAATAATATTTCAAGGAATAAAACAGTTTAGTGATGGGTTATCTTTAACTAAATATCCTATGTATGCTACTATTGTAGCTAATCTAGTTAACGTTGGTTTAAATTATTTACTAATCTTTGGTAAGTTTGGTTTCCCAGAAATGGGTATTGTTGGAGCAGCTTATGGTACTTTAGTGTCGCGTGTTATTATGGTCGCTTATTTATGGTGGTTATTAAAAGGTCGTAAAAAGTCTAAAGACTATGTAACTAATATTAAGTTTTTTGTGTTAGATAAATTAATGCTTAAAAAAATTATAGGATTAGGGACACCAAGTGCTATGCAAATGTTTTTTGAGGTTGCAATTTTTACTGCTGCTATTTGGTTAAGTGGTTTGTTAGGTAAAAACCCTCAAGCAGCAAATCAAGTAGCCTTAAATTTAAGCTCAATGACCTTTATGGTTGCTATGGGATTAAGTGTTGCGTCTATGATTAGAGTAGGTAACCAAAAAGGATTACATCAATACATAGAATTACGTCGTGTAGCTGTATCGCTATTTTTAATGGGCTTTATATTTGCTGTCATTTTTGCTTCTTTATTTTTAATATTTAATCAGTTTTTCCCAAGGTTATATGTAGATTTTGATGATGCAGTAAACTTTAAAGATAATCTAGAGGTGGTCACAATAGCCTCGCAATTATTAATTGCAGCAGCTATATTTCAGATAAGTGATAGTTTACAAGTTATTGTACTTGGTGCTTTACGTGGACTTCAGGATGTTAAAATACCAACAATTATTACTTTTATTTCCTATTGGTTAATTGGTTTTCCAATAAGCTGGTATTTGGGTAAAGCAGATGCTTATGGTAGTTTTGGAATTTGGTTAGGATTACTAGCTGGCTTAACTACTGCTGCTATTTTATTGTTTATACGTTTTAATTATCTAACTAAAAGGTTAATTTTGGACTCTCAAAATAACTAGTCGCTAACCTTTAAAAAGCAAATATATTATGGAATTACCAAAATTCATTTTAGGTGATAATACAGATTTACCAAACGCAATCTTTGTGATTCATACAGAATTCCCTAGATTTATAATCAATCTAGAAGATGATGAAGTTGAGTGGTTTGAAGATTTTGACCAACATGATGAAAAAGAGTTGGAAATGGAAACAGAAAACCTAATCAAAGAAGCGACCGCATTTTACGATAGAGAAGTGGAGCGTTATGAAGATTAAGCACTCATAAAATCATTTCAACCATATAAATAACCTAACTTTTAGGTAACTGCAAAACAATTTTATGTTAGACCAATTAGTACAATACGATAAAGAACTTTTTTTATTTTTAAATAACCTAGGAACAACATCATGGGATGGATTTTGGTTGTTTTATACAGATAAATTACATTGGATTCCGTTTTATGCTGTGTTAGCTTTTTTAATGTACAAAAAATTGAATACTAAAATGTTTGTACTAACCTTAGTGGTTATAGCTTTAATGATTTTATTTACAGACCAAATTACTAACCTATTTAAAAATTTCTTGGTAAAACGTCCTAGACCATGTCATGAGGACGATTTAGTGCAAGCCATGCGATTGCTTAAATCGTGGTGTGGTGGTAAATATGGCTACTTTTCTGGACATGCAAGTAACAGTATGGCTGTCGCTATTTTTTCGGGTTTAATGTTAAGATATAAATATAAATATCTAATTTATATACTAATTGTTTGGTCTATAACTATGGCGTATAGTAGAATATACATAGGTGTACATTATCCTTTAGATGTTTTAAGCGGAATGCTATTTGGTGGACTTTCAGGATTTATGTTTTATAAACTTGATAAATACTTACAATCTAGATTTCAATTAAAATAATTACTTTCTAGTAAAATAATAGTAGGTATTTATCAATCGATCTTTATATTGTTTGCTATCTGGCTCACTCTCATTTAAATCATAAATAGCCATTTCTTTGATATTATATTTTTCAAAAAGAATAGCTTGATTTTTAGGATTTATTCCGTTGGATAAAACTCCAAATTCCGCTTCAAGCGGAAAGTTATAAGCATTGTTTTCTTGCTTAATTTGAGGTATTTTAGCTCCATATTGCCATATAGTTTCTGGCGAAACGTAGTCAATAGCATACAATTTTATGTCCTTTTGTTTATGTGTTTTTAAAAGCGTAGTTATGGGTTTAAAATTGTCGCTTGTAAACGTTTTGAAAATGGGTAAGCCAAATAAAAATAAAGCTCCAAAAAAAGCAGTAGTTAACAAAAAGACATGTTTAATCTCTTTTTTTATTAATTGTGAAAGGATGGCCAAGCCTAAAGTAAACACAATAATTGCAAATATTATAAAAAGGAATAAGCTATTATTTAATTGTGTTTTAAACTGAAAATACAACACAAAAGGAGCCACAATACCGATCAAACCAATTAAGCCAAAGTTAAAATAGACAGGTATGGTTTCGCGTTTGTCTTTTAGCGTTTTAAACTTACGAATCAAATACTCAATATAAAATCCAATATTTAAAGCTAAAGGAATTAAAACAGGCATCAAATATCTAGATTTTTTCTCTGGAATTATAGATAACAAAATAACAGCAAATAGGGTCCATAAAAAAGTAAACTTATAGGCTTTGTAATGTACTACACGTCGTTTTAAATACGGAAATAATAAGCTAATAAAAGCCGGAATAGTCCATAATCCACTTTGTGTAAAAAAGCTCCAGTAGTAATAAAAAGGTCTAACATTATAGCTGGTCCAATTACCAGTTTCTTTACTAGTAATAGCAGCAAATGTAGTTGGATCTTCTAATCTTACATAAAAGTACCACCAGCCACCAACAACTAATGATAATATCAAAATAACAATAATTGGTAGCGCTTTAGTTTTGATGTTTTTATAGTTAAAACTAAAGCTGAAAGCTAGTAAAAAAGGAAGTAATAAAGCATAAAAGCTAATAGGCCCTTTGCTTAATATTGAAAAACCAATACAAAAAGCAGCAATAATAGTATGTTTCCAATCTATGTTTTCTGATTTAAAAAACTTAAATAAATGATAGATTGCAATCATCATAAAGCCATGAGTAAAAATATCCCAAGGTGCTTCAATAGTAATACCAATAACATAAAACGATGTTATTAATATTAACGTGTTAATCATGCTATGTGCTCTGCTTTTTAATATGGTTTTGGATAATTTAAAACTATAAACAGCCAAAATCATTATCATGATAATAGCAGGTAAACGCATTCCAAAAACACTTTTTACACCAAAAATAATTCCAGAAATAGCGGTAAGCCATGTTGGTAAAGGTGGTTTTTCGTAACGTGCTTCGCCATTCATGGTAGTTAATAACCAATGATCATCCAATAGCATCTCTCTGGCAGTAATAAAATTACGTGCTTCCATTATAGTTACTTGTATGGTCTCTAAGTTAGGTAATAGCATGACTGCTAATAGCAAACAAATAAAGATGATTGGATAATCTTTTAATAGTTTAGGCATCTTGCTTTTTTAAGATTAACAAATTTCTGAAGTAAATTATAGCACCTAAAGAGTGTCCTACCAATAGCACATAATCGACCCTAAATATAGCGTAGGTTAAAATTAATAACGACCCTATTAAGCTTAAAGCCCAAAAGCCAAGTGGTAAAGAGGACTCTTTGTTTTTTTCAGAATATATCCATTGGTACACAAAACGTAGTGTAAACACTATCTGAGAGACGATCCCTAACACTAACAGCCAAAACGGAATAGCTTCGTTTTTAAATAACTTAACAGTATCAATTTCATTATTATTAAAATAAAATACAGTTATAAATACTGGCATTAATAATAAGATATAACGTATACCGACCGGAAATGTTTTCCATTGGTTTTGTAATTGTAAATTCCTGATATAAATATAATAGGTTAACCCTTGACCAAGCATAATAGCAAAGTCATCGCGTAAATATCCATAAATAAATAGCAAAAACGAAGCGATTAAACTAAGCGTCCAAAATAATGTAGGCGTGATCACACGTTTTTGTTTCTCGCTAGTAATCCATTGGATTATTAACCTAGAAGAAAATAAGGTTTGTGCTAAAAAGCCTATGCTAAGTATAATCCAATTACTCATTATTTTTGCTTAGCGACTTCGTAGTTAATGTATTTTTTCTTCATCCATAAATACGCAAAGCAATCCATTAAAGGTCCTAGTAACCTATTCCAAACGCCAAATTTAGCCTCGCCAGCAACTCTAGGAAAATGTTGTACAGGTATTTGCTTAGTTTTTCCATTTTGCAACATAATCATTGCAGGTAAAAAACGGTGTAATCCTTTAAACATGGGAATACGTTTAGCATAGTCCGTTTTAATTACTTTTAATGGACAACCAGTATCATCCATTCCGTCTTTAGTAAATGCACGTCTAATTCCGTTTGCAATTTTAGACGACATGTTTTTTACAAAACTATCTTTACGGTTAGCACGCACACCTGTAACTAAATCATATTCGCCTATATGTGCTAGTAGTAAATTAAAATCTTCTGGTGCAGTTTGTAAATCAGAGTCAATATATCCCACTAAAGGCGTGGTAGTGTAGTCAAAACCAGCTTTTATAGCAGCACTTAAACCACGATTGTCTTTGAATAATATGTAGTCAAAAGCATCATGTCTGCTACAAATAGCTTCAATTAAATCTTGACTTTTATCTTTTGAGCCATCATTAACAAATAATATTTTAGTGGTTTTGGTTGCTATTTGCGTGTAAGCTAATAACTCTTTTTCCACTCTAAGTAAATTATCTTCCTCATTATAAACAGGAACGACGATGGTAAATTGGTAATTCATAAACCTTTTTTAGTGTTACAAATGTATTGTTTTTTATAGAATTGAAATTAGTATCGAAAAAAAATCTGTTTCTTTGTAATACAGAAAAACACATATGAAGATATTAGTCACTGGAGCAGTAGGTTTTATAGGCTCTCACACCTGTGAGCGTTTACACGATTTAGGTCATGAAGTTGTTGGTTTAGATAATTTTAATAATTATTATAGCTTAGCGCTGAAAACTTTAAACGAAAAAGCACTGTTACAAAAAGGTATTAAAGTTATTACTACCGATTTAAGAAACCAGGATTTAGCAGAAGTTTTACCAAAAGACATCAACTATATTTTTCATTTTGCAGCTCAACCAGGTATTTCTGCAAGCTCTACTTTTGAAGATTATTTTACTAACAATATTATTGCGACTAAGAATCTTACGGATTATGCATTACAATGCCCAAATTTAGAATTATTTGTAAATATAGGGACTTCCTCTATTTATGGATTAGAAGCAACTTTTCCGGAAACCGAAGCGCCTAAACCTGCATCGTACTATGGTGTTACTAAATTAACTGCCGAGCAGTTAGTATTACAAAAAAGTAGAGAGCAATTATTTAAAAGTTGCTCGTTAAGACTATACTCTGTTATAGGACCAAGAGAACGTCCAGAAAAAATGTACACCAAATTAATTGCTTGTGCATTTAATGGAGATGCATTTCCGTTATACGAAGGTAGCGCAACCCATTTAAGAAGCTTTACTTATGTTGGTGATATTGTCGACGGAATTGTAAGCGTAGTAGGAAAAGAAAGTAAAGTAGATGGCGAAATTATTAACCTTGGTACAGAGGTTGAACATACCACACAAGATGGAATAGAAGCGGTTGAGCAAGTCATTGGTCAGTCTATTAAAATAGATCATGTTAAGGCTAGAGTAGGAGACCAATTGCGAACTAAAGCAAACATAGATAAAGCTAAACAGTTACTTGATTATAATCCGCAAACCACATTGTTAGAAGGTGTTAAGGCGCAAGTAGAATGGTATAAAGCTAATTTTTTATAATTTAAATATACAGAGAAATTCAAAAAAAAGGACAGTTATAAAACTGTCCTTTTTTTGTTGTTAGTTTTTTAAGACAAATTACTAAATTACAGCATTACCCTAATCCCAATAAATAATCTGCAGCAGCAAAAGGAGTGGTTTTATTAGCTTCAATTAAAGCGAGTTGTTTATTAAGTTCTAATTTAATTTCTGGATCATTAAAAAAGACACTTTTAAGTTGCTCTTCAATAGTTTGAAGTAGCCAGAATTTATTTTGTTCTGTACGCTTGGTATTAAAATAGTTATTCTGTTTGGTAAGTGTTATGTAATCCAAAATTACATCCCAAATCGCATCTATACCATCGTTTGTTAAGGCACTGCATAACGTTACTTTAGGTTGCCAATCAGAATCTTTTATTGGATACATATGTAAAGCTCTGTTAAACTCGACTTTAGCCATTTTAGCACGTTTAACATTGTCACCATCTGCTTTATTAATGGCTATTGCGTCTGCCATTTCAATAATACCTCGTTTTATACCTTGTAACTCGTCTCCAGCTCCTGCTAATTTTAAAAGTAGAAAAAAGTCAACCATACTGTGTACTGCAGTTTCGCTTTGTCCAACACCAACGGTTTCTATAATAATAGTATCAAAACCTGCTGCTTCACAAAGGATAATGGTTTCGCGTGTTTTTCTGGCAACACCACCTAAAGAGGTTCCGGAAGCAGATGGACGTATAAAAGCATTGGTGTTTTTAACCAACTCTTCCATTCGGGTTTTGTCACCTAAAATACTTCCTTTAGTAATACTGCTACTTGGATCTACAGCTAAGACTGCAACTTTTTTGTTTAATGTTGTTAGATGTGTTCCAAACGCTTCAATAAAAGTGCTTTTTCCAACACCAGGAACACCTGTAATACCAATTCTAACAGAGGTATTAGCATGTGGTAAACATGCTTTAATAATAGCATTGGCTTGATCTGTATGCTTTGTGTTTTTGCTTTCTACTAAAGTAATGGCTTGGCTTAAAGCGGTTATATTACCTTTTAAAATAGCGGATACTAAGTCTTGTGTTGTACGTTGCAGTTTGCGTCTTGCCTTAATTTTTAAAACAGCATCTGCATTGGTCATCTCTGGAGAGGATACACCATCTTGCTCGCTTAATGCTGATTTATTTTTGGACATAGTTGCTTTTAATTTCCGCGAAAGCGTTGTTAAAATTAGTTTTAGACTAAGGTTAATCTTTTAAAGGCACTTCAATTTTTACAACGTCCCAAGCCATAGTCATTTTTAAGTCGTCTGTACTATTGTCAAATGCTACTGTAAACTGCTCGACTGGTTTATCTAAGGTTTGTGCAGGCACTTCTACTTCTACAACGTCGTAATTTGGATCCCAATTTGGTTCCATTTTTTCGTTAACTCCCCAATCATATTGTTTGGAGTTAAACATAACTTTCCAATTGTTTTGCATAGGTACAGTCCAAAGCGTATATTTTCCTTTAGGAAGCTTTACACCATTTACAGATAAATCGTGATTGGTTTCAAAGGTAGTCGCCTCATTTGCTCCAGTACGCCAGACTTTATTAAATGGCACTAAAGCACCAAAAATAGCTCTGTCACGTTTAGATGGTCTATTATAGACTACTCTTAAATTTAAATCATTAATTTTTATACCAGCAGTATCCTTTGGACTTAAAGGTTGATTAAATAAGCCTGTTTTTGTGGTAAATTGATAGCCTAAAACGCCAATTACAACGATAATTAATAGATATATAAGTTTTTTCATGTACTGGTTTCTTAATATTAGCACTTTATAATGCAACAAAATTAACTGAAAATTTAGTACATATAGAAGGATTACCCTTAAATTATTCTAAATATTTGTGCTAAATTGAAAAAAAAATCAACTTTTTTGCAACACTGCTTTTTTTGTGTCGTCTTTAACCTGAACACTAACCAAAAACCAACAAGTGAAAGTCGTTACTTTAGATAACATCGAGTTGTGTAAACAAAATAACCGTAAGGCACAATTACAAGTGTATCAGCAATATTGCGATGCTATGTACCATGTTGCATTACGTTTTGTAAATCACACTGCCGAAGCTGAAGATGTCGTACAAGAGGCTTTTATAAAAGCCTTTACAAAACTACATCAATTTAAAGGTGACGTTACTTTTGGTGCATGGTTAAAACGTATTGTTATTAATAAAAGTATTGATTACTTAAAATCTAAAAAACAACGCTTAGTTGAATTAGATGAGGTGCATCTGAAAGTAATAGATACTAATACTGATGACAAATGGTTAGTAGAAGACACAACAACTTTAGACCAAATAAAGCAAGCCATTAATAGTCTTCCGGAAAAATATAAGTACGTAGTCATGCTATTTTTAATAGAAGGGTATGACCATCAAGAGATTTCAGAAATTTTAAATATTACCGAAGTCGCGTCGCGTACCCAATTATCCAGAGGAAAAGTAAAATTGCAAGCCCTTTTAAAACAAAATGATTATGGCGAAAGATATTAGAGAATTATTTAAAAATGATAACCAACAGTCTGATAAGCAAATGTCACAAGGACATGAAGCTAGATTTTTAGACAAGTTAGACCAAGCATTGCCACAAAAAAAGCAATCTAATTGGACGTTTTTAAACATTGCAGCAAGCATCGTGATAATTTTAGGATTAGGTTTTGGAGGATATACGTTTTTTAAACAGGACGTAAATCCTATTACAGTCGTAGATACTGAGCAACCAAAACCAGAAATTAATAAAACTACAAAAACCATGACGCTTGGAGATATCTCTCCGGATTTAAAAAAGGTAGAAGATTATTACGTGGCAAATATTAATTTAGAATTGTCTAAACTTAAGCTAACACCAGAAAATAAAGAATTGTTTGATGGTTATGTGTTAAGGTTAGAAGAGTTAAATGCAGAATACAAAAGCTTGTCTACAGAGTTGACCGATAATGGTCCAGATGAGCATACGGTAAATGCACTAATCCAAAATCTAAAATTTCGTTTAAACTTGATGTATCGTCTTAAAGAACAACTTAATCAGTTAAACAACATGAAGGCTTCCCAAGGGTAGTCGTTAAAAGACAATCAAAATGAAACAATTAAAAACTATAAAATACAGATATCTTATTGCGTTAATGCTGCTTATTACAGTAAGTGTTACAGCGCAACAAAAATTAAGTAAAATTGACCAATCGGTTAGGGCAAATAAAGACGTAACCGTAGACCTAAATACTAGTCATACCAATATTATTGTAGAAACTTGGAATAAGGATTATATAGAGGTTGAAGCTTATATTGAAAGTAAAAAGTTGACCAAACAAGAGATGCAAAAAGCATTGGACAATTGGGACGTTGCTTTAACAGGAGACTCGGATTATGTAAAAATAACGTCTAAAGGATCAAGAGGTATTTGGTCTGATGATATGAGCGTGACGATATTGGATGAAGCATCTATTGAGGCTTTAGCTAATCTTCCTGAAAAATTAGAGCTTAATTTAGGTCCATTATTAAAAAAGTTAGAAAATATGGATGTTTTAGGCGAGTTGCCTGAAACCTTAAAAACATTACGTATTCCAAAATCTCCAGATGGAAATTATAATGTAGATTTTGATTATGACAAGTATAAAAAAGAAGGCGAACCTTATCTAGATGCTTGGAGTAAAAAATACCGTAAAGAGTATGGTGAAGCCTATGAGCAAGAAATGCGTACTTGGGCAAAAAGTATCAAGCAAGAAGATATTGATAAGTTTGAAAAAGAAATGGAAGCATGGGGAAAAAACTTTGGTAAGCAATTTGAAAAACTATTTGATGACGATTTTGAAAAAAGCATGGAAGAATGGGGAGAAAATTTTGGTAAACAATTTGAAAAAGAAATCGCTCCAAAAATTGAAGCTTGGGCTGCACAGTTTGAAAAAGAAGTCGCACCTAAATTAGAAGCTTGGGGCAAACGATTTGGAGAAGAGTTTGAACGTAAAATGGAAGCGCAGTTTGATCAAGATGGAAAAAAGAGTAGTAGTAAGGAAAACAAAATTTTTGACGATGTAGACTACAATACCACTAAGACCATTATTATTAAAATGCCTAAAAAAGCTAAGTTAAAACTAAATGTAAGGCATGGCGAGTTAAAACTAGCCAATGTGCTGGAAAACGCCAAAGGAGAAGTGTCTCATGGATCATTTATAGCTAATCACATTATTGGAGGTAACACCTCCATTAATGTGTCTTATGCTAAAGTAGCAGTAAAGGATTGGATGTCTGGTCAGTTAAAATTAAAGTATGTGGATGACGCCATAATTGCCAATGCTAAAAACTTAATATTAAACGCTGTGTCATCCGATATTCAGATAAATAATCTGTCAGGAAATTCCATTATAAACGGAAGTTTTGGTGATTTGTTAGTTAACAATATTGCTTCAGATTTTAACAATCTTAATATAGTTTTAGAAAACAGCGATGCTAAATTAAAGCTTCCAAATACTGATTATAATCTTTTTTTTAATGGTAATCGCTCAAAATTTAATAGCGTGACAGCGACTAATAAAACCATTAAAAATTATCCAAATAACAATAGTAATACCAATAAAACTATAATTATAAATGCAAAATTTAGTAATGTAATTGCTAAATAAAATTTCTAAATTTGAATTCAATTTTTAATAAAAATGAATTCTACTACAACTACTTCTTTTTTAAGTCAATGGACAGAACAAAACCTAAATGTCATTGACGCATCTATCCCAAAATCGGATTATATCGCTATAGATTTATCCAAAGCAAATCAAGACTTAAATACGTTTGATATTGCATCCTCTTCAGCTTGGGAAGACTACATTACCAAATACCTTAAATCACATAAAAAGCAAGTTGCATTTGGTGGTTATTTAGAGACTAGAAATTTATATAACAGAAGTGCTTATTTTTCGGCTCAAGCCGAAGCAGAACAGCGTAATATTCATATTGGTTTAGATTTATGGTGTCCAGCTAATACAGCAGTTTTGGCGTGTTTTGAAGGTGTTATTCATAGTTTTAAAAACAACACTAATTTTGGAGATTATGGACCGACCATAATATTGGAACATAACATAAATAACCAAATATTTTACACATTGTATGGTCATTTAAGTGAAGCTTCACTCGGAAATTTAAAAGTAGGTGATTTTGTCGCTCAAGGCGAAACAATAGCCTATCTTGGACAAGCATCTGTAAACGGAGATTATGCACCACATCTACATTTTCAAATAATAAAAGATATACAAAATAAAGTTGGAGATTATCCAGGTGTTTGTTGCTTAAATGATCTTGAGTTTTATAAATCCAATACTATAAATCCTGAACCAATTTTAGGTTTGTAAAGGCTAATCTAATAGCTTTAAATCTCTTTTAATCCTATATTCTGTAGGTATTAATAATATTAAATATGCAATTAAAAGCACTCCAAAAATAATAAAGTCAGGTGCTAATATTAAAATAACAAAAGCAGAGCCTTCAATAATGGCATAGCGCACAATGGAAGCACTTTGATAAGGTACTAATTTTTCTTTTAAACTTAGATTGCTATCAATTTTAGAAACCAACATTTTAAATAGCAAATTACTAACTATAAAAGCAGCAATAGGAATAGCTAAATATACTGTATTGTCGCTATCTATCGTAGGTAACTTTAATTGGGTAATATCAGAAAGGTTTCCTAAAAAAAAGTAAGCAAATATTAGACCTGCGACTAGTGCTATATGGATGATTTTAAAGATTTTTAATTGTTCTTGCATATTATTGATTTTACTAGCGATTTATTTGAGTAAATGTAATTAGATTTTATTATTTAAAATCTAGGTCTAATTTAAATCTTTTTACTAATAATTGATGTGAGCCTGTTGTAAAAAAGAAATCACACAAACAGCTAGTTTTAAATAGGTTTGTGTGATTAATCAGACTAAAATCTTATTTAAGCGACTTCAGCTATTTTATTTTTAACTGTATTAGCTTTTGTTTTTAATTCAAATTGGTTAGAGGTGTTTTTTTCTCCACCAGCTTTTAAAGCTTTATCACCAGCAAAAAAAGTTTTGTGGTCATCACCAAGATCAGATCCAGCCATTCGTTGGTGTTTAACACATGATACATTTTTGCGGATTTCTTGTCTTTGTACATCTTTGACGTAGGCTAACATACCTTGATCACCAAAATAGCCTTTTGTTAAATCATTCATATGTAATGCAGTGGTATGGTAAGTTGGTAATGTTATTAAATGATGAAATATACCAGCTTGTTTAGCACTATCCATTTGAAACGTTTTAATTTTTTGGTCAGCTCTAAAACATAGTTCGGTATTGTCATATTCAGCATCCATTAAGTTGTTACGATCATAGGCAGTCATGTTTTCACCTTCTGTAAGCATTTCTTCATAAGCTTGATTACGGAAGCTTAGCGTCCAGTTAAATGATGGCGAGTTATTGTACACTAATTTAGCTTTAGGTATTACTGCTTTTACTTTATTTACCATATGTGCAATTTGTTTAACATTAGGCGTTGGAGTTTCTATCCATAATAAATCGGCACCATTCTGTAAGCTTGTAATACAATCTAAAACAACACGATCAATATTAGTGCCTTCTCTAAATTTGTATAACCCATTAGCTAATCTAACTGGTCGTACTAATTTACCATCACGTTTAAGTAGGACATCATTCTCTTTGGCGTCTGTAATAGCAATTTCTTCAGCTTCAACAAAAGCTAAATATTGTGATGCTAAATCACCAGTTTGTTGACTGATAGGTAATTTTTGGGTTAGTCCTGCACCTTCCGAGTCTGTTCGTGCCACAATTATACCATCGTCAATCCCTAATTCTAAAAAAGCGTACCTAACAGCATTTAGTTTAGCAATAAAATCTTCATGTGGCACAGTTACTTTACCATCTTGATGACCACATTGTTTGGCGTCAGACACTTGATTTTCTATTTGGATAGCACAAGCACCAGCTTGAATCATTTTTTTAGCTAATAAATAGGTTGCTTCTTCATTACCAAAACCAGCATCAATATCTGCTATTATTGGGACTATATGTGTTTCAAAATTGTCGATTTGATGCTGTACATCTTCGCCATTTTTTAATCTTCTAAACAAATCGTTCAGTTCAATTGCATCTGCTTGGCGTAAAAAATCATAAATTTCGGCAATCAAATTTGGAACTGCAGTTTTTTCGTGCATAGATTGGTCAGGTAAAGGACCAAATTCTGATCTTAACGCTGCAACCATCCAACCAGAAAGATACAAGTAGCGTTTACTAGTTGTTTTATGGTGTTTTTTTACCGCAATCATTTTTTGTTGCGCCACAAAACCATGCCAACAACCTAATGATTGTGTATAATTACTTGAGTCGGCATCGTATGCTGCCATATCTTCTCTCATTACAGAAGCTGTATATTTTGCAATATCTAACCCTGTTTTAAATCTATTTTGATTTACCATTCTGGCAGCATTTTCTGGATTTATAGCATCCCAAGTAGCTCCATATTTTGCTTTTAATTGTCGTACAGTCTCTAAAGCAGAACCATAATTTGTTTGTGATAAATTTTTCATAATTTTGTGATACGTTATTTATTATTAATAATTAGATCCTGTTGATTGTTGCCGCAATCGCAGGATTGTTTTTTTATAGATATTGGTAAGCGGGAATTGTTAAAAATTCTTCAAATTGCTTTGAAGTAACCAACGTGTTAAACAGCTCTATCGCAAGCTCAAACTTGGTATTTTTAATTTCGGATTCGCCATATTCGGTTACAATTTTTTCAACTTCATCATTAAATAATTCGGTATATAATTGTGTAGTAAACTTTTGTCCATCTTCTAGGGTTACTTCATTTTTTAACCATTGCCAAACTTGTGTTCTAGAGATTTCTGCAGTAGCAGCATCTTCCATTAAATTATAAAGCGCAACAGCTCCATGACCTCTCAGCCAAGCTTCGGTGTATAAAATACCTACATTAATGTTTTTTCTAATGCCAGCTTCGGTTACGGTTCCTTTTGGTATTTCGACTAAATCTTTTTCTGTAATAACAACATCATCGCGCTTTACGTGTAATTGATTTGGTGTAGGCATGTGTTTATTAAATTCTGATAAAGCTATATTTACTAAAGCAGGATGCGCTACCCAAGTCCCATCGTGACCATTTTTAACTTCACGTTCTTTGTCTTTTCTAACTTTTTCTAAAGCAGCAATATTTGCATATTCGTCGTTTTTAATAGGTATTTGTGCTGCCATTCCGCCAATAGCTAAAATGCCTCTTTTATGACAGCGTTGTATTACTAATTTGGAATAGGCATCCATAAATGGTGTTGTCATAGTAACCTGATCACGATTTGGCACTACAAAATTAGGATGGTTTCTAAATTTTTTGATATAAGAAAATATGTAATCCCATCGTCCACAATTTAAACCTACTATGTGGTCTTTTAGTTCGTATATGATTTCGTCAAGCTGAAAACTAGCAGTAATAGTCTCTACTAAAACGGTTGCTTTAAATGTTCCGTTTGGTACATTTAAGTAATCTTGTGCAAACATAAAAACGTCGTTCCACCATCTAGCCTCTAAATAATGCTCTAATTTAGGTAGGTAAAAGTAAGGTGCAGTATTGTTTTTAAGACGTGTTTTGGTGTTATGAAACACGTATAAACCAAAATCTATTAGACTACCAGAAGCCTCTTGATTGTTAAATATTATATGGCTCTCATTTAAATGCAAACCTCTAGGACGTACCAATAAAACAGCTGTTTTGGACTTTAGTTTGTATGTTTTGTCCTTTTTTAAATCTATTAATGAAATTGTTTTATTGTTTGCATCTATTAAATTTTGTTGACCTTGGATTGTGTTTGACCAAGTAGGCGCATTGCTGTCCTCTAAATCTGCCATAAATGTGTTAGCACCAGAGTTTAGTGCATTAATTATCATTTTACGGTTAACTGGACCTGTAATTTCTACTCGTCTATCTTGTAAATCATGCGGAATAGAGCCAGCAGTCCATTGTCCATCTCTAATCGTTTTTGTTTCTTCAGGGAATTTAGGAAAATGTCCTTTATCAAAATATTGCTGTTGACTAACACGATTATTTAATAATTCTAATCGTTTGGAATTAAAATTTTTATGCAATTCGGATAAAAATAGTAAAGCTTCATCAGTTAAAATCTCAGGATAGTAATTAGTCACGTTTTCTGAGAACGAAATTTTAGGTTGTTTTAAAAGTGTGTCTTCCATGATGTTATGATTTTATATGACAATATTAAAACAAAGATTTTTAAAAAACAAGCGAACGTTCGCTAAAAATGTTTTTTCGCCAAAATTGAATATTCGCAAAAAAGAGTATATTTGTTATTATGGAAGAAGATTACATTAAATTAATTTTTGGGCTTAAGCTAAAGCAGATAAGGACTGATAAGAATTTATCCTTATTAGGTTTGTCTAAACTTTCTGGTTTGTCAAAATCGTATTTAAACGAAATTGAGAATGGTAAAAAATATCCCAAACCAGATAAAATTGCAATATTATCAGAAAAGTTGGATGTGCCATACGACCAAATGGTGTCTTTAAAATTGGATAAAAATTTAGCACCAATTGGTGATATTTTACAGTCTAAAATTTTGAAAGAAATTCCGTTAGAGCTATTTGGTATTAAAGAAAGTAATCTAATCGATATTGTAGCTAATGCACCAGCAAAAGTGAATGCTTTTATTAGTACAATTATAGAAATAGCACAGAATTATAATTTTAGTCGTGAAAGTTTTTATTTAGCTTCTGTACGCTCTTTTCAGGAGGCGAATAATAATTATTTTGAAGATTTAGAGCAGGGTGTTTTAAAATTTGCTAAAGCGTATCACATTGATTTAAATGAAATCATAACATCTCAAGACTTGGAGGAAGTTTTAGTTGAAGAATATGGTTATACTATAGAAGTTAATGAGCTTAGTAAGTATGAAGCTTTGGGTAATTTACGATCCATGTTTGTGCCCAAAACTAAAACACTATTATTAGCTAATGAGATAGATGAAGCGCAAAGAACCTTTATATACGCTAAAGAGTTAGCGTATAATTTTTTAGAAATAAAAGAGCGTTTATTTACTTTTCCATGGATAAAATTTGACACCTTTGATCAGGTATTAAATAATTTTTATGCTTCTTATTTTGCAGGCGCTTTAATTATACCTAGCGAAAAAATTAAGACGCAGTTAAATAAAATCTTTGAAAAAGATACTTTTGATACAGACTTGTTTTTAAATGCTATTGAAGCTTATAATGCTTCTCCAGAATCTTTTTATCAACGTTTAACTAATATTTTGCCTAAAGCATATAATATCCAGAATTTGTTTTTTTTAAGGTTTACGCATAGAGCAAATAGTGAGCGTTTTTATCTTAAAAAAGAATTGCATTTATCGCATCAACAATCACCTCATGCTAATGAAACCAATGAGCATTATTGTAGACGTTGGGTGTCATTAAAAATGCTAAAAGATATTAGTAATAGTAAGTTAGAGCATGTTTTTGACATGCAGATCTCTAACTATGAAAATGATGGTATGAAGTATTTAGTATGGTCTTCAGCTACTAAAGATCCATTTAGAGAGAATCAATATAGAAGCATTAGTGTAGGACTGCTAATTAATAAACAGCTGCAACGTAAACTTAATTTTTTAAATGACCCTAAAATTGAATCTAAAAACGTAGGTGTAACTTGTGAGCGTTGCGCTATAATGGATTGTAAGGTTAGGGAAGTAGCTCCTGTTTTTTTAGATAAAAAAGCTAAAAATGAAAAGTTAGAGTCTATTGTTCAGGCATTAAATGCTAAGTTTTCTTAGGTAGTAATTGATTGTTTTAAATTGGTTTGAGTTTAGACTAAAGCTCCAAAAACATATCTAGAAGCTAATGACTTTCCAAAAAAGAAAGCAGCAATTGCTAATAAACCATCACTTAACGAAAACCACAGCGCTTTTGGTAACATAACAATGGTTGCTGCTGTTGCAGTAACCATTAAAGCACCAACAATGTAAGCGGGAATCATGCTAGTTTTTGATACCATTCCTGCAATTGTCATTCCTGAGATTATACCTGTAAAATGTGCAATTACAACAAACACTTTTGAGCCTATTGGAATAAGATGCATATTCGCTTTTATAGAGGCTATGTCGTTTGGATCAATTTGTCCTGGTAATGGAAAAACCGTGTGACCAATTACCGTTTCTATTAAATATACTACAACTGCTGCAGTAATAAAACCTAAAATTGTTGCTAATATATTTTTAAGCATAGTCTTAAATTTTGATCCTAAAAAGGAAGCTATTATTAATTAAAAATACAAAAAAATCCTAAAGCATAAACTTTAGGATTTTTTTAATTTAATGTTTGTTTAGTTTAATCATTAACAATAACCCATTCGCCTTTTGCGATTAATGGTTCAGCTTGTTTAAACTTGACCGTTTTATTTTCTCCCGACATAACATGCTTTATAGTTACTTTGTCATTACGACCAATCTTAGGTTGATCTCTAACAATAGTCTCTACAACTTGTTGTTGCGGTTGTGTATTTCCTGCAGCTCTGTTTTGTGCAGAACGTTCATCTAAATTAGGGATTTCTTCTTTTTGAGTTTGAAGATTTTCTTTTTTACGTACTTCTCTAGCTTCGCTAATGGCATTAGTAGTTTCAGTAGGTAATTCTCCTTTAAATAAGAAAGAAATCACTTCTTTATTAACTTGGTCAATCATGCTTTTAAATAATTCAAAAGCTTCAAATTTATAAATTAATAAAGGGTCTTTTTGCTCATGCACTGCTAATTGTACAGACTGTTTAAGCTCGTCCATTTTACGTAAATGTGTTTTCCAAGCATCATCAATAATGGCTAACGATATGTTTTTCTCAAAGTCTGTTACTAACTGTTTTCCTTTAGTTTGGTAAGCTTTTTCTAAGTCGGTTACAACTTGCAAGTTTTTAACACCATCTGTAAAAGGTACTACGATACGTTTGTATTTATCACGTTGGTTTTCGTACACATTTTCAATAATTGGAAAGGCAATATCTGCATTGCGTTCCATTTTTTCTTTATAATGTGTAAAACCAGCTTTATAAATGGTTTGCGCTATATCTAAAGCTGACATTTTATTAAATTCGGCCTCAGTAATTGGAGATGACATTGAGAAGAATCTGATTAATTCAAATTCAAAATTCTTAAAGTCATTCGCAGCTTTGTTAGATTCTGCAATACCTTCAGAGGTATCATAAATCATATTTGCTAAATCTACACGTAGACGCTCTCCAAACAAGGCATTGTAACGACGTTTATAAACGACCTCACGTTGCGAATTCATTACATCATCATACTCTAGTAAACGCTTACGTACTCCAAATTGGTTTTCTTCTACTTTTTTCTGTGCACGCTCAATAGACTTAGAAATCATAGAATGTTGAATCACTTCACCTTCTTGTAATCCCATTCTATCCATCATCTTAGCGATACGCTCTGATCCAAAAAGACGCATTAAGTTGTCTTCTAGCGATACGTAAAATTGTGAACTTCCTGGATCTCCTTGACGTCCAGCACGACCACGCAACTGTCTGTCTACACGACGTGAATCATGACGTTCTGTACCTACAATTGCAAGTCCACCAGCTGCTTTTACTTCGTCAGATAATTTAATATCTGTACCACGACCAGCCATGTTTGTTGCAATAGTTACTTGTCCAGATTTACCAGCTTGATCAACTATTTCAGCTTCTTTTTTATGTTGTTTTGCATTTAATACGTTGTGAGGTATTTTTCTAATGCTTAGCATTTTTCCTAGCAACTCACTTATCTCTACAGATGTTGTACCAATTAAAACAGGACGTCCTGCTTCAGATAGTTTTGTAACATCATCAATAACTGCATTGTATTTTTCACGTTTAGTTTTGTAGACTAAATCTTGTCTGTCATCTCTAGCAATTGGTCTGTTTGTTGGAATTTCGACAACATCTAATTTGTATATCTCCCAGAATTCACCAGCTTCAGTAACAGCAGTACCTGTCATACCTGACAGTTTTTTGTACATTCTGAAGTAATTTTGAAGGGTTACTGTTGCAAAAGTTTGCGTAGCATCTTCAATTTTTACGTTTTCTTTAGCTTCAATAGCTTGGTGTAGTCCATCGCTATAACGACGACCATCCATAATACGACCAGTTTGCTCATCCACAATCATTACTTTATTGTCCATGACCACGTATTGTGTGTCTTTTTCAAATAAAGCATACGCTTTTAATAATTGATTAAGCGTGTGGATACGTTCTGATTTGATTCCGAAGTCACGGAATAAATCTTCTTTCGCTTCAGCTTCTTCTTCAGTAGATAACCCTTTTGCTTCGATTTTAGCCATTTCAATACCAATTTCTGGCATGACAAAAAAGTCAGGATTGTCTTTTCCAGAAAGGTACTCAACCCCTTTATCTGTTAATTCAATTTGATTATTTTTTTCTTCTATTACATAGTACAATTCTGCGTCAACCTTTGGCATCTCGCGATTGTTATCTTGGATGTAATAGTTTTCAGTTTTTTGAAGAATTTGTTTTACACCTTCTTCACTTAAAAACTTTATTAATGCTTTGTTTTTAGGAATACCTCTGTAAACTCTTAATAATTTTAATCCACCTTCTTTTGTATCTCCTTCTGCTATTAATTTTTTAGCTTCAACTAAAACCTGAGTTAAATATTTACGTTGGATATTAACGATGTCATCAACTTTAGGTTTAAGCTCTGTAAACTCATGCTCATCACCTTTAGGGATTGGTCCAGAAATAATTAATGGTGTACGTGCATCATCAATTAATACAGAATCCACCTCATCGACAATTGCATAGTGGTGTGGACGTTGTACTAAGTCTCCAGTAGCATGTGCCATGTTATCACGTAGATAATCAAAACCAAACTCGTTATTGGTACCATAAGTAATGTCTGCGTTGTATGCTTTGCGTCTTGCATCACTATTAGGTTGGTGATAATCAATACAGTCAATACTTAACCCATGAAAGTTAAATATTGGAGCCATCCAAGCACTATCACGCTTAGCTAAGTAGTCATTTACTGTTACTAAGTGTACACCTTTACCAGCTAAGGCATTTAAATATACAGGCAATGTTGCCACTAAAGTTTTACCTTCTCCTGTTTGCATTTCTGCAATTTTACCTTGGTGCATTGCAATACCACCAATTAATTGGACGTCATAATGTACCATGTCCCAAGTAATGGCTTTACCAGCAGCATCCCATGAGTTTGCCCAAGTGGCTTTGTCACCATCTAAAGTAACAAAGTCTTTATCTCCAGAAAGGCTTCTGTCAAACTCGTTAGCAGTAACGGTTATAGTTGTATTGTCTTTAAAACGTCTAGCAGTTTCTTTAACAACAGCAAAGGCTTCTGGTAATATTTTGTTTAACGTATCCTCTGTAGCAGTATAAGATTCTTCTTTAATTTTATCAATTTCTTGATAAATATCTTCACGTTTGTCTATGTCTTCTGTTGCTTCAGCCTCAGCTTGTAGTGCTTCAATTTTAGAGTAAAACGGTTGACGCGCTTCTGCTATTATGGCTTTAAACTCGTCAGTTTTAGCTCTTAATTGGTCGTGAGACAAGGCTATCATAGCCTTTTCAAAGGTTTTAATTTTGTCTACTATTGGTGTGATGGCTTTAACGTCTTGTTTAGACTTGTCACCAACAAATACTTTTAGTACGGAATTTAAAAAACTCATAGTTTTTGTGTTTTATTAGAGATGCTATTCTTTGCATTACAAAGAATAACAGTACTTTATGTTTTGTGCGCTTTTAAAAAGGGCTTAAATATACGTTTTTAGCTGCGTTTAGCTATATTAAAAAGCACAAAAAAAGTCTCTAATTGAGACTTTTTTGATACTATTTGTGTGTTATTAATACTCGTCCTCATTCCAGAGGTAATCTTCGTCAGTTGGATAATCTGGCCAAATTTCTTCTATAGAATCGTATGAATCACCTTCATCTTCTATTGATTGTAAATTTTCTACAACTTCTAAAGGTGCGCCTGTTCTAATAGCGTAGTCAATAAGCTCATCTTTAGTTGCTGGCCAAGGTGCATCACTTAAATAAGATGCTAATTCTAATGTCCAATACATTTCTTATGCGGTTTTAATTTTTGCAAAAATAAATTTTTAGTTTAAATAGTCAAGAAAAAAGTGAATTATTTTTTCATTAAAAAAAAGAACGTCTTCTAAACTGAAACTACTTGATACTAAAGTATTTTGCAGTGTTACTAATCACAGCGCTTTATAACGTGGATTACTTTTTTTCAGGTATCCACTTTACTTCGTCTGCTTGTAAGTCATGAGACAACTTTCGTGCCAATACAAAAAGATAGTCAGAAAGACGGTTTAAATACGTTAACGCATTGGCTTCAAAAGGCTCTAAATCGTTAAGTGCTGATGCTAAGCGCTCTGCACGTCTGCAAACGGTTCTGGCTATGTGACAGAATGACACAGTTTGATGACCGCCAGGAAGCACAAAATGTGTCATTGGTGGTAAGTCCTGGTTCATAATATCCATTTCTTGTTCTAACAAGATAATATCTTCATCAGAAATTTTATTAATGTTTAAGCGTTCTTTTCCGTTTTTAAGAATCGCTTTTTCAGGATCTGTAGCCAATATTGCACCTACAGTAAATAACTTATTCTGTATGTCAATTAAAATGTCTTTATATAGTTGATTAATCTCTTGGTCTCTAATTAAACCTATGTAAGAGTTTAGCTCGTCAACAGTACCATAGCTATCAATCCTAATATGATGTTTCGGGACACGCGTGCCTCCAAATAAAGCAGTAGTACCTTTGTCTCCTGTTTTTGTATATATTTTCATAATTGTAAAGTTAAGGAAAAGTTTAAAAGTAGAAAGTTAAAAACTAAGCGACGCGACTAATAATTAATTTAAAGTCTAATGGTAAAATGCTCTTTAGCTTGTTCTTTTCTAAAAAACACAAAACCAAATTTATAGGTATCAATAGTTACGGTTACTTGAGGGTGGTTTTTTATAATTTCCCAAGCGTCAGTCATTTCTTTTGACCAGTAAATGTCATCTAAAATAAGTACTGTGTCGTTGTGCGTTTTAGGTAGTAGTATTTCAAAATACTGCAATGTAGCCTGCTTGGTATGATTGCCATCACAATAAATTAAGTCTAAGGTTTGCGAATTTAAATTAGCAATAACCTGAGCAAAATCACCTGTTTTTATTGAAATGTTTTTTAAGTCGAAATTTTTAAATTGGGTTTCGGCTACAGCCGAAATATTAGGACAGCCTTCAACGGTTGTAATTATTGCTTTTGGATTTCCCAAAGCTAAAGCTTGAGTCGCAATACCTAGGGAAGTACCAAGCTCTAAAACAGTATTACTTTTAAAATAATTGGTTAATCGAAATAGTAGTTTGGCTTCTTTATAATTTGATCCAGCCACTTTAGCCATTTTAGAAATGGATCTTTTATTGTTTTGAAACACTTGACTGCCAGAGCCTAAGTCAGTGACGTTAATGCTGACTGTGTTGTTTATAAGCTTTTTTCTGTAGGATTTAATATCTAGGTAAGCATCGTGCTTTTTTTTGTCGTAAAAACACTTGGTAACTAAATCATAAACAAAAGGGGAGTGCACACCATGTTGATTAGTGGAGCGTTTTAAAAAATTAAAGTAGGATTGTATTTGGTAAGTCTTACTCATCTGATAGCTATTTGCTATTATTTTTCTTTTTTAAAGATCAAATGTTTATTCTTGAAAGGCTTTTTAGATCGTGACAAATTCTTTCTGTTCACTTTGCCTTGAAACAAACCCTTCGATTACGCTTAGGGTAAACCAATCCGAAAAATCATATTGAAATGAGGGAATTACTAAAGTAGCATTCACTCTAGGAATTACGTGCTTAAAGTTGCGCTTTGAAGCTTCATTCATTATTTCTGTATTTCAATGTTCAATTCTGTGAATTGATTTTGGCAGTAGGCCTTTATGCTTTATTTTGTTTTAGTACTAATTGTTCTTTTTCTGTCTAATTTTATCCTTCCATTTTTTCTGATAATTCTAACCAACGCATTTCTTTTTCTTCAATGCTATCTATGATTTTTTGAATTTTAGCAGACAATTCTGTGATTTGATCTTGAGATAAATCTGGATTTAAAAATTTTTGTTCAATCTCTTTTTTATCAAATTCTAGAGATTTTATTTTACTTTCTAAGTTTTTGTATTCTTTCTGTTCGTTGTAAGATAGAGCTGCTTTGCTGCTATCTTTTTTCCAATTTTTCTTTTCTTTTTTATCTTCTGCGTCAGTGTCGCTTTCAGGCGCTTTACTGTCTTCGTATATACGATAATCTGTGTAGTTTCCTGGAAAGTTTTCTACTTCACCTTCGCCTTTAAAAACTAATAGGTGATCCACAATTTTGTCCATAAAATAGCGATCGTGAGATACGACTATCAAACAGCCAGGAAAATCTAATAAAAAGTCTTCTAACACGTTTAAGGTTACAATATCTAAGTCGTTAGTAGGCTCATCAAGGATTAAAAAGTTGGGATTTTGTATTAAAATGGTACAAAGGTATAGGCGTTTACGCTCGCCTCCACTTAGTTTTTCGACAAAATCATATTGTTTTTTTCTATCAAATAAAAAGCGTTCTAATAATTGTTGTGCACTAATTTGTCTTCCTTTTTTTAACGGAATGTAATCTCCAAAGTCTCTAACTACATCAATTACTTTTTGGTCTGGTTTAGGTGTAATACCTGCTTGGGTATAATATCCAAATTTAACGGTTTCACCAATTAATATTTTTCCGCTATCAGGAGCAGTAGTTTGGGTTAACATATTTAGGAATGTTGATTTTCCTGTTCCGTTTTTACCAATAATACCAACACGTTCTCCACGTTGAAAGTTGTAATCAAAATTGTCTAAAATGACTTTGTCCTTAAAGGATTTAGATAGCTTAACTAATTCAACAATTTTGCTTCCTAAGCGCTCCATATTTAGTTCTAACTCGACAACATGATCTTTTCTGCGTTGGGATGCTTTGTGCTTAATTTCGGTAAAGTCATCAATTCTAGATTTAGATTTGGTAGTACGTGCTTTTGGTTGACGACGCATCCAAACTAATTCTTTTTTAAAAAGTTGTTTTGCTTTACCAGTTTCTACTTGTTCTCTAGCTATACGTTCTTCTTTTTTTTCAAGGTAGTAGGAGTAGTTTCCTTTGTAGCTATATAATTCGCCATGATCAAGCTCTATAATTTCGTTACACACACGCTCTAGAAAAAAGCGGTCGTGAGTAACCATAAATAAAGTGATGTTTTCTTTGGCAAAAAAAGCTTCTAACCATTCAATCATTTCTAAATCCAAATGGTTGGTTGGCTCATCTAAAATTAATAAGTCTGGTTTATTAATTAGAGCATTAGCCAAGCTAAGACGTTTTTTTTGACCTCCAGACAGTACGCTAACTTTTTGATCTAAATTGTCTAATTTTAATTTAAAAAGTATTTGTTTGTATTGTGTTTCAAAATCCCAAGCATTGTGTCTGTCCATTTGCTCAAACGCTTTTTGGTAAACATCTTCATCTTCAGGATTAAGTAATGCTTTTTCGTAGTTTTTAATAATATCTAAAACAGGATTGTCTGCATTAAATATGGTTTGTTCAATGGTTAATTCTGGGTCTAGAATTGGTTCTTGAGGTAAAAAAGCAACCTTAATATCTTTTCTGTAAATAATATTACCAGTATCAGGAACATCAAAACCAGCAAGCATTTTTAAAATGGAGGTTTTTCCTGTTCCGTTTTTAGCTACAAAAGCAATCTTTTGGTCTTTATGGACGCTAAAAGATAAGCCTTCAAATAATGTTAATTCGCCATAAGATTTGGCAATGTTTTCTACAGTTAAATAATTCAATGCGTGTAATTTTTAGCAAAGATGGTTATTATAAGTGAAATGTAGAATATTTAAAAGTGAAAAGTTGTTTGGTTAATAATCTAGTAACCAAAAAAAGGTTTTAAAAACAATAATAGTTAAGGTTGGTGCTTAATTTTTGAATTTAAAATCAAAAACCCTGTTAGTTGTTTTGTTTTAAAGTGCTAAAGGTTATATTTGTGAATTAACAAACCTGTAAAAATGAAGCAAATTGTAATGTATCTTGTCCTAGTGCTTGGACTTGTAAGTACCTCATGTATTACTCAAAAAGATGTTGTTTACTTGCAAGATAAAGGTACGGTTATAAACGACTCGTTGCAATTACAGGCTTTAGCATCTCCTTATCGTGTTCAGGTTAATGATATTTTAAGTATTAGTATTAAATCTACAGATAGCGAACTTAAAAAGTTGGTGGAAATTTTTCAGCCAACAGAGCTAAGTGCAGGGACAACAGGTAATGGTAATTTATATTTTAGTGGTTTTACGGTTGATTTACATGGTAATATTGAATTTCCTATTCTTGATAAAGTTAATGTTTTAGGATTTACTACTGAAGAAATTGAAGACAAGGTTAAAGAAGCACTTTTAGATAAATATTTAAAAGATGTCTCTAAAATTTTTATAACTGTTAAGCTAGCTGGTTTACGTTACACTGTAACAGGAGAAGTAGGTGGAGGAGGCGTATTGACCTTATTTCAGGATCGTGTTAATATCATTGAAGCTTTAGCTAATGCAGGAGATATTACAGATACTGGAGATCGTAAAGATGTCCTTGTTATTAGGCAATATCCAAATGGACAGAAAATACATCATATAGATTTAACAGATGTGGCAGCTTTAAAATCGCCATATTATTATATTCAGCCTAATGATATGATATTAGTTAAACCGCTTAAAAGAAAAGCTTTGGGAGCAGGACAGACAGCTACACAAACATTTACTACAATAGCTAGTATATTTTCAGTTTTGGTGTCTACTTACTTTTTAGCCAAAAACCTTTAAAAGATAAACATGAACGACGAATTTGATGTTTTAGACTCAAGTCCAGCATTCGATATAAAAGCATTTTTATTTAAAGCGCTTAGTTATTGGAAGTTGTTTGTTATATGTGTTGGTATTGGTGTTTTTATAGTCTACCAACAAAACATCAGAAAACAACAATCTTTTCGACTATCAACTAAGATATCCATAGAAGATGATAAAAATCCATTGTTTACTACAAACACTAATTTAACCTTTAATTATGGAGGTGTTTCAGGTAAAGTTCAAACGGTTATAAACACATTACAATCTAGAAGTTTGCATGAGCAGGTTGTGGATAATTTACAGTTTTACATAACTTATTTAAAACAATCTAGGTTTAGAAAAGACGATATTTATAAAGCTGCACCATTTAGATTTATTCCAGATTCATCTGGTTATCAGTTATTAAATACACCTGTTAAGGTTTCCTTTATTAATAGTCATGAGATTGAGTTAGAATTTGATTTTAAATCAGAATCGGTTAGTGCTCAAAAATATTCTGACCTTCAATTAAACGTGGTTGATGTGCCAATAGGGTTGATTACTAAGCGTGTAATTTTAGGTGAATATATTGATTTACCCTATTTAAAAGGTTTTTTTAAATTAGATAAAGATAGGCAACCTAAGTTAGGGGAAACTTATTTTTTAAAAATGGAGGCTTTTGATGCTGTAGTTGCGAAGTACAGAGATGGGCTTGCCATAACTAATCCAAGAAACTCTGCTATAATTAACCTTAGTATGGTTGATAATAACACTAAAAAAATTGAGGATTATCTAAATGAAACCGTTCGAGTAGTATCTAAAGAGCAATTAGACAGAAAAAACTTATTTGTAACAAATACGATTAATTTTATTGATAGCCAATTAAGTCGTGTAAAAGATTCTTTAACAGGAAATGCTGATGCATTAAACAATTATAGATCTAAAAACGGAATTTATGACTTAGATCAAGAAAGTGAGTTATTATCTTCAAAATTATCCGATTTAGAGTTGCAACGTGATGACGTTAACCGTAAAAAGGCATATTATACCAGCTTAAAAAAATATCTTCTAACTAGTAATAATTTTACAAATTTACCTGCTCCTTCTGTCGCAGGTATTGATGATGGTAATATATTGGCTAACATTAGTAAAATAAACACACTATCTATTCAAAAAGCCAAATTTGAATCAACAGTGAAACCAGGAGCCTCTATTTTTGATGATTTAAATAGTCAAATTGAAAGTATCAAGTTGGTATTGTTGGAAAATATTAGCTCTGCATCTATTGGTATTGAGAGAGAGTTAGGTAGTATAAATGGTAAAATAGGCTCAGCAAGAGGTCAATTTAATAAGCTTCCTAAGGACCAACAGAATTTATTGGACATTGAAAGACAATATTTATTAAACGAGAAAACCTATAATTTATTTTTGTCTAAGCGTGGTGAAGCTGATATAATTAAAGCAGCAACAGTATCAGATATTTTATGGATTGATCCCGCAAAAAATACAGGAGCACAACCTATAGATCTAAAGTTAAGTTCTAGATACATGTTTGCTTTGTTTGGTGGTATCCTGCCTCCATTGTTATTAGCTTTTTTAGTCGTGTTTTTGGATACCAAAATACACAATCCACAAACTTTAGAGAATATAAGTACTATACCTATGCTAGGTGTGGTTGGTAAAAATGTTTTAGACAATAATCTTGCTGTTCACCGTAAGCCAAAGTCTGCTGTAGCAGAAGCTTTTAGGGCTATTCGATCTAGTTTGCAATACATGTATAAGCAGCACGACATTGATAGTACTAAAACTGTCATGGTTACTTCCTCTGTTAGTGGAGAAGGAAAAACCTTTTGTTCTATCAATATTGCTACAGTATTTGCGCTAAGCGGTAAAAAAACCGTATTAGTAGGATTAGATTTGCGTAAACCTAAAATATTTGGGGATTTTGATATTCAAAATGATATTGGAGCAGTAAACTACCTTATTGGACAAAAAACATTGGATGAGGTGATTCAAAACACTAAAGTTAACAACCTAGATGTTATAACTTCTGGTCCTATTCCTCCAAACCCATCAGAATTATTGATTAGCGAAAAAATGGATGAGTTAATGGCTAATCTTAAAACGCAATATGACTATATTATCCTAGATACACCTCCAATTGGATTAGTAGCAGATGCTTTAGAGCTGTTAGAGTATGCAGACGCATCTTTATACGTTGTTAGACAAGACTACTCTAAAAAAGAGATGCTAACATTAATCAACGATAAATATAGAAAAGGAGAAATTAAAAATATTAGTTTTTTATATAATGGTTATGACCAAAAAGGTAAATACGGTTATGGCTACGGTTATGGATATGGCTACGGTTATGGGAACTATACTAATGGTTACCATGAGGAGGAAAAGAAGAATACATCCTTTACTAAAAAAATTCTAGCATTTTTAAATCCATTTAAATAAGCAATAAAATAATAAATTTGGAGAGTAAACATATTAAATCAGATTGGCTATACACCATCTCACCCAAAAAAAAGCTTATAGATCTTAATTTTAAAGAGATTTGGAGGTATCGTGATTTGCTTTTTTTATTTGTAAAACGAGATATAATCACGCAATACAAGCAAACTATATTAGGGCCATTATGGTATTTTATACAACCCTTGTTTACCTCAGTAATTTTTACACTTATATTTAATAACCTTGCAGCTATACCTACTGGTAATGGGATCCCTTCCTTTTTATTTAATTTAGCAGGAATAACCTCTTGGAACTATTTTAGTTCTTGTTTAACTGGTACGAGTGATACCTTTAAAGTGAATCAAGGTATTTTTGGTAAGGTGTATTTTCCTAGAGTTATTACACCATTGTCCATTGTGTTTTCTAATCTTATAAAGTTTGGAATTCAGTTATTGGTATTTGCTTGTTTTTATTTTTATTTCGTGCTTTTTACAGATTCTGCTTACAATGCATTTCCTCAGTTAGCTATAGTTCTACTACCCATTTTAATTGCTTTTATGGGTTTACTTGGTTTAGGTTTTGGAATGATTATTTCATCGATGACCACTAAATATCGCGATTTGAGCTTTTTAGTAGGTTTTGGTGTACAATTACTTATGTATGGATCTGCAGTTATGTATCCTTTATCTTATTTTAAAGAAAAGGTGCCAGAGTATTCTTGGCTAGTTGAATATAACCCGATGACCACAATAATTGAATTGTTTAGATATATGACTTTGGGTATTGGAGATTTTTCAATATCACAATTTTTATATGCAGGAACAATAAGTGTTATCTTGTTTTTAATAGGATTAGTTATATTTAATAAAACCGAAAAGTCTTTTATAGATACTGTGTAATATGAAAGAAAAAGACATTATCTTAAAGGCAGAACACATTTCTAAGCAATACCGTTTAGGACTAGTTGGTACAGGTACAATAAGTCATGATTTAAATAGGTGGTGGAGCAAACTTAGAGGGAAAGAAGATCCTTATTTAAAAGTAGGTGAGAGTAATGATCGTAGTACTAAAGGACAGTCAGAATACGTATGGGCTTTACAGGATATTAATTTTGAAGTTGAACGTGGTGAGGTTTTAGGAATTATAGGAAAAAATGGCGCAGGTAAATCTACTTTGCTTAAAATTTTATCTAAAGTCACAGGACCAACTACAGGCGAGATTAAAACTAAAGGACGTATAGCGTCTTTATTAGAAGTTGGAACAGGTTTTCATGGCGAAATGACTGGACGTGAAAACGTGTATTTAAATGGTGCCATTTTAGGAATGAGTAAAAAAGAAATTTCGTCTAAAATTGACGAAATTATCGAGTTTTCGGGTTGTCAGCGTTATATAGATACTCCAGTTAAACGTTACAGTTCTGGTATGACTGTACGATTAGCCTTTGCTGTCGCAGCATTTTTAGAACCAGAGATTTTAGTGATTGATGAAGTCTTAGCGGTTGGTGATTCAGAATTTCAGAAAAAAGCAATTGGTAAAATGCAGGATATTAGTCGTGGAGAAGGTAGAACAGTATTATTTGTTAGTCATGATATGAATGCAATCTCTACGCTTACATCAAGATGTGTTTTATTGGTAAATGGAAAAGTGAAAATGACGGACGCAACCCAGAAAGTAGTGTCTGCATATTTAAATGAATATAAGGAAAATCAGGATTTAGAAGAATTTGTTTTTTTTGATAAATATAAACTAGTAAAGTTTAACCTTTTTAAAAACAAAAACAAAATTGATGCTATAGGCTTTAATGAGCCATTTGAAATAGTCATAGAGCTAGAGCAATTAGGAGAAGCCATAGATTTAGAAATTGAAGTTTTTATTATGAATGGAAAAGGAAAAGTAATAACAACTTTTTCCACTTACTTATCCGGTTTTAAAGTGACCAAAGAGGATAAAATAAATTTGCTTTGTGATGTAGTCGGTTTAAATTTAAGTTTAGGTACTTATTATTTAGATTTAAATGTTATTAACATGACTAATAATGAGGTGAAGCGTTTAGAAAATCTTCAAAAAATAGAAATTATTTCCTCAAAAGGGTACAGTCTAAAACAAAAACTTAAAGAACAGTTTCATGGTAATATAATAATGTCGCATCAATGGTCTCAAGATTAAAATATAAATTTCAAGAGTTGCTTTCAAGATATAAATGGTTTAATAAATTTAAATTTGCTAGTATTTATAAAAATGACGGTTTTAATCATACTAAACAAAGTCCATCTAAATCAGGACCTGGTTCAGATTTAATACAAACCGAAGAAATTCGAAAAAAATTACCACAAATTTTAAGCGATTACAATATAAAAAGTCTTTTAGATTTGCCATGTGGTGATTTTTATTGGATGAAAAATATTGACTTGAGTAAAATCAATTATATTGGAGGAGATATAGTTCCTTTAATTATTAAGAATAATAACTCTAAGTACAAATCAAATAATATTTCTTTTAAAGAAATCGATATCGTTTTTGATACTCTAGAAAATGTAGATCTGATTATTGTAAGAGATTTATTTGTGCATTTAAAATTTAGTCAAATACTTAAAGCAATTGAAAACATTAAATCAACTAAATCAAAATACTTGCTTGTAACCTCATTTGTCGATTTAAAAGATAATAAAGATATTAAAATTTCAAGCCAATGGAGACCATTAAACATGGAGAAAGCTCCTTTTAATTTTCCAAAACCGCTAACTATAATTAATGAAAATTGTAAAGAGGCGAATGGAAAATTTAAAGATAAATCGTTACTTCTGTTCAAATTAAATGAAGTTTAAAAAAAAAATAGCTATTCTCGGACCGATTAACTCTAGAGGAGGTAGAGAAATTGAGGCTGCTTTTATTGCAGATGCCTTGATGGCAAAATATGAGGTTTCGATATTTTCTACTGAAACGGTTGAGAAAAATAATGATTTATATATAGTCAACCCAAGTCTTGTTATTTATACAAAATACAAGTCATTTGTGGATAAAATAAAAGCTTATCTAGGAATTAAATTAAATTATGCAAATCTTCAATTTAGAAGACTTGATCGCAAAAAAAATAAATCATTAAAAAAAGTAATTCAGCAATCGGATTTAATAGTAATTATAGCTCAATTAACATCTAACTACACCAAAGAAATTATTTTAGCAGCCAAAGAAAATAATAAGAAAGTTGTTTTCAGAACAACAGGAACTATTCCTAAAATTAATTTAAAAGACACTTATTTTTCTTACTTAAAACATGTTAGTTTATTTTTGAATCACTCAAAAGAAAACTCCAAAATATTTAGCAATAAAAGTAATCTTAATTACAAAGTAATTGACCAATGTGTCTTTAAAGAAGAAGCTATTATAAATTTTCAAAAAACTAAAACTAATCCTATTAGAAAGTTTTATTGTGCTTCTAGGTTGGATAAAAATAAAGATATAATAACCGTAATAGAAGCCTTTAATAATTTAAAAGCATACAAAAACTTAGAATTACATATCGTTGGGGATGGACCAGAGTTAGAGTATTTAAAATCGAAAGCTAAAAATTTGAATATTAAATTTTATGGTCATTTAGACTATGATTTTATGATTAAAACCATTTCTCAATTTGATTGCCTAATTATAGCTTCCATTGAAGAAGCTGGACCTTATAATGCTTTGGAAGCAGCATTGCTAGGTATTCCAATCATATCAACTAAAGTTGGTGCAATGAAAGAGCGTTTTGTCAATAATAACCGTATGTGGTTTAATGTAAAAGATAGTCAAATGCTATCTGAAAGGATAATAGAATATTCAAGTTATAGTAATCAAGAGATAAAACAAATTCAAAATCATTATATTGAAATTTATAATGCAAATCATTCTAAGAAAACTATAGCTAAAGCTTATTTAGACACACTAAGTTTGTATTTATAATTTTAGATTTGTAAAAATATACTAATAGATGACCACATATTTAATAACAGGAGGCGCAGGAAATGTAGGTAGCACACTAGCAAAACATTTAGCTAGCGATAAATCAAATACAATTATAATTGTTGACAATTTATCTACAGGAAGCCTTAATAAAATGCCAAAACTAGATAATGTAAAATTTATTAAAGCCAATATTAATACTTATAATGACATTGCTCCAGTTTTTGCACGTTATGATTTTGATTATGTGTTTCATTATGCAGCCATGGTTGGTGTTAAGCGCACGTTAGAAAACCCTATGAGTGTTCTTGAAGATATTGAGGGTATTAAAAATGTGCTATCGTTATCAAAAAATTCTGGTGTAAAACGGGTGTTTTATTCAAGCTCTTCAGAAGTTTATGGAGAGCCTTTTGAAATCCCTCAAAATGAAAATACGACGCCATTAAATTCTAGATTACCTTATGCTATAGTCAAAAATGTTGGCGAAGCTTTTTTTAAATCTTACTATCAAGAATATGGCTTAGAGTATACCATTTTTAGGTTTTTTAATACTTATGGTCCAAATCAAAGTGAAGATTTTGTACTACCACGTTTTTTAAAATTAGCACTGCAAGATAAAGATATTAATATTTATGGAGATGGCTTGCAAACACGATCGTTTTGCTATGTGGACGACAATGTTGAGACCTGTATTAAAGCAATTACAGATAAGTCTTGTATTAATGAAGTTTTAAATGTTGGTAGTGACTTAGAGCAAACTATTTTATCACTTGCTCAAACCATTATTAAGTTAACCAATTCAAAAAGTAATATTGTTCATTTACCAGCATTAGAAGAAGGAGATATGGCTAGACGTTGTCCAGATACTTCAAAAATGAAAAAAGTTTTAGGCAGAGATTTGATGTCGTTAGAAGAAGGTGTTTTAAAACTAGTTAAACATTACAGTAAATTATAATATGCGTAAAGGATATAACCCTACCAAAGGCGGTAAGTTAGTTGTTAAAGAGCCATGTGACCATAGGATAATAATACCTTTACACATTCCACATGAAAATGATTACTTTAAAGATGCCTATCAGATTTTTGAATTATGTCTATTTTCAATCTTAAAAACTGCAAGCTCAAAATTAAAAGTCTCTATTATTAGTAATAAATGTTCTTTTGAGGTTAATCAAAGACTTTTACAATTATATCAAGAGCATGATATTGATGAGCTTATTATAGAAAAAGAAGGCATAGGAAAAATTAATAGCCTATTAAAAGCTTTACGCACAGTAGAAGAGCGTTTGGTAACCATTACAGATGCAGATGTTTTATTTTTGGATCATTGGGAAGATGAGGTTGTTTCTGTTTTTAAATCTTTTCCAAAAGCAGGAGCTGTGTGTCCTGTCCCTGTTTACAGAAAGCATTTAGATTTAACAGCAAACATTTGGAGCAAATATTTGTTTTCAAATAAATTAAAATTTAAAAAAGTAAAAGATGTTGATGCCTTAGAGAATTTTGCAAAAAGTATAGGGTGGACCCATTTACCAGAAGAATTTGGTGATAGCATTGGTACATTAACAGCAAAAGACAATACTGTTGCAGTTTTAGGCTGTTCTCATTTTGTTGCTACCTATAAATCAGAAGTATTTAAAGCACTTCCAGAAGAAAATAGCGCTTATTTAATAGATGGAGATAGCGAGTTTTTATATATGGATAAACCAGTAGTTTTAACTGATGGTTATCGATTGGCTACTTATACTAATAATGCATATCACTTAGGTAATGTGTTTGAACCATGGATGCAAGAAAACTTTGAGACTCTAAAAAAAAGAGAACAAAAATTTATTGACTATTCGTCTTTAAAAACTTTAAAGAAAAATGCAGTTAAGTATTTTATAATCAATAAACTTTTTAAACGTGCTATAAAAATTAAACCTTTATTAAGATATTTATTAAAAAGAAAAGGATTAACTAAGACTCAAGTGTTTAATTATGTGGATAGACAATATTAAATTTACTAATTAAAACAAAGTATAAAAAGATGAGTAAAAAAAACATTCTAATTATTGGTCCTATTTCTGAATCAGGAGGAAGGGAAATAAATAGTATTTTTTTTTTAGAACAATTTACAAAAAAATATCATACATCTGTTTTTTCAACAATTCCTGTCTCTTCGCTTTCTATTGTAGATGAGTATTTAGGAGAAAAAAAAATGAATTCTTTTGAAAGAGTTGCATTAAAATCTTTTTTTATTAGGTGTTTTTCACAAATTATAAAAAGGAAAAACAATTTACAGATTGAAAACCTGTTTTTAGTAAAGAATAAAATTAGTAAGCTTTTTTTTGATTTTGACAAGTTATATGGTCTAATATTAAAAAAAGAAATAAGCAATAAAGATATTGTTTTTTATAGTGGATTGTTAACAGATAAATGGTTGCACTTAATAGTAGAATTATGCCATCAAAACAATAAAAAATTAATAATAAGGGTGACTGGTTCTTTAAAAAATGAAACCAAATACTCTAACATTGTTAAAGATGAAAAAATTGTTGTCCATTCTTTAGAGAATTTTGAAATACTTAAAAACGAAGGATTTACTAATGTTAAGTGTATTGAGCAGTCTAGTAGTCTTGAAAGAGAACTGTTACAATTAAATATTTCATTTCAACAACCATTAAAATTTGGTTATTTGGGTAGGATGAGTCACGAAAAGGGGCTAGAAATTATTGTTGATACGTTTAAAAAGAATAAATTAGAATTAAGGATTGCAGGTTCTGGACCGTTAAATAACCAAATTGTAAATCTAACTAATAACTATCCTCAAATTGTTAAAGAACATTTTATTCCTTATAAAAATGTACCTGAATTCTTAAGTAAAATAGATGTATTATTAGTTTTGTCCAAACACGAAGGTGGTCCACTAGTAGGTATAGAAGCTATGGCTGCAGGTAAAATCGTGCTTTCTACAAAAGTTGGAGCAATGACACAAAGATTAAATTTAGTTGATAAAGATTTATTTGTAACTGAACACTCAGAAGAAGAGTTGACAAATACTATAAAATCGCTATTGCAGAAAAATAGATCAGAGATTTATGCTTTAAAAAATAAAATGCGAGAGTATTATTTAGATTATGCATCAAATGAAGTTGTTATGACTCAATACTTTCAATTTATAGACTCATGATGTACAGAGCTGTAACAATAAGTAATCTTCAATATTTAATAGTAAAAAATCTTCAATCTATTAAAATACAAGTCTTTACTATTTGTAAAGGTTTTTTTGCCTTTGTTTATAGTATAGAATATACAGTTAATGTAACTATTAATTTAATTAAAAATATTAATAGCTTTCAGTTGTTAAATTATCCTTTAGCTGTTTTTAAATTAGTAAAAAAAGGAGATACTAAATTTAAACCCTTATTTAAATTATAATGAAGATTTTAATGGTAGCCATACCAAACCATCACTTTTTTCAATGGGTTAACCAATTGGAGCAGTCTGGCTATGAGGTGTATTGGTTTGACGTGACTGATGGAGGACCTAAATCTTCAAAAATAGAGTGGGTTACTCAAATAAAAGGCTGGAAGTTAAAATGGGATTTTCCCTTTAGGAGTACAATAAAAAAATACTTACCTAATCTATATAAAAACATTCAGAAAATTAATGAAAATAGCGTTTTAAAAACCTTTCAAAGTACGATAGATCATATACAACCAGATATAATCCATTGTTTTGAAATGCAATTAGCAGGATTGCCGATTTTACCCATTATGTTACAAAATAAAATACCGTTTATCTATTCATCTTGGGGAAGTGATGTGTTTTATTTTGAGCAATTAGGTGTTTCAAAACAAGCATTGCAGCAGTTTTACGCACGTGCTAATTATTTAATCACAGATTGTAAACGCGATTACAAGTTAGTTTTAAAAAATGGTTTTAAAAATCAATTTTTAGGCGTGTTTCCTGGAAATGGAGGATTAACTATCCAAACATCTAAGATAAAACCGTTTGATAATAGACCGCTTATTTTGATAAAAGGATATGATGATGGTGTTGGTAAAGCGTCTAAAGTATTGGATGCATTGCTTTTAGTTTCAAAAGACTTATTTTATAATAAACATATTGTTATTTACAGCGCAGATGACGTTATTCAGCAACAAATAAAAGCTTCAGAAAAACTCTCAGATTTTAATATTACCGTATATTCTCGACATAAATTTATTCAAAATACAGACTTATTAGCTGTTATGGGGCAGAGCTGTATTCATATAGCAAATAGTATTTCCGACGGAATGCCAAATGCACTTCTAGAAGCCATGTCAATGGGAGCATTTCCAATTCAATCTAATCCAGGACAAGTTACAGAAGAAGTGATTACTAATAATAGTAATGGTTATTTGATTAATAATCCTTTAGATGAAACTGAAATTGCGTGTCATATAAAAAATGCGCTTCAAAATGATAATTTAAGACAACAAGCTCAAAATTTTAATATCGATTTCATCCAAGAAAATTATAATCGTGTTACCTTGCAATCCAAAATAGAAACCCTTTACCAAACCGTTTATTCCGCAAACCAATAAATGCAAATTTCTTTTTTAATAGTCACAAAAAATAGACCAAAAGATTTAGCTTTTACTTTAATGAAGTTGAAAGAATTAATGGATTCTACTATTCATGAAGTGTTGGTGTTTATTGATGGTTGTCCTAAAACCGAAACCATTATTAAAGATTTTGAATGGGTTAATTGGACAGTGTCTAAAACAAATATAAGTGCTTCGCCAGCCAGAAATAGTTTATATAAAAAAGCGAATGGACAAATTTTTATTGGCTTAGATGATGATGCACATCCAATAAGTAAAGCCTTTATAGAATCTGTCGAAGATGATTTTAATGCCAACACCAACCTTGGTATAATCGCTTTTCAAGAAATAAGAGGATTATATAAATCCGATAACGAGGCTTTAAGTTTCGCAAAATATACTGAACCGTATTATACAAATGATTTTATTGGTTGTGGATTTGCTATTAAGAAGGAAGCGTATGATGCCTCAAGAGGTTTTCCTGTTTGGATTGATATTTATGGTGAAGAACCAGCTTTGGCTTTAGAGGTTTTAGATTTAGGATATCAAATAGTCTACAATTCAAAAATAATAGTAAACCATCGTGTGGATACCGCAAAAAGAAAGTTACAAGGTAAAAATTATTTTAGGTTTGAACATCAATTAAAAAATACAATACGATTGTATCTTGTGTATTATAAGTCGCCTTTAACAAAAATAGCTAAATTGTTATTGCATAATTTTAAAAAGTATGCTTTAAAAGACTTTAAGTATTTTAAAGCTTTTGTGCATGTTTGCTTTTCAACTCTTTTAAAGTTACCAACTATTTTAAAGTATAGACGTCCTGTTAAAGTCAGTACGTTGCAAATTATAAAAAAACTAAAAGGACTAAATTATTCAGGATAAATGTATTTTAATTCGCTAGACTTCGCCATATTTTTACCAATAGTTTTTGTACTGTATTGGTTTGTAACCAATAAAAATTTAAAACTGCAAAATGCATTATTAGTTGTTGCTAGTTATGTGTTTTATGGTTGGTGGGATTGGCGTTTTTTATCTTTAATTGTTTTTAGTTCTCTTGTGGATTACACCATTGGTTTACAATTAAACAAAGCAGCACAACCTTCTAAAAGAAAGTTGTTGCTGTGGTCTAGTATCCTTGTAAACTTAGGGTTTTTAGGCTTTTTTAAATATTATAATTTCTTTATCGATAGTTTTGTTGAAGCTTTCTCATTTTTCGGGAGTTCATTTCAGCCCAATACGTTAGATATAATTTTACCAGTTGGTATAAGTTTTTACACCTTTCAAACCTTAAGTTACACCATAGATGTTTATAAGCGAAAACTTGAGCCAACACAAGATATTGTATCATTTTTAGCCTTTGTTAGTTTTTTTCCACAATTAGTGGCAGGACCAATAGAACGTGCTACCAATTTACTACCACAGTTTTATAAAAAACGTCAATTTCATTATAGTCAAGCTGTGGATGGATGTAGACAAATACTTTGGGGATTTTTTAAAAAAGTAGTTATTGCAGACAATTGTGCCGAGTTTGCTAATCAGATCTTTAATAACTCATCGGAACATACTGGTAGTACTTTGCTAATAGGTGCATTATTTTTTACTTTTCAGATTTATGGTGATTTTTCTGGGTATTCTGATATAGCCATTGGTACTTCAAGATTATTTGGTTTTGACTTAAAGCAAAACTTTGCCTTTCCATATTTTTCTAGAGACATAGCCGAATTTTGGCGACGCTGGCACATATCCTTATCCACATGGTTTCGGGATTATTTATACATTCCATTAGGAGGAAGTCAAGGTGGCACTTGGATGAAAGTGCGTAACACGTTTATAATATTTTTAGTCAGTGGGTTTTGGCATGGTGCCAATTGGACATTTATTATTTGGGGATTTTTAAATGCGCTTTATTTTTTACCATTATTATTGGCCAAACGTAACAGAACTAATTTAGATGTTGTAGCACAAGATTCAAAATTACCAAACATAAAAGAACTGGTGCAAATGGGACTTACTTTTGGTCTAACCGTTATTGCTTGGGTCTTTTTTAGGGCAGAAAGCGTTACTCAAGCATTAACGTATTTAAAAGGTCTATTTAGTACTAGTTTATTAACTGTACCAACCATTAGACCAACTAATTTACTAGTGCTTATTCTATTTTTTATAGGTATAGAATGGATTGGAAGACGTCAACAGTATGCAATAGAAGTGTTGCTGCTTAAGCAATCTAGGCTTATTAGATGGGCTTTTTATATGATTATAATCGCTATGGTTTTTGTATTTAGTAGTAATACTCAGCAAGAGTTTATATATTTTCAGTTTTAATATGAAATTATTTATAAAGCACATATTGCTTTTTGGATTATTATTTTTTATTGTAGAAAAAGGGTTGTATTACTTTATTCAAAATGCTCCTAAAAAAGAATATGATAAAAGACTTGAATTAATTCTTGAAGGTAAAATGGAAAAAGATATAGTTATTATTGGATCCTCAAGAGGAGCTAATAATGTCTCTGCTAAACAATTAGAGGAAAAAACAGGATTCAGTTGTTATAATTTATCTTATCGAGGCTCGAGTGTTATTTTTCATGAGTTTATTTTAAAAACACTATTACTGCATAATAATAAACCAAAAAAAGTTTTATTAGTAATTGATAACGGTTATCAATTCATAAAAGAACATTCATTACATTTTAGATTTGATAGGCTGAATCCTTTAAAAAACTATGGATATATTCATGAAAAATTAATAGAAAACAACAAAAAAAGTTTTCTATCTAACTTTTTTTATTCTTTTAAAGTAAATCGAGAAGATTTTTCTTTAAAACCTAAAAGAATTTATGAAATAGATGTAATGACTTCTCATGGTTCTAAATTATTAAAAGCAAAAAACAATGAGAAGTTAGAGTACATTAATGAAGTGAAAAAATATGAAATCAACGAGGAAGAATTAGCTAAATTAGAAGCTTTTAATTCCATTCAAAGAATGTGTAGTAATAATGATATCGAGCTTTATTTGGTGTTTACACCTGGATTAATGACTTTCGATACCGATTTCCTAAAAAGATTTAAAAAATTAGTTAGTCCTGACGAGAAAATCATAGTTTATGATACTCTTGATGAGAGATATAAAGAAAAAGACATTTATAGAGATCACACACATATGTTTTCTAAAGGCGCCAAAATTTTCACCTCAGAAATCAGTGATTTTATAAACTCAAATAAATAATAAGATTGCTTTATTTTATTAACGTTTTGAAAGATTTTCGCTGTTAAATTATGTATTTTAGCGATTGTTAAAAAGTTTTAAAGTCACCCAATATATGAAAACAATAGGTTTTATTCCTTTACGAAAAGGGTCAAAAGGTATTCCTGGAAAAAATAAACGTAAAATGGTTGGAAGACCATTGTACACTTGGGTTTTGGGTGAAGCTTTACACTCTAATTTAGACGAAGTTTATGTATATACAGACGACCAATCCATATTAGATTTTATTACAAAAGAATACCACTATACAGATAAAGTTAAAGGGCTTTTAAGAAGTAACAGTAGCGCTACAGATACTGCTTCCACAGAAAGCGCTATGTTGGAATTTGCAGAAAAAATAAACTACGATTTTGATGTGTTTTGCTTACTACAAGCGACGTCACCTTTTACTACAGCACAAGACATTAATAATTGTTTGACCGCTTTGGATAACGGAAAAGATTCCGCCTTAACCGTCGTTAATACCCATCGTTTTTTATGGAATGCTGATGGTACTGCTATAAACTACAATCCCAAGAAGCGTCCTAGGCGTCAAGATTTTGAAGGCTTGTTGATAGAGAATGGTGCAGTTTACACTTGCACTAAACAGGTGTTAAAAGACCATGAAAATAGACTAGGAAATAACGTAGGTGTTGTAAAAATGCCAGAAGATAGTTTACACGAAATTGATACAGAATCCGATTGGATTACAGTAGAAAATCTATTAATAGCACGTCAACAACAATTAAAAAAAGCTGAGAAAATAACACATTTAGTCTTAGATGTTGATGGCGTTTTTACGGACGGAACCATAACTTATACCAAGGATGGCGAACATACCAAAAACTTTGATATGCGTGATGGGATGGGATTAGAGATTTTAAGACAGTTTGGTGTTGAGGTTATGATTATGACTAGCGAACAATCCGAGTTGGTCGCAAAACGCATGCAGAAGCTTCAAATAAAACAAGTGTTTTTAGGTGTAAAAGATAAATACACGTTACTTCAAACCTTATCAAAACAACAAGGCTTTTCGTTAAATAATGTGGCTTATGTAGGCGATGATGTAAACGATATGTCTAACATTTGTAGCGTTGGTTGGTCATTAGCACCACAAAATGCTATGACCGAAATTAAAACCATAGCAGACGTTGTATTATCAAAACCATCTGGCGCAGGAGCCATCAGAGAAGCTTGTCAGTTTATTAAAAATTATAATAAAAGATATTAAGTAAATACATGAATACATACAAAAAACCTTACATCATAGCAGAGATTGGATGTAACCATAAAGGCGATATGCAAATTGCCAAAGAGTTGATCCAAATGGCTAAAATATTTTGTAATGTAGATGCTGTCAAGTTTCAGAAGCGTCATAATATTGAGCTGCTAACGGAAGAACAATATAATAGTCCACACCCAAATCCTTCCAACTCGTATGGCGATACTTATGGTGCACATAGAGAGTATTTAGAGTTTGATGTGGCTCAACATCAAGAGCTTAAAGATTTTTGCGAATCTATTGGGATTGATTATTCAACCTCTGTTTGGGATTTAACATCAGCAAAAGAGATTGCTTCATTACAGCCAAAGTTTATCAAAATACCTTCAGCTTGTAATAATAATGTTATCATGTTAGAATGGTTATGTGAACATTACAAAGGCGAACTTCATATTTCTACAGGAATGACCACTAAATCTGAAATTGAAGATTTAGTACAGTTATTTAGTAAGCATAACAGAGCCAAAGATTTAGTGTTATATAACTGTACTTCTGGCTATCCAGTACCCTTTGAAGATGTTTGTTTATTAGATATTAATTTATTAATTGAAAAATACGGTAATCAAGTCAAGCATATTGGTTTTTCTGGACACCATTTGGGTATTGCAGTAGATGTTGCAGCTTACACCTTAGGTGCACCAATTATTGAGCGTCATTATACCTTAGATCGCACTTGGAAAGGAACGGATCATGCTGCCTCTTTGGAGCCTATGGGTTTACGTAAATTATCAAGAGATTTAAATGCTGTGCATAAAGCTTTAACGTTTAAAAGCCAAGACATTTTACCCATAGAGCAAGTACAACGTGATAAATTAAAAAATCAAAAAGGATAACCTGATTTTATTATAATGAAAAAAAAAGTATTTGTCTTTTTTCCTGATGGTGTTGGTTTACGAAACTTTGCCTTTACAGATTTTAAATCCATTGGAGAACAGCATGGTTTTGATATCACGTATTGGAATAATACTGTTTTTTCGTTAAAAGATCATTTAGGTTTTAATGAAGTTAAGATAGATAACCATCAAATTCATCCATTAACACCCTTATATTCGAGAGCACGAAAACATGCAGAATTAAACGTTTCTAGAGATAAATTTAATGATGAGGTTTACCCTACTTATAAGTTTCCTTTTAATTATAAAGGCGTTAAAAACACGCTAAAAAGTTTATATACCAAAGTGTTAATTGGATTGTATTCTTCTGAAAAAGGTGTTGAAAAAATTAGACAAAAGATAAATAATTTAGAGCGTCAAAACCCTAAGTATGCGTATTGTAAAGCACAATTACAACAGCATAAACCAGATTTAATATTTTGTACAACGCAACGTGCTACACAGTCGATAAGTGCGTTATTAGCTGCAAAAGATTTAGGCATTCCTACGGTTGCTTTTGTGTACTCATGGGATAATGTACCCAAAGCGATGCAAGTCGTGGAGACTGATTATTATTGTGTTTGGAGTGACCATATGAAGCGTGAAGTCTTACAATATTATCCATTTGTGAAAGCTGAACAAGTGTTTGTAACAGGAACACCACAGTTTGAACCACATTATAATACTAGCTTAAAACAAAGTCGAGCAGACTTTTTTAAGCAATATAATTTAGATATTAATAAAAAATACATTTGCTATTCTGGTGATGATGAAACGACGTCACCTTTAGATCAATATTATTTAGAAGATTTAGCAAATGCAGTAAGGCGTTTAAATGCTAAAGGCGAAAATTTAGGTATCATTTACAGAAAGTGTCCTGTGGATTTTACATCAAGATACGATGCTGTAATCCATGCTAATAAAGATATTATTGACGTTTTAGATCCCATTTGGAAGCCAATAGGTGACCAGTGGAACCAGGTATTACCAGCAAAGGAAGACTTTAAAATGTTGTATAATGTTTGCGAGCATAGTGCGTTTGTAACCAATGTCTGCTCATCCACTGTCTTTGATTTTGTTGCGCACGACAAAGCTTGCATTTATTATAATTATGAGCAACCGCAACTTAAAAAAGGGATTAGAGATATAGGTCAAAACTATAAATACGTTCATTTTAGAAGTATGCCAAGTGATGAAGCAGCAGTATTTTGTACCGATAAAAACGATTTGGATCATTTAGTAAAACAAATATTAGATGGTCAATTATCAAATGTAGTAGAAGGTAAAAGATGGTACGAGATTATTGTTGGTAAAACACCAACCAAAGCCTCAGAAAATATATGGAAGGCAATTAATATAATACTTAATTAACGTATGACTGAAAACTACTTCGAAAATATAAAAAATCAGTTTTTAGTTAACGATACGTCTCTATTTAGATATGGAAGTATTGATGATGGTGGCTATTGGCTGAATCCCGAAACAATTACAAAATCTCATGTTTTATTTAGTGGAGGCATATCTTCTAATGTAGAGTTCGAGTACGATTTGTTTAGGTTTAATGATCGTATCAATATTGTAATGGTAGATCCTACGGTATCTGGAGCTAAACTTATCTTTAAGGGATTGGCTCGATTGTTTTTTAAAAAGCCTAATAAACTGCGTTATTTGTTTAATGCATTACAATTTAATTATCTAATTAGAACCTTACGTTGTCAACATCTAAAATTGTGGTTAAAACAACCGGAATCTATTTTGAAAATAGCAAATTCCACTTTTAATCATGATAAGAATATTTTATTAAAACTAGATATAGAAGGTAGCGAATATGATTTTTTAGATGAAATATCTTCCAATTTGGATTGCTTTTCAGCTTTAGTTTTCGAGTTTCATGATTTACATAAACATCATGATCGCGTTTATAATTTTATAAACTCATGCCAAGCACAATTTGATTTAGTGTATTTAGGTATTAATCCATCAGGAGGTTTTGATGGTAAAGACAAACCTAAGTGTATTGAGATAACTTTAGAGAGGAAAAAATAATGAAGTTAAAGTATATTGATGCTCTTCGAGGAATAGCTATATTGTTAGTCATGGCTACTCATACTTTTCAATATAGTACTTCATTTTCTGATGGTATTTTTAACAATATAATATCTCATGGAGCAAGAGGAGTTCAATTATTTTTTATAATAAGTGCTTTTACTTTATTCATTTCATTTAATAATAGAATAGTAGACGAGAAAAATAATATTGATCAAAATTTTTTTATTAGGCGTTTTTTTAGAATTGCACCTATGTATTATATAGGTATCCTATATTTTTTGTTTCAAGACGGTTTTGGCTCAAGATATTGGTTAGGTGATTTTGAGTACATAAGTGTTTATAATGTTTTGTCTAATATTTTTTTTATCAATGACTTTAATCCATATTGGATCACAAGTTTGGTTCCAGGAGGTTGGTCTATTGGAGTTGAAATGACTTTTTATTTAATTGTTCCATTTTTAGTAAGGAAATTAACAACCTTGAGTAAGGCTGTAAATTTCACTTTAGTGTCAATTATGATTTCATTAATTTTATTTTCCTTGTTGAAGACTAATGTTTTAATAAGTTCAAATAGGTTATGGAATGAATATTTATTTTTTTATTTCCCAAATCAGTTACCAGTTTTTGGCTTTGGAATATTGTTGTATTTTTTATTAGTAAGGAAAGATTACAAATTAAGTAAAAATAACTTGATTCTTGGAATTGTGACTTTAGTATCTTTATTTTTTTTAAGAGATTATATACATAGCAATTTACCTTTTGCTTTTTTATTTTCAATTTTTATTTATTTGTTATCAAAACAAAATTTAAAGCTATTTGTGAATAGAGTAACTATATATATAGGAAATATTAGTTATAGTTCTTATTTGGTGCATTTTGCTATATTACACTGGTTAAGTCACTTTGGATGTTTAAATTATTTAGAAGTAGATAATTATCTAGATTATTTATTTAATTTCTTTTTTAATTTTCTAGTAATATGCAGTATGACATTTGTAATTTCAAATATCACCTATTTTTTAATTGAAAAACCATTTATAAATTTAGGTAGAAAGTTAATTAAATTAACCAATTAATGCACATCGCTTTTTTAACATCAGGGTATCCACATCCTAAAGTGTCTCACGCTGCAGGAATAGGTACTAGCATAAAAAATCTGGCAGATGCTTTAGTAAATAAAGGTGAGCAAGTTACTGTTTTTGTGTATCATCAGGATACCTCACAAATTATAGAAGATCAAGGCGTGACAATCCACCTAATTCCTAAAAAGAAATCACCATTTTTTACTTGGTATTTTTATAGAAAGAAACTTCAGAACTATATTAACACTGTAATAGAAACACAAAAGATAGATGTAATAGAAGCACCTGATTGGACTGGTATTACAGCTTTTATGAAGCTAACAGCACCTTTAGTTATTAAGCTTCATGGTAGTGATGCTTACTTTTGCAATCTAGAGAAAAGACGACAGAAATTTAAAAATTTTGTTTTTGAAAAATTAGCGCTACAATCAGCTATTGCTTACATCGCTCCAACTACCTTTGCAGGAGAAATTACTGCTAAGATTTTCGGTTTAAACCGAAAAAAAATAAAGACGATTCATAATGGAGTACAACTAGATTATTTTAATAATTATACACCTGAAATTTACGACCCTAAAACGTTAATATATGTAGGTACAATTATCAGAAAAAAAGGTGTTTTGGAGCTAGCTCAAATATTTAATAGAATTTTAGATACAGAACCTAACGCTAAATTAAAATTAGTAGGTAGTGATGCTCCTGACATAAAAACAGGACAAACATCTACTTTTGCTTTAATGCAGTCTATCTTTTCAGATCAAGCTAAACAAAATGTGGCGTATTTGGGTAAAATACCTTACAGCGATGTTAAAGCACATATTAAAAAAGCCCATGTCTGTACTTTTCCTAGTTTTGCTGAAACTTTAGGTATGGTTACTATAGAGAGTATGGCATTACAAAAACCAGTTGTAAATACTAGCATTGGTTGGGCACAAGAGTTGATTGATGATGGTATCAATGGATTTTTAGTGCATCCTTCTGACATTGAAGGTTATAGTAAAGCTATCTTAAAATTATTTAAAGATCCTGAGTTATCGGCAAATATTGGTCGTGCTGCTAGAAAAAAAACCGAATTATCTTTTGATATTAATAGTATTGCAGATAAAAATATTACCTTTTATAAATCTGTAATATCAGACGCTAAAGCTTAATGATTTTAAAAAAAATAAAACAATTTTTAGGTAAAAATCACAAAAAGACAAAGGTATTTGCTCACTATCTAAAATACTTTAGTTTGAAGCCAACCAATCAAAAACAAATTATAGTTTGCTTTGATGGCTTGTTTCCGCATGGTGGATTGGTTGATCGTTTAAAAGGCATTATCTCTTTTTATCAAATAGCACAAATATTGGATTACGATTTTAAAATAATCTTTAATAATCCATTTGATTTAAACCTCTTTTTACAACCCAATACTGTGGATTGGCAGATTAACACAAGTAAAATGAGTTGGCATCCAACTAAATCAAAAACTGTGTATTTAGTAAATGATTTTAAGGTTAACCCATTAAAACTGATTAAAAACTCTAAAGCCAAACAGTTTTATGTGTACGCTAATATTGATTATGGTAAAACCATTTTTCCGGATTTAAATACAGAGCAATTAGAGAATAAATGGCGTACTGATTTTAATCATTTATTTAAAAAAAGTGAATTATTGGAAGCCAAATTAAATGCTATTACAACAACACCATTTATTTCATTTCATTCTCGATTTACAACATTAATGGGAGATTTTAAAGATAGCACTACTAAAGTTTTATCTGTGGACGAGCAGGACGTTTTGTGTAACAATTTAGTGACTATTATTAACCGAGTTAAGGCAACGCATAACATTAATGCGTTTGTGTTTTCAGATAGCATTAATTTTATCAAATTTGCTAAACAAAAAGGGCAAGTTAGTAGTATAGAAGGTCAACCGTTTCACATGGATAATTTTAGTAATAACAACAATACAGATGGTCATTTAAAAACATTAATTGATTTTTTTATGATTGCCAAAAGCGATACGGTCTATTTTTTAAATGTAAAACCAATGTATAATAGTAGTTTTTCTAAATATGCTGCAATTGTTGGTCAAGCTAATTTTGAAGTACTAGAAGCATGATAATTATTGTTCATCATAAATACAAAACAACTCAAGTATTGGATGCTAAAATGCAAACCATTACATGTATTGCTATTGGTAATTCTATAACCCAAACTATTTATGATGTGTCGACGACATTTCCTGATGTATTAATTATTTGGTGTAATGTGGCTTATTTAAAAGTTTTAGATGTTAATAGTATACCTACAGTATTCCATCATCGACGTATTTTAGCTAGTTATAATACTAACACTAACTTTTATTTGCAAAAACAAATTGGGTATGTGGAACGGTCATTTTATGTTAAAGTCAATAAAAAAGTGACTTATCCAACTTGGATGATGTCAAGTTGTGTTGGAGGTATACATGCTTCAGTCATAAATAACTTATATAAAGACTTAAATTTTAATATAAACTTTGATTATTTTATAAATTCGTTAGCCAAACGAGCAATGGTTGAAGGGTTGTTTTGTTATTCTGAACCAAAATTGTTACGAGGAAATTTTTCAGCTACAGCTGAAATAAAACAAGGTTCGATTTATGAAATTTTTAAATTTGTAAAGCAACATTATAAATGGGTTTGGGTGTTTTTTTTAAGTCTATCTTATCTTATTTATGAAAAAAAAATAACGTTATTACCTTTAATCAAAAGCTTGTTTTATAAACAGCTGAGCACAACATTTAATTTACAACAAATACCTATTCAGTCCACCAAAAGTGTAATTAATAAGCGAGAAATTGATGTTATAATTCCAACCATTGGTAGAAAACAATATTTATACGATGTTTTAAAGGATTTGGCGACGCAATCCATTTTGCCAAAAAATGTAATTATTGTAGAACAAAACTCCTTAAAAACTTCAAAATCTGAATTGGATTATTTAACAAATGAAGCATGGCCTTTCAAGATTAAACATACTTTCACACATCAATCAGGTGTTTGTAATGCGCGTAATTTAGCCTTATCACAAGTAGAAAGCGAATGGACTTTTTTAGGAGATGATGATAATAGATTTGATTCCAATTTAATAGAGACTTTATTTAACCGAATTAACCAATATGGCGTCCAAGTAGGTACAACAGTTTATCTGCAGAAAAATGAAGTGCAAACCTATTTAAAAACAGCGCAAACTAGTATTTTTGGGGCAGGTAATAGTATTATTAAATCAAGCCTAATCCAACAGGTGAAATTTAATTTAAACTATGAGTTTAACTATGGAGAAGATACTGATTTTGGTATGCAGTTGCGACATTTAGGTGAAGATGTGGTTTACTTTGCAGACATAAAAATAGACCATCTTAAAGCTCCAATTGGTGGTTATCGTACCAAAGTGAGTCATCCTTGGTCAGAGGATGAGATTGTACCAAAACCATCGCCAACCATACAACTGTTGTATCAAACTTATTTTACGCCTGAACAATTATTAGGTTATAAATTATTATTAGGTTTACGCAGCTTTAAAAGTAGCGCTAATAAAAACCCTTATACTTATTTAAAACAGTATAAAAAACAATGGGAGCGTAGTCAATTTTGGAGTAAAAAATTACAGTAAAATCGAAATGCTTAAACTATACACAAATACTAATTTTTTAACCGAAGCGTATCGACGTCAAGTCTTTCCGTTGTTATTTGATTTGGTATTTAAGCAAAACCAAAAGCTACTTGAAAAGTACAGTATTGTTTCTAGTATTGAAGATGCAAATATTGTCGTTTTACCAGTAGATTATGCAGTGTTTTTAAAGCAAAGCAAACCTTTTTTAGAGCTTTTAAAAGCTGCTAAAGCAGCAAAGCTTCCTATATGGATTTATACTTCAGGAGACTATGGGTTTACTAATTACATACCTAATAGTTATACCTTTAGGTTAGGTGGTTTTGATAGTAAAATGGATAAAAGTACTTATGTTTTACCATCTTTTATAAACGATCCGTATGCTTCCGTTTTGACTCAAGATTTTTCTGTTTTAAAAAAAACAAGTAAGCCAAGTATTGGTTTTGTTGGTCATGCACAATCTGGCGTTTTAAAATATTTGAAAGACTATTCCAATCATTTAAAATATCAAGTCAAACGAAAGTCTAATAAAATACTGGCAGATAAACAGAGGTTTTATCCATCCAGTGTTAAGCGTGCCAACTATTTACAAACACTAGCTATAAATGAAGGTTTAGAAACCAATTTTATTCTTAGAACTAAATATAGAGCAGGCTCGCATTCTCCTGAAACACAACAAAAAACTACTCAGCAATTTTATAATAATCTATTTAGTAATGCCTATACTTTTTGCATAAGAGGTGTTGGGAATTTTTCGGTTAGATTTTACGAAACTTTGGCTGTAGGACGCATTCCTATTTTGTTAAATACAGATTGTAGATTACCATTAAACACGCATATTGATTGGTCTAAACATTGTTTAATTTTAGATACATCAAGTCACATTAAAATAGCAGATCAAATTTTAGAATTTCATAAAGGATTATCAGCATCTGAATTTGAGAATATCCAACATTCTAATCGCAACTTATGGCTTAATACGTTGCAACGCGACGCTTATTTTTTAGAAATTTATAAACAGTTTAAAACTAAATAGGAATCCATGAATTTGTCTTTTTCATTAGTCATTTGCACGTATATGCGACCAGAAGCCATACTTAAGCTTTTAAAGTCCGTTGCCTTACAGACATTGTATCCTAATGAAATACTTGTAATAGATGGTTCTTCAAATTCTGAAACTGAAATAGTTTTAAATAAAAATACTTTTAAAAACCTAAAATATTTTAATGTTGATGAGTCTAATAGAGGCTTGACCAAACAACGTAATTTTGGAATTAGTAAAGTCGATAAATCCAAAGATGTTGTTTGCTTTTTGGATGATGATGTTGTATTAGAAAGTGATTATTTTCAGCAATTAATTACTACTTATCAAACGCATCCACAAGCGCTAGCTGTAGGAGGTTATATCACTAACGAAGTAAAATGGGAAGTATCAGATAAAGCTAATAAATCATCAAAATTCTATTTTGATAACTGGATGCGCAGTGAGCCCTCTAGATTTAAAATTAGAGCCATTTTTGGTTTACAACCTGATACAAATCCTGGATTTTTACCAACATTTGCACATGGACGTTCGGTTAGTTTTTTACCACCTTCTGGTAAGATTTATAACGTTGAGCAACTAATGGGTGGCGTTTCTAGTTATAAAACACAAATATTTCAGCAGTTATCATTTTCTACTTATTTTGAAGGTTATGGCTTGTATGAAGATGCAGATTTTTCAATAAGACTAGCTAAATTAGGACCATTATATATTAACACAAATGCTAAACTGGCTCATTATCATGATGGTTCTGGACGACCAAACCAGTATAATTATGGTAAAATGGTAGTTAGAAACAGTTGGTATGTGTGGCGCGTCAAATATCCAAATCCTACTTTAAAAGCTAGCTTTAAATTTCATGCGACCGAGTTATTATTAATGACAATTAGAGCTACAAATATCATTACCTCTAAAGAAAAATTAAAAGCATTAACCGAAACGTTAGGTCGTAACATTGGTTGGATTTCGCTTATATTTAACAAACCCAAAATTCAATAATGCGTTTTTTAATTATCACACATGTTTTTCATAAACCAAAAGTACAGCAATGGTTTGCTTATGCACCTTATGTGCGTGAAATGAATTTGTGGTTAAACTATGTAGATGAGGTTGAAATCGTAGCTCCAAAAACAAATGCGTCTATTTCAGACATTGATATAGCATACATGCACGATAACGTTAAGTTTACTCAGATACCATCCATCGCTTTTATCAATTTTAGTAGTATCTTAAAGTCATTAGTTGCCATACCATTTATACTATTTAGATTATTTCAGGCTTGTAAACGTGCTGACCACATTCATTTAAGATGTCCAGGAAATATTGGTTTACTAGGTTGTATGGTTCAGGTTTTTTTTCCGAAGAAATTAAAAACTGCTAAATATGCAGGTAATTGGGATCCAAATGCGAAACAACCCTTAAGTTACAAACTTCAAAAAAAAATACTTTCAAATACCACTTGGACTAAAAATATGACTGCTTTAGTTTATGGTGAGTGGCACAATCAGACTAAAAATATCAAGTCGTTTTTTACAGCAACCTTTAAAAATGAAGATCGAGAAACGATTATTTTTAGAGATTATTCTGCTGATTTGCATTTTATTTTTGTTGGTAGTTTAGTTGAAGGGAAACGTCCATTATTGGCCATACAAATCGTTGAAAAATTAATTAAAAAAGGGATTGCAAGTCACTTAGCATTATATGGTGATGGAATTTTAAAAGCAGAATTGCAGCAATACATAAAAATAAATAAATTAGAAAACTATATCGTTTTACACGGAAATCAAACCAATGAAACCATAAAAGCAGCATTAAAACAATCACATTTTTCAATATTAGCATCAAAGTCCGAAGGTTGGCCAAAAGCCTTAGCTGAAGCTATGTTTTATGGCGTCATACCTATTGCTACGTCAATATCTTGTGTGCCAAATATGTTAGAGAATGGAAAAAGAGGCCTCTTGATAGCACCTGATTTAGAGTCTGCAGTTAACAAAATTGAAAGTTGTTTGTTAGATAAATCGCATTTGCGAGAACAATCTATTAAAGCTTCAGACTGGTCACAACAGTACACTTTGGATGTTTTTGAGAATGAAATTAAAAATTTAATAGTCAATAAAATAAAAGTTTAATAAATGTATGTAGAAGGAGATTATTTTAAGAATCCAAATAGGCACAATGAGGATAGTATTTATAAAGTAAATGCTATAAAAAAAATACTATTTAGTTTTATAAAAGAAAATAATATCACCATTAATTCTTATGCTGATGTTGGTTGTGGTTCTGGAGATATAGTTAAGGTTTTAGGGAGAGATTTAAAAAAAGAATTTGAAACAATTAAAGTTTTAAAAGGCTATGATGTTTCTCCTCATGTTAAGGATATAAAGGATGATTTAGTAGAATTTTGTTTTGAAGACTTTACATTTTCGTCAGAGACCTATGATTTGGTGACTTTAAATGATGTTTTCGAACATATAACAGATCCAATAAATTTTTTAAAGGAAGTAGGTAAGCGTGCAAACTATGTTGTAATGCATATACCACTAGAAGATTGTCTGTCAGTTAATTTAAGAAACTTGCAAAAAACGAAAATTAAAAATCCAGGTCATTTAATTTTTTTAAATATAAATTCTGCGATTAATTTAATTACTTTTTCAGGATTAAGTGTTGTAGGTTATGAGTATTCAAAAAAATCGCTTGATGCACCTTCTAATAACAAAAGTATCACACAAAAAATATCAAAGCCTTTTAAGAAATTTTTTTTAAATATTAATCCTTATTTATATTCTAAAATTTTTGGAATTAGTTTGGTTGTAATAGCGAAAAGTAATAATTAAAAGTATGAAAACTAAGCATGTGATTTTTCAAGTGATTGATTCTCTTAGTATTGGGGGCTCTGAAAGAATGAGCGTTAATATCTACAACACGTTAACCAAAAACAAAATTGAAAATTATTTAATAGTTACAAGAAATAATGGTCCTTTAAGTAGATTCATTGAGAATTCAAAAAATGTTCGTTTTTTAAATAAGAAAAGAGCACTAGATTTAGTTTCCTTTTTCAAACTATTTAACTTAATAAAAAAAATAAAACCTTCAATTATTCATGCACATCAAACATCAATTTATTGGGTTTTAATTATTAAATTAGTTTACCCAAAATTAATAGTGATTTGGCATGATCATTGGGGTTTTAGTGATTTGTTACGCGACTCTGATAGGAAAATAATTAGAATGTTTTCTTTTTTAATAGATGGTGTGATTTGTGTGAATGTTAAAATTAAAAAATGGAATTCAGCGAGATTAAAGATAAGGGATAAATCTATTATTTACATACCTAATTATCCGTTATTAAATTTAATAGAATTTAAAAAGTCTGAAGAGAAAACTATTTTATGCGTAGCTAACATTAGAGACCAAAAGGATCATCCAAATTTATTAAAAGCTTGTTCAATATTAAAAAACCAAAATGTAGATTTTAAATTATTGTTGGCTGGGTCGTTAGAAGATAAGGTTTGGGTTGAAAAAGTTAACAATTTAATAATTGATTTAAATTTAGTTGAGTGTGTAAAAATTTTAGGACCGGTTGAAGATATTTCACGGTTATTAAGCTTTTCTGACTTGGGTGTTTTAAGCTCTGTAAGTGAAGGATTACCTGTATCTCTTTTAGAGTATGGTTTGGCTGGTTTACCTGTTGTATGTACAGATGTTGGACAATGCAGGGAGGTTTTAGGTGACGGAGAGTTTGGCTGGCTAGTTCCACCTAACTCACCAGAACTACTAGCAAAAGCAATAAAAGAATCATTAATGAATAAGGAAATATCTAAAATTAAGGCAGAAAAATTGAGCTATAATATTAACAAAAATTATGGTTCAAGTGGTTTCCTAAAAAAGTATATAAATTTTATAAATGAATTCCAAACCATTACCAGTTAATGACACAAAGCGAATACATCAATAAAAAAATAGAGTCCCTTTTTAAGTCGCTTTATATAAGGTTAGCTTTAGTGTTGATGGTGGTTTCGTATTTTTATAATTTGCCTGCTTTGAAATATGATTTGACAGGAGGCAACGAGTTAAGACTTTATGACATGGTAGGTGTAGTTATCCTGTTTATAGTTTTTAATAATTTTAAATTAGTGTCAATTTATGTCAATTCTAAAACCTATTTAAAGTATTTAAACACCTTTATATTGTGGGCTGGTTTTACTTTAATATTTAATGCTGCTTTTAGTATCTATAAAGGTCGACCGTTGTGGTTTGTACAAACCTGCATGTATTATTATCATTTGTTAGTCTTTTTTTACACAGCTGTATTAATAGCAATGTATTTAAGACAACAATCCCATTATAAATATATTGCTAGCTTAATCTTGGTGTTAGCTATTGCAGAGTCTGTTTTAGTGTTTTCTCAACATGCTGGATTGGTTCCGTTTTTATGGAATGATATCTACCTTGAGTCTTATGGTGGGTTTTTATCTGGTGCCTTAGGTCCTAATAAAATTAATTTGGGGATGAATATGTTTTTCTCTTTTATTTTTGCAACTGGATTATTATTACAAAAGCATTTAAAAGTTAACCGAATATTAGTGATTGTAGCCTTGCTAGCCTCTTTGGCAACCATAGGTGTTTCGGGATCTAGAACAACGTATTTAGCTTTAATTGTCTTTGTTTGTTACTTATTTGTTTCAAGTACTAAAAAGTTTTTTGGACTGTCTATTATTATTTCATTAGGCGTGATTGTTGCGTTTTTCTTTAATCTAGAGTTTATTGAAGCCATAACATCAACCATTGAAAATAGAGTGGTTAATAAAGTATCTAATCCAGGAATTTTTACAGGAGAAAGTTTAGATGTTGGAGATTTATATGAAGATTTAGGTGCAGGTCGTAAACAATTATCTGTGCGTTATTTTTATTATTTGATTGAAAATCCATTGATTATGCCTTTTGGTATTGGGTTAAATAATCGTTTATTAATTCAGTTTTCTGCACATAATATTTATTTAAGTTTAATTAATGAAGTAGGATTAGTAGGCTTGTTTTTATATTTTAAATGGCTAACCAATTATTTGTATTTAAAGTTTGGCAAAGCTAAGTCTTTAAAATCTGTTTTAAATGGTTTAGTATTAGCTATGCTTGTGACCTTGTTTTTTGGAGAACATTTATATATTTACCGTTCATTATTTACAATTTTAGGTTACTTTTTGTTAATTGTGGTGATGTTAATCGCACCACGTTATTACTTTACCAATGTTAAATCAAAATAAAATAGCTGTCGTAATCCCTTATTATAATGCTTCACTGCATATAGTAAATGTATTGGTTAAATTACCAAAGATTATTGATGTGATTTACATTATTGATGATTGTGGTGATGAAACATTACCAAAGGAGGTTTTGACAAGATTTCAAAATGTAGTGTATCTAAAACATGATAAAAATTTAGGTGTTGGAGGTGCTACAAAAACAGGTTTTAAAGCTGCAATAACAGATAGGATAGCTATTGTTGTTAAGGTTGACGCAGATGACCAAATGGATACTAAGTATATAGAGGAATTAATTACACCATTGATAAATGACCGAGCTGACTATTCTAAAGGTAATCGTTTTAGGGATTTTAAAGCCTTAAAAGCAATGCCTATAACGCGTAAGATTGGAAACTTAGGCTTATCTTTTTTAACTAAAGCAGCGACAGGTTATTGGAATAATTTTGATCCTACAAATGGTTTTTTTGCTGTTAAAACAGAAACACTAGAAAAGCTGGATTTTGATAATATTGCTAATAGATATTATTTTGAAACGTCATTAATTGCCGAACTTTATTTTCAGGAGTCAAGAATCAAAGACATTTCAATGCCTGCTATTTATGGTGATGAAAAATCAAGTATGAGCGTCTGGAAAATGCCTTTTGTGTTTCTACCAAAGCTTTTTAAAACCTTTATAAAGCGTATTATAAAATCATATTTTATTTACGATTTTAACATGTCTTCAATATATATATTATTTGGTCTTCCATTATTTTTATTTGGTTTAATATATGGATTATATACATGGTGGTTTTATAGCAGTCAATCTATATTTGCGCCTACAGGGACTATCATGTTAGTGACCTTAACCATAATAATTGGTTTTCAGTTATTGTTACAAGCAGTGCATTATGATATCACTAAAGCCCCAAAATCTAACTAAATGAAGCGTCTTGGCAAGTACAAGTTATTGTTAGTTTTTTTTATTAACATTATAATAGCTGTCGCTTATTTTATAGATAATAAAGACGCTAGTTATAGCGAGTTATCTTCAGATATTCAAAATATAATTCCGGTGGCTCAAAAATTTGATAATCCACAATTATTTACACATGATTTATATTTAGATAATCTAAGTAATGTTAAGTATTATACACCTTTTTATGTGCAATCCTTAAGGTTTATTGCTAAGTTTACAAATTATAATTACGTTCAAGCTATTAATGTTTTAGGTTTATTTTGTCATTTAGCATTTGGAATTTTATGGTTTTTTCTACTTTACAAATACATTAATAGTTTTTGGGTAGCATTATTTGTTTCCATATTAATGAGAGGGATTATTTGGCTTCCTGGACTAGAAATTTGGGGTATTTCAGATTTATGGACTATTATGCCAAGGACCCTTTATATTAGTCTACTGCCATTACCTTTTATACTTCTTTCCAATACTTTTACTAGAGTCTTATTTGCTGCTTTTATAATTGGATTAATTTTTAATTTTCATCCAATAACAGGACTTGGTGGTCTATTATTATTTGTTTCTTTTTTATCATTAAGTCAAATTTATTTTAAAAAGCAAGAGTGGTTAACCTTAACTAAATCCATGACAGTTTTAATATGTATTCTAATGGGTATGCTACCGTTTATCTTAACTTACTTTGGCAAAACAACTTCAGAGGTTACTTATAGTATAGCCGAATTTAATGCAGCATTCAACGCCAGAATTCCTGAATATTTTAGTCAGCCTTTATTTTTTTTAAAACAATGGTTTCATTTTAAAACCTTATTTTTTATTCTTCCTTTAGGGTTGTTTTATGTATATTCTTTCAAAATAAAAGAGGAATTACAAAAAGCAAAAGTATTAATAATTTTGACTTTTATTTTAGTACTAATACCAACTATTAGTGTCCCTATTGAGCAATTGGTTAATAATGTATTAGGTTTAAATTTGAGGTTGTCGTTTCAGTTAATTCGTGTCCAAAAAGTAGCGATTATACCAGGTTTTTTTGCATTAGCATTTCTATTAAAAAATGTAATTAAATCCAAAAGGATAATGATTAAATTATTTCCGTATTTAGTAGGGTTATACTTTGTATTATTAAGCTTCAGTCAAAGTCCTTGGTTAAAAAATGTACCCTTTATAGGAGATGATATTTCAAACACTATTTTACCTCATAATTTAAGTTTTTTTTCCACAGTAAAAGACTCGCAATTAGATATAGATAGGATGTCTAATTATATTGAAACTAACACAGAGGTGTCAGATTTAATTTGTGGCAGTCATATTTACAGAGGCGCTACAAAACGGTCAGTAGTTTTTGATGGTAAAGGAGCTTCTATGTTAATTGAAGGGAATCCAGAGCAATTTATTAAGTGGCATTTACGACAACAAAAAATCAATAATTTACAGTCCATGCAAGAAGTTGTTGATTATTTAAAGCTTTTCAATGTTGATTATTTTGTTACTAGAAATAAAGGTGTTCCTGCAACACTTGTGCATACCGAAGGTCCAATATTTTTATATAAACTTTAAACATTTTTGAAAAACATAGTTTACATAGGTAATAAGTTAGCTTTAAAAGGTAAAACAGCTACAACCATAGATACTTTGGGAGAAGGTCTAGAGGCAGCTGGTTTTAAAATAAATTATGCGTCTAGTTATAAAAATGTATTTTTTAGATTGGTCCATATGCTATGGACTGTTTTTAGACATAGACAATCTACCGAGTATGTATTAATCGATACATACAGTACGCTAAATTTTTATTATGCCTATGCTGTAAGTAAGTTGTGTCAAATTTCAGGCTTAAAATACATTCCTATTTTACATGGAGGGAATCTACCTATTCGGCTTACTAAAAACCCCAAATTAAGTGCTTCTATCTTTAAAAATGCATATGTTAATATTGCACCTTCAAATTATATTAAAGCATGTTTTAATGAAAAAGGTTATATAAATGTAGAAGTGATACCAAATAGTATTGACATTATAAATTATCCTTTTTTAGTTAGAGAAATAGATACCATAAATCTACTTTGGGTACGTTCTTTTTCAAACTTGTACAATCCAAAATTAGCAATCAATGTCTTATCTGAATTAAAGAAAAAAGGTTACAATTGTTCGTTGTGTATGGTTGGTCCTGACAATGATGGCAGTTTAAAAGAAGTTAAAAAATATGCTAACAATCTAGGTTTAGAGGTGTTCTTTACAGGGAAATTGACTAAACAAGAGTGGATTACTTTATCTAAAAATTACAATGTATTTATTAATACCACTAATTTTGATAATACACCTGTTAGCGTTATCGAAGCTATGGCTTTAGGGTTACCTATAGTGTCAACACATGTAGGTGGTTTACCTTTTTTAATTGATAATACTATAGACGGACAATTAGTGCCTCCAAATGATGTAAAGGCATTTACTAAAGCCGTATTACATTATAAGAACAATCCAAAATGGACACAATCTGTAATTACTTCTGCCAGAAATAAAGCAGAACAATTTGATTGGAACACCGTTAAACAAAAATGGATTAGCACTTTAAAGTAAAAAACTTGGTTTAAAACATTTACTTGTTATCTTTGAAATAATTCTACCAACCAGTAACAATGAATACAAGTAGTGGTATCCACTTTGAAATTTCTGAACGTAAAATACTTTTGCGTTTATTTGATTTACTTTTTATAGGCTTATCACTATTTACAGTAAGCACTTTTTTTGACTTTGACTATTTTAAAGTGTATGACCAACATTGGACCTGGTTTATTGTGCTTGCCATTTATATTACCGTTTTTGGAACAGTCTTAGAGCTATATGATTTGCAAAAATCAAGTCGATTAGACACGGTTTTAGGTACGGTTTTACTTACCACTTCTGTGACCGTTTTATTTTATCTTTTAACTCCGTTTTACACACCATCATTACCCGAAAATAGATTACAAATACTTTACTTTTATTTGGCTATTTTATTTGGTTTATATTTTTGGAGATGGGCTTACATAACATTTATTTCTTCTCCTAGGTTTTTTAAAAGGGTGCTTTTAGTTGGCGAAATTTCTAATATTAAAACCATTGTTGACGCTTTTGCTAGTGCTGATCCAAATTATAAGATTATTGGTTTTATTAATTGCGAAATAAGTAAAAAAGACACTATAAAATATAAGGGTTTAAAGGAATACGAGCCTTCTAAAATGCATCAGATAATTAAAGATGAAAATATATCTGAAGTCGTAATTGCAAGCTATAATTCAGAAAATATTACTTCTAATATATATTCCGATTTAATTACTTTATTAGAAAAAGGGTTTCCAATAAAAGAGTATACTCAGGTTTATGAAGATATAACCTATCGTGTTCCTGTACAGTTTGTTGGTAAGGATTTTTATAAATATTTTCCATTTAGTCGAAACAATAAAAACAAATTATATTTAGCCTACAGACGTCTTTTTGATATTTTGTTATCATTACTTGGTTTGTTTTTAGGATTACTAATTTTACCTTTTATTTTAATTGGTAACGCTTTGGGTAATAGAGGTGCGTTATTTTACACTCAAGAACGTGTTGGAAAAAACGGAATCCCTTTCAAGATTTTTAAGTATAGGACTATGGTTAAAAATGCAGAAGTAGCAGGAGCTGTTTGGGCAACAAAAAATGATACCAGAATTACAGCTTTTGGTAAGTTTTTAAGAGTTACCAGATTAGACGAAATACCTCAATTTTTAAATATTTTAAAAGGCGACATGAGTTTGATTGGTCCTAGACCAGAGCGTCCTTATTTTGTAGACGAATTGTCCCAAGTCATTCCTTTTTACGAGACGAGACATATCGTTAAACCAGGACTAACAGGTTGGGCTCAGGTTAAAGCACGCTATGGTTCAAGCGTGGATGATAGTTTATTAAAATTACAATATGATCTATACTATATTAAGCATAGAGGCTTTTTATTAGACATCAATATTATAGTTAAAACGTTAAGTACTGTCATCTTTTTTAGAGGACAATAATTAGGCTTTATTTTCAGTTAATTTATAAAACCTTAAAAGGTATATATACCTAACTGCTAACGCTAGTAATAAAGGTGCTAAAGCAGGAGCAAAGCGTTGCACACCTATAGTCCAATGCATCACAATCAAGCATAACATTAAAATTGAAAATTTAATATAAGCTATAAACCATTTTTTAGGACTAGTCTTTAAAATTTGTAGGATACAAAACAGACTTAAAGGAAAAGCCCATAATAAATTGTAGTTGTAAGTAGTACCTGTATGATCTGTTGCAAACCATAATAAAAATAGTAAAATACCTATTAGTCCTGTGACTGTAAATAGGGCTAAATCTAACCCTTTATTTCTAGCGTTATTTTTATTATCGCTATAGGTTATGTAAAGAATAACCAATGCTAAAACCAATGTTAAAAGTAATGGACTAGTTAAAAAAAAGCTGTTTTTATTTTCGTTTTCTCCTTTTTTAGTAAAAATTGTTTTAGATGCAGTAACCAATTTTTCTTTTGAATCCTTTAAAGTAGCAAGCTCAAAAAACTGATTAACTTTTTCAGGTAAAAAAAGCTGTTCTCTTGGCGTTGCTTGTCTATCAATTATAGACCCTAGTGCAATATCTATCCCAAAGCTTCCCCAAGTATTCCAATGTAAATTATGGTCAATTAATTGTCTAAAAGTTTGCTGTTTATAGTCTTCTGGTAGGTTATACTCTAGATTTCCATCTAAAGTAGTTTCAATGACATCTCTTATTTTAGTGGCGCAATTATCATAAAAAAAATCATACAGGTAAGCTCCTTGATCTTTCTTGTAATTAGCCTCTAAATAATCATATAGTTGCTTGATTTCAGCTTGAGTTAAGCGCAGTTGTTGCTCTTTTATTGTGCGATTTTCACTAATATAAAACGCTATAAAGTTTTTATAGTTGGATTTACCTTGTAGGTAATTAAGTTTTCCTCTAGCAAAATCTAAATAAAAATTTGGATCGTCAAAATTATACCTGCCAAAGTCATATGCAATATCAGCAAATCGGGATTTAATACGGATGGCATTATGCCCAAAAGCATCGTTTAAGTTACTACCTGGTCCAAATGTGATAACACTTACTGTCGTGTCCTGGGATAAAGGTATTGCTTGCGTAAATCCTGTAGTTGTACTAAGTACAAAAACAATGTATAATAATAGTCTCATGCTACAAAGATAACTTATCTAAAAACGCTAAAATCTAGTTTTAACGAAAATACATTAGAATACAAAGCAACGCTTTGATCGCCAATATCTGTAAACGCGTAATCTACTTGGATGCCTTTATATTTAAAACCGACACCAAAACTTGGTTGAAACGTTAAATCTTCAGAGTTGTCTATCTGTAATTCATTTTGAAAATTACCAACACCTGTTCTAAGATAAATCATATCAATATAGCCAAACTCTAAGCCTAAAGCAGGATTTATACTAGCAAAAGAGGTTGATATAACATCATTATTTTGCTCAAATCTTACGTTTAAGTCTAGCTCTGCTTCCAGCGTATAATCATAATGAAAACGATATAATTTAGCTACACCTAATTGTAGTTTTGGTATTGTAATTTCGGTGGTTTCTGGTAATTCTTGATTTTGACCTTCTACTGCATTTTGGACTTTAGCAAATTCATCTTCATTAATAGTCCAAGCATTAAAAGTTGTGGTAATGTCACGTGCCATGATACCAAATTTCCAATTATTATCACTTTCAAATTGAATAGCAGCATCCAAACCAAAACCCCAACTTGAAGCAAAGTCTCCTATAATACGTCTAATAATTTTAGCATTAACTCCATAACTTAACCCTTCAAGCGGTAAGTCTCTAGCGTAAGATAAGGTTAAACCGTAATCTGCTGTAGAAAATAAGCTGATTCGGTCATAGTTAACATTACCTTGTTCATCTATAAGCTGTGTAGTATCTAGGATATCATCCACAGCAAAACGTATTAAAGAGATTCCGAAAGCACTATTATCATCTAAAGGCATTGCAAAAGCTGCATAGTCATAATTTGCAATATTAGCAAAGTAACTAGAGTGCATTAAGGCTAATTGATTGTCTTCTAGTTTAATTAATCCAGCAGGATTCCAATAGCCAGAATTTACATCGTTGGTTCTAGCAACGGTAGCATTGCTCATCCCTAAAGCTGCTGCATCCACACCAATATTCATAAATTCGTTTGAATATTTTCGGGTTTGAGCAAAAGATAATGAGACACTCAGTAATAAAAAGGCTAGTAAACTTACTTTCAATTTCAATTTTTTTTTACAAAGATGCTATAATTTTTCTATATATTAAACTTCAATTTTAATACTATATTGCATAGTGTTTGGAATAGACACAAATACTTTGTTATTTTTACAAAAAACTAACTGATGAACATCAAAGCTTTTATACCAAATTTTATCACACTTCTTAATTTATTTAGCGGAAGTGTGGCAGTCATATTTGCTGTTAATAACCACTTTATTTTTGCTGCCTTTTTTGTGTTTTTAGGCATCTTTTTTGATTTTTTTGATGGTTTGTTAGCAAGAAAGTTAAATGTGCAAAGCGATTTAGGTTTACAATTAGATAGTTTGGCAGATATGGTAACTAGTGGATTAGTACCAGGAATAGTAGTTTTTAAACTGTTAGAATTAGCTAGTAATAGTAAAGCAGTAACATCCATTGATGAGTGGTCAGAAACTATGCAATGGACAGGTTATACATTTAACTTATTACCGTTTATTGGGCTGTTTATAACATTAGCGTCTGCTTATAGATTGGCTCGTTTTAATCTTGACGAAGAACAACAAAGTTATTTTAAAGGACTACCAACACCTGCTAATGCCTTACTAATTTTATCATTACCGTTAATTTTAGAATTTCAGAATAATGATTTAATAAATAGTATTATACTTAATAAATGGTTTTTAATTGTGTTAACTATTTTAAGTTGTTACATATTAAATTCATCTGTAAAACTATTTGCTTTAAAATTTAAAAACTGGAGTTTTAAGTCAAATGCAGTACGTTACATTTTTATAATCTTAAGTATTGTGCTTTTAGTGGTGTTGCATTTTGCAGCAATCCCTTTAATAATAATACTATACATATTACTATCCTTATTTAATAACATCAATTAATACCCACTATGCTAGAAATTATTTTTACGCTTTTAATGCTTGTTTTGTTGCAGGCTGTTTTAGGATTTGATAACTTATTATATATCTCTTTAGAGTCAAAAAAAGCACCAGAATCTGAACAAAAGCGCGTTAGAAAAGTTGGTATTTTAATTGCGATTGTTTTACGTATCATATTATTGTTTGTATTAGTATCGATAATTGATTTTTTTAAAGAGCCTTTTTCGTTTATGACAGGTGAATTTGGTAATGTGGCCAGCTTTGCTTTTAATGGACACAGTTTAATTGTATTAGCTGGAGGAGGTTTTATTATTTATACAGCAATAAAAGAAATTTGGCATATGATTGGTGCTCATGATTTAGATCATGATATTGAAGGTGATGGCACGAGAGGTAAGTCTGCAAGTGCTGTTATAACCAGTATTGTAATAATGAATTTAGTATTCTCTTTTGATTCTATTTTAGCAGCCATAGGGTTAACAAGTGATATTGAAAACGCTACAACAGCCTTTATTGTAATGGCTATTGCTATTGTAATTAGCGGATTATTAATGTTGTTTTTGGCAGATCGAATCTCTGTGTTTTTAGCAAAAAACCGAATGTATGAAGTGCTTGGGTTGTTTATTCTATTTATTGTAGGTATAATGTTAGTTACCGAAGGTGGACATTTAGCACACTTAAAGTTATTTGGAAACCCAATTGAGTCTATGAGTAAAACAACCTTTTATTTTGTGTTGTTTATTTTAATTATTGTAGATGTTGTTCAGGGTCGTTATCAAAAAAAGATATTGGCAGAGAATGCTAGAATTAAAGCTAAGTCTGAAGAAAAAATATAGTGACATAAATAGTCATTAAATATTAAAAGCCCAATTGAATTTTCAATTGGGCTTTTATTTATAAATTATTTATTTACAACATTCTGATTAATCTCTAATCTTCTTTTTACGTAATTCAAAATTCTGACCTAAGTATACTTTTCGTACCATTTCGTCATTAGCTAATTCTTCAGGTTCTCCTGCTTTTAAAATACTTCCTTCAAACATTAAATAAGTTCTATCTGTAATAGCTAACGTTTCTTGTACGTTGTGGTCAGTAATTAATATACCAATGTTCTTTTTGGTTAATTGCGCTACAATACGTTGTATATCTTCCACTGCAACTGGATCTACTCCAGCAAAGGGTTCGTCTAATAAAATAAAGCTTGGGTTAGTTGCTAAGGCACGTGCAATTTCGGTACGACGACGTTCTCCTCCAGATAATAAATCACCTCTACTTTTTCTAATATGACCTAAACTAAACTCTTCAATTAATGCTTCCATCCTGTGCAATTGTTCTTTTTTGCTCAGTTTGGTCATTTGTAAAACACTTAAAATATTGTCTTCAATACTTAGTTTTCTAAATACAGATGCTTCTTGTGCTAGATAACCAATACCATTTTGTGCACGTTTATACATAGGGTAATTGGTAATATTAGTGTCATCCAAATAGATGTTTCCTGCATTTGGTTTTACCAAACCAACAGTCATATAAAATGATGTTGTTTTTCCTGCACCATTAGGACCTAAAAGCCCAACAATTTCACCTTGACTAACTTCAAGAGATACGTCTTTTACAACTTTACGTCCACTGTAGGACTTCATTAAATGTTCGGCTCTTAGCTTCATTTGGTGTGTTTAATTGTCCTAAAAATAAGCATTTCAATATAACTTATTAAAAAGGCGCTTTAATTTATATAAAGTTTAACCTTGTTGGTCTTGATCCTGCGCTTCTAAAGCTTCCCAAAACTCATACGCACGTCTTAAATGTGGGATCACTATAGTACCACCAATTAATGTAGCAATACTTAGGGTTTCCATTACTTGCTCTTTAGACAAACCTTCTTTATAACTTGACTCTAAATGGTATTTAATACAATCATCACAACGTAAAACGGTAGAGGCTACTAAGCCTAATAGCTCTTTAGTTTTTACGTCCAATGCACCTTCAGTAAAGGCATTAGTGTCTAAATTAAAAATACGTTTGATTATTTTATTGTTATCGCCTAGAATTTTATCATTCATTTTTTCGCGATAGTCGTTAAATTCTTTAACTAGTTCTGACATCTTTTTTTTGTTTTTTATTTTCGTTTTTCACTACAATTCGAGAGATATGAATACTAACTTCATACAAAATTAGTACAGGTATCGCTACAATTATTTGACTTGCTACATCTGGAGGTGTTATGACTGCAGATAAAATTAGAACTATAACTAAAGCAAATTTTCTGTATTTTTTTAAAAACTGAGGTGTTACCAAACCAACTTTAGTTAAAAAGTAGATTAATATTGGTAGCTCAAATATTATTCCAGACGCTAAAACAGACGCTCTGATTAACCCAACGTATGATGAAATATCAATCTCATTGGATACTTCTGTACTTACGGAGTAGGTTCCTAAAAAGTTTATGGATAAAGGTGTTATAATGTAGTATCCAAATAATACACCCATAAAAAACAGTAAAGAAGATATTATGATAAAACCTGTAGATGTTCGACGTTCTTTAGAGGTTAAACCAGGACTAATAAATCGCCATAATTGGTAAATTACATAAGGGAATGCTACAATAAATCCCGCATAAATGGACGTCCATATATGAATAGAAAACTGTCCAGCCATTTCACGGTTTTGTATTATAAACGGAAACGAATCTGCACAAAAACTCATGTCATCCAATCCAAAAAATTTAGACATTTCACATAACCATTGGTAAGTGGGAAACGTCATTTTTTGAGGTGCAAATAGGATGCTATCAAATAGTATACTTGGAAAACAAAAAGCGATTGTACCACAAATAACTACAGCAGATACAATCCTAATTAAATGCCATCTTAAATCTTCAAGATGATCTAAAAAAGACATCTCGTTTACATTTTTTTTTGCCATTATAAAATTCCTTCTCTTATTAAATCGTGGATATGCACTACACCAGCGTACTTGCCATCTTTTTGCACAAGTAATTGAGAAATCCCATAGGTCTCTAAAACCTCCATAGCATCAATAGCCATAGCGTCTTCTTCGATACGTTTTGGATTGGCACTCATAATATCTTTAGCAGTTAAGTCGCTAAAGTTATCCACTTTACTTAGCATTCGTCTTAAATCACCATCAGTAATTATTCCGACAATCTTATGGTTTTCAGTGACAGCTGTAACACCTAGCATTTTTTCAGAAATTTCAACAATTACCTGTTTAATGTTAGTGTCTAAAGTGACTTCTGGTTTTTGATTAACAGAAGAAATATCCTGAACTCTTAAATATAATTTTTTACCTAATGCACCACCTGGATGGTATTTAGCAAAATCTTTGCTAGAAAACCCTCTTAATTCTAAAAGGCTAACCGCTAATGCGTCACCTAATACTAGTTGTGCAGTAGTACTGGTTGTTGGTGCTAAATTGTTTGGGCAAGCTTCTTTCTCTACAAATGCATTTAAAACAAAATCCGCTTGCTGGCCTAAAAATGAATCTTTATTACCAGTTATAGCAATCATTTTATTTTTTGCATTTTTAATTAATGGTACCAAAACTTTAATTTCTGGTGTGTTTCCACTTTTAGAAATGCAAATCACCACATCATCCTGAAGTATTAATCCTAAGTCACCATGTATAGCATCTGCAGCATGCATAAATACAGCAGGAGTACCAGTCGAGTTTAGCGTAGCCACTATTTTTGTTGCTATAATAGCACTTTTTCCTATTCCAGTAATTATGACTCTACCCTTAGAATTATAAATCAATTCCACAGCTTCAGCAAAGTCGTTATCAATTAAATTTGATAAATTTAATATGGACTGTCCTTCAAGTTTAATAGTTTCTTTGGCACTACTAATAATGGAAGCTTTTGTTTTCAATGTGTTTATTTTTTTTGGTTTATAAAGATTTTACTATCTTTAGTCTTAATCTAAATCACCTTAAGATTATTAGATTAATAATTTCGACAAATTTAGCGAAAAAATTGAGAGGGGAATTCAATTCTTAGCAACTATTTATAGTTTGTCAAAAGTATGTAAGTGTAAATAATTAATTAAATACGAAAGTTATACATAGTGAAAAGCGATTTGCATTCAGCACTAAAAAAATACTTTGGCTTTGGCGAGTTTAAAGGACTTCAAGAACAAGTCATTAAAAGTATCCTAGAACAAAAAAATACATTTGTAATAATGCCTACAGGTGGTGGTAAAAGTTTATGCTACCAATTACCTGCGTTAATGCAAGAAGGTACAGCTATAGTTGTGTCTCCTTTAATTGCTTTAATGAAAAATCAGGTTGATGCAATTAGAGGTGTCTCCAATGAAAATGGTGTGGCTCATGTTTTAAATTCATCTTTAAATAAGACCGAAATTAAACAAGTCAAAGAAGACATTACAAATGGTATTACAAAATTATTATATGTAGCACCAGAATCCTTAACTAAAGAAGAAAATGTAGAGTTTTTGCGTACCGTAAAAATTTCTTTCATGGCAGTGGATGAAGCCCATTGTATTAGTGAATGGGGTCACGATTTTAGACCAGAATACCGTAATTTAAGATCTATAATTAGACGTATAGGAGATAATATTCCTATAATTGGTCTAACAGCTACAGCAACACCTAAGGTACAAGAGGATATCCTGAAAAACTTAGGGATGAATGACGCTAACACTTTTAAAGCCTCATTTAATAGACCTAATTTATATTACGAGATACGTCCAAAAACTAAAAACGTAGACGCTGATATTATTCGCTTTGTAAAGCAAAACGAAGGTAAATCCGGAATCATTTATTGTTTAAGTCGTAAACGTGTAGAGGAGTTGTCTCAAGTCTTACAAGTTAATGGTATTAAAGCGGTACCATATCACGCAGGTTTGGATGCTAAAAAAAGATCCAATCACCAAGATATGTTTTTAATGGAAGACATTGACGTGGTAGTTGCAACCATAGCTTTTGGTATGGGAATAGACAAACCAGATGTAAGATTTGTAATTCATCACGATATTCCTAAAAGTATAGAAAGCTATTACCAAGAGACTGGTCGTGCAGGACGAGATGGAGGAGAAGGTCATTGTTTAGCTTATTATGCCTATAAGGATATAGAAAAGTTAGAGAAGTTTATGTCAGGTAAACCTGTAGCAGAGCAAGAAATAGGTCAAGCACTATTGCAAGAGGTTGTCGCTTTCGCGGAAACTTCAATATCAAGACGTAAATTTATATTGCACTATTTTGGTGAATCATTTGATAACAAAACAGGTGAAGGTGGAGATATGGATGATAATATGCGTCATCCAAAGGAAAAACAAGAAGCTAAAGATGATGTAAAACTTGTCTTAGAAATTGTCGATGCTACCAATGAGAAATATAAGGCTAAAGAGTTAGTAAACGTTATTGTAGGTAAATCTAACGCGTTAATCAGCTCTCATAAAACCGACGATCAACCCTTTTTTGGTAAAGGAAAAGATAAAGATAAATCCTATTGGATGGCTTTAACACGACAAATATTAGTATCAGGATCTTTAAAAAAGGATATTGAAACCTATGGTGTTATTAAGCTTACAGATAAAGGAAGGGATTTTATAAATAATCCTGAATCATTCATGATGACTAAAGATCATGAGTTTGGTGACGAGTCAGACAATACTATTATCACTGCAGAAAGTGGTGGTGGAGCAGTAGTGGATGAGGCATTAATGAAAATGCTTAAAGACTTAAGAAAAACTAATGCTAAAAAATTAGGTGTACCTCCTTTTGTTATATTTCAAGATCCATCCTTAGAGGATATGGCTTTAAAATATCCAGTATCTGTGGAAGAGTTATCTAACGTTCATGGTGTTGGAGAAGGAAAAGCTAAAAAGTATGGTAAAGATTTTGTCGCGCTTATTGCAAGATATGTAGAAGATAACGACATTGTAAGACCAGATGATTTAGTGGTTAAATCTACAGGTAGCAACTCTGCACTTAAATTATATATCATACAAAATGTGGACAGAAAATTACCATTAACAGATATTGCATCTGCTAAAGGAATGGAAATGTCTGCATTTATTAAAGAAATGGAAGCTATTGTCTTTTCAGGGACAAAATTAAATATTAATTATTGGATCAATGATATTTTAGACGAAGACCAACAAGAAGAAATCCATGATTATTTTATGGAGTCACAAACAGATAAGATTGACGTTGCAATAGACGAGTTTGATGGAGATTATGATGATGAAGAGTTACGATTATATCGTATTAAATTTATAAGTGAAGTCGCAAACTAAGCATAATACCAAAAAAACACTTTATTAAAGACCTAACAAGTTAATTTGTTAGGTCTTTTTTGTTTTCTTCTGCTATTTGTAATTCATCTAAACCTTCCATGGTAAGCGGTGTAAAAGTAATGGCGTGTTTTTTTACTTGTAGTGTTATATTTTTAATTGCAGATCGTTTGATATTTTCGGCAGCTTCTTTTTCAATTTCAAAATCTATTCTAGTAACATAACCATCAAAAACACCCATGTTTTCAGACTCAAACTCATCCATGTCTGATTTTAAATCTAAAGTATGATCGTTGTTAACCATTAAAAGTCTAGCGCCTTTTTTTGCTTTTATATTTAGTTTTCCAACAATAAAAGTTTGTAAAAAATAATAACCACCAAGCTCTGCATAACCTGCATAAATCACATTTTGATCTGCAATACCTACAGGTTGGTCTTCACTATGCTTTAAAATAGCCTCAATATAATTGGTATCAGCTAATTGGTTGTTTTTTGATTTTTTATCATTACCTCCAAATAGCTTATTAAATACACCCATAATAATTTTTTATTTTTTCAAATCTAACAAAATTTAGTAAAACAGGATTGGATAAAAAAAATCATCTGTCATTACTTATTACTTTTAACTTCTTTATATCTTTGCAGTTCATTAAAAAACAATGTAATGCAAGACGGTTTATACGCAAAATTTAATACGAATAAAGGCGAAATTTTAGTCGCTTTAGAATTTGAGAAAACTCCTGGAACAGTTGGTAACTTTGTTGCTTTAGCTGAAGGTAACATGGAAAACGATGTTAAACCACAAGGGACACCTTATTACGATGGATTAAAGTTTCATAGAGTAATTGATAATTTTATGATCCAAGGAGGTTGTCCACAAGGTAGCGGATCAGGTAATCCAGGATATAAGTTTGATGACGAGTTTCACCCAGATTTAAAGCATAGTGGACCTGGAATATTAAGTATGGCAAATGCTGGACCTGGTACTAACGGAAGTCAGTTTTTTATTACTCATGTTGCTACAGATTGGTTAGATGGTAACCATACTGTTTTTGGAAACGTAGTAAAGGGACAAGACATCGTTGATGCTATTGCACAAGGAGATAAGATTGAAACTTTAGAAATTGTTAGAGTTGGTGCTGATGCAGAAAACTTTAATGCAATTGAAGCCTTTAGAACATTTGAAGGTGCAAGAGAAAAACGTGTAGCTGCAGAACGTGAAGCTAAACGTGCAGAATTAGATAAATTAGCAGCAGGTTTTGAAGAAACTAAAAGCGGTTTACGTTATCAAATTATCCAAAAAGGTAGTGGTAAAAAAGCTGAAAAAGGTAACCAAGTTTCTGTACACTATAAAGGACAATTAGCAGATGGAACTGTTTTTGATAGTTCTTACAAACGTAATCAACCTTTAGATTTTCAAGTAGGAGTTGGTCAAGTTATTTCTGGATGGGATGAAGGGATTCAATTATTACAAGTAGGTGATAAAGCCCGTTTTGTTATACCTTCAGATTTAGGTTATGGATCAAGAGGTGCAGGAGGAGCAATTCCACCAGATGCTGTACTTGTATTTGATGTAGAACTTGTAGATGTTAAATAATAATTAATTATTTATTGTTCTATTTAGATATTCTAAAACAAAAATTATAAATATTTAAAACCTCAAAAGAGTAATATCTTTTGAGGTTTTTTAATTACATTAATCCAATGTTAGATCAAAAATTAGAAAGTTTAAAATATCCTATCGGAAAATTTGAATGTCCATCAACAATAACGGAAGCGACTATTGATGCTTGGTTATCTATACTAAAACATTTTCCAAATAGGTTGGAGCAGTTGGTGATTAACTTGTCAGACAAGCAATTAGATACACCTTATAGGTTAGGAGGCTGGACTATTAGACAAGTAATACACCACATTGCAGACAGTCACCATCATAGTTATATAAGATTTAAATGGGCAATGACAGAAGATAACCCAGTAATAAAAGCCTATGATGAAAACACTTGGGCTTCTCAGCATGATTATAATCAGCCAATAGCGCTATCTCTATTACATATTAAAGTAGTACATGCTAAATTGGTGTATTATTTAAAAGGCTTAACAGCAGAACAATTGCAACGTACCTTTATTCATCCGGAAAACAATCAAATGATAGCTTTAGATAAAAATTTAGGTAATTATGCTTGGCATAGTAATCATCATTACGCGCATATAGAAGGTGTATTAAAAAGTAAAGGCTGGATTTAGATTAATAATTGTTTGTTTTGACTTAAAATTAGTTTTATTTTAAAGTCCTAAATTAAATTATAACCAAGGGTAATTATGAGCACTATTCAATTTGAAGATTTTACCAAAGTAGATTTACGTGTAGGTACCATTTTAGAAGTTAATGATTTTCCAGAAGCCAAAAACCCTGCGTATCAATTGACCATAGATTTTGGCGGTTTGGGAGTTAAAAAAACTAGTGCGCAAATTACAACGCTTTATAAAAAAGAAGACTTACTAAATAGGCAAATTGTTGCAGTGGTAAATTTTCCGCGTAAGCAGATTGCAAAATTTATGAGTGAGTGTTTAGTATTAGGAGCGGTTAATGCTAAAGATGTTATTTTGTTAAATCCAGAAACCAAAGTTCCTAACGGAACTTCTGTATCATAGTAGTATGGTTAAGATATTTGAATAAAATAGTATTACATACCGTTAGGATTTATATTCAATTAGGATTGTTTTTTTACTATAAAAAAATAATTGTAAACGGAAAAAAAAGCATCCCAAAAGACCAACCCGTTTTATTTTTATCCAATCATCAAAATGCGTTAATAGATGCTTTGCTATTGGCTACAAAGTCTGGACGCTTAAGTTATTTTTTAACTAGAGCTGGTGTTTTTAAAAAACCATTGGTAAGTAGGTTATTGCATAGCTTGAATATGCGACCAATTTATCGTGTTAGAGATGGCTGGAGCACGATTGCTAAAAATAAATCTGTTTTTAGTAATACTGTTAATTTGTTACATGATAACAAAGCAGTGACTATTTTTCCAGAAGGAAATCACAATTTAGAAAGACGAGTTAGACCACTAAGTAAGGGGTTTACAAGAATTATTTTAGAACATAGGGATACGTATCCTAAGCAGTCAATACATTTAATTCCAGTGGGTTTAAATTACCAAGCGCCTAAAGCAATGGGTAGTACTGTTTCCATTTTTTTTGGAGAAGCTTTAGCGTCTAAATCTTATAATCATTTAGACGATTTTATTGCGACTAAACAAATTAAGCAGGATGTTTTTAATTCGATAATAAGCTTAACGACTCACATACCACAAAGTAATTATGCTTCAATAGTAGAAAAACTTAATAAGTTAAATGTGGATTTTACCAATCCCAACAGTGTTAATCATTGTATTGTAAGTCAGTTTAAAACGTGTCAAGTTAAGCGTGTAAAACAGTCTAATTTTAAAGTCTTAATAAAGCCAATCCTTTATTTGTTATTATGTGTGCCTATTCTGGTTTGGAGACATAATATAAAACCAAAAATTAAGGAAGCTGAGTTTTTATCTACCTTTAGGTTCGCCATAAGTATAACTGTAGTACCACTTTGGTTATTTGTAATATCTGCTATTATTTGGCTTGCCTTTAATTTTGTTACAAGTCTTATCTTTATTTTGGGAAGTCTAATTTTAATTTTGATTTACAATAAAGCATAAAAAAAACCTTCTCTAAATTTAGAAAAGGTTTTTTTGATATAAGGTGATTTTTATATTAAATATCGTCAAAATCTACATCTGTAAATCTACTTTCAGCACTTGGTGTTTCAGACGTTTCAGTCTTAGCTTCGGAAGCAGGAGTGGCTGGAGTATCATATTCTTTTTTGAAATCTTTTTGGTGACGCTCGCTAATAACTTCATCTCCTTTTTCGTTGATGATGTAGTCTGTCATTTCTTTTAAGATGTCATTAAACTCACTAAAGTCTTCTTTATATAAGTAAATTTTATGTTTTTTATAATGAAATGATCCATCGTCATTTGTAAACTTTTTACTTTCTGTAATAGTCAGGTAGTAATCATCTGCTTTAGTAGCTCTTACATCAAAAAAATAAGTTCGTCTTCCTGCTCTTAATACTTTCGAAAAAATTTCTTCCTTCTCCATCATCTCGTTATTATGCATAATCCTTGATTTGTGTTGTTAGTTAATTCGTAAACTCAAAAGTCAAAAAAAAAGTTGAATGAAACAACATTTTAGTGTAAATCTTTTTACTTAGTTGTTTTTAAATACAGTTCTTTGTAATAACCATCAGTGTTTATAAGGTTTTCATGTGTACCTGATTGCACAATTTGACCATCGTCTAAAACTATAATTTGATCTGCATTTTTAGCAGAAGAGATTCTGTGACTTACAATTATGGTTGTTTTTCCTTTAGTAATTGTTTTTAAGTTATTTAAAATCTTCTCTTCAGTTTCAGTATCAACTGCAGATAAACAGTCATCAAATAACATGATTTGAGGCTTTTTAATAATAGCTCTAGCAATGGATACACGTTGCTTTTGTCCTCCAGATAGTGTGATGCCTCGCTCACCTAAAACAGTGTTGTATTGTTTGTTAAATTTGATTATGTTTTTATGCACTTGTGCTAATTTAGCAGCATCTATAACCTCTTGATCTGTAGCGTTTTCTTTACCAAACTTGATGTTGTTATTAATGGAGTCGCTAAACAAAAAGGCATCTTGTGGTACATAACCTGTAGCGTCCCTTAGACTATATAAGTTTAGGGTTTCAATAGGTTTTTGATCTATTAAAATAGTGCCTGAGTCTACGTCATACAAACGTCCTACTAAATCTAAGATTGTAGATTTTCCGGACCCTGTTTTTCCTATAACAGCCAAAGTTTGACCTGTATTTACCTTAAAACTAACATTTTTCAAGGCTTGTATGTTGGTGTCATCATAGGTAAAAGACACATTTTTAAATTCTATTTCGCCATTAATTTCTGATAATTCAGCGTTGTTATTTTGTATTTCTGGTTCGGTTTTTAAAAACTCATTAATTCTATTTTGAGAAGCTTCTGCTTCCTGTACAATAGAGGTTACCCAACCTACAGTTGCAACTGGCCAAGTTAGAAGGTTAACGTACATAATAAATTCAGAAATTGTACCTAAGCTAATTTCGCCATTCATATATTGTTCTCCTCCAATATATATAACCAACACGTTGCTTAACCCAATAAGCAAAATCATCATTGGAAAAAACAAGGCTTGTATACGTACTAAACTTAATTGTTTCTCTTTGTTGGTTTCTGATAATTCATCAAAATTAGCTGAGGTTTGTGGCTCTATACCATAAGCCTTAATTACAGAAATTCCACTAAAAGTTTCTTGAGAAAACGTGGATAGTTTGGATAAGTATTGTTGTACAATGGTACTACGTTTATGTATTTCTGAGCTAATTTTATAAATAATTATTGATAAAATTGGTAGCGGAATAATTGTGTAAAGCGTCAACATTGGTGCTTGTCTAAACATAAAAACTAGAGCTACAATAAATAATGTTAAGGTATTAATACTATACATAATTGCAGGACCAGTATACATACGTACTTTGGTCACGTCCTCACTTATACGATTCATTAAATCACCAGTCCTATTTTTTTTATAGAAATTTAAAGATAGTTTTTGGTATTGTTGGTAGATTTCGTTTTTTAAATCATATTCAATATAACGCGATACATTAATTATTGTTTGACGCATCCAGAAGGTTAATATACCAGACAATATTGCAGAACCTACCAAAAATAAAATGTACTTCAATAGTTTGGCTTTGTAAGCCACCTCACTACTTTCTGGATTTTGTAATTGGTCGTTAACCACGTCTATAATAGAACCTATAAATTTGGGAACAAATACAGTAAATAGTTTAGAAACGATAGTAATTAAAACACCAATTATAATTTGTGTTCTATATTTGTAAAAGTATTTGTTAAGATGTTGTAATTCTTTCATTTAAATGAAAACCTAAGTTTAAAAAGTTTTTAACAATTTCACATTTTAACATGCTAATTATTGTTTTAATATTAATTATAAGCTAATTTCGCATGCTGAAATTACAAATAGTGTAATTTCAATACATTAATTAAATGTCAACTAAATGGTTTCAGAAGTAATCAACACTAATCAATTATCAAAAGCAGATCCTGTTTTTGGACAATTATCATTTGATAATCACGAACAAGTCGTTTTTTGCAACGACAAAGATACAGGATTAAAAGCAATAATTGGAATACATAACACAGTTTTAGGACCTGCTTTAGGAGGTACTAGAATGTGGCAATATGCTAACGAATGGGAAGCTGTTAATGACGTTTTACGTTTGTCTAGAGGAATGACCTTTAAGTCAGCAATTACAGGTTTAAACCTTGGTGGTGGAAAAGCAGTAATTATTGGTGATGCTAAAACACAAAAAACGCCAGAATTAATGAAGCGTTTTGGAGAGTTTGTGCATAGCTTAAGCGGAAAGTATATTACTGCAGAAGATGTAGGAATGGAAACTGCAGATATGGATTTAGTTAGAGAAGTAACACCTTATGTTACTGGTATTTCTGAAGACAAAGGTGGAGCAGGTAATCCATCTCCAATTACAGCTTATGGTGTTTTTATGGGAATGAAAGCAGCTGCTAAATTCAAATTTGGTACAGACGTCCTAGAAGATAAAACAGTAATTGTACAAGGTATTGGACATGTTGGAGAATCTTTAGTGGAGCACCTAACAAATGATGGTGCAAAAGTAATTATCGACGATATTAATCAAGAACGTTTAGAGGCAATCAGTAAAAAATACGGAGCATCTATATACAAAGGAAGTAATGTGTATGCAGAGGCTGTAGATATTTACGCACCTTGCGCTTTAGGAGCAACAATTAACGATGCTACAATTAACAGTATCCAAGCTAAAGTTATTGCTGGAGCAGCAAATAACCAATTAGCAGACGAGCTTAAGCATGGTCGTATATTACAAGAAAAAGGTATTGTATACGCACCAGACTTTTTAATTAATGCAGGAGGAATTATTAATGTTTACGCAGAATTAGAAAACTACGGTAAACAAGAAATAATGAGAAAGACAGAAAACATTTACAATACAACCTTGGAGATTTTAAGTAATGCTGAAACTAATGATATAACAACACATCAAGCAGCATTAAATATAGCTTTAAGTAGAATTGAAGCTAGAAAAAAAGAAAATCAGCAATAGATATCTTATAAAATAGACTATTTTTGCAAGGCGAAAGCGAAAGCTTTCGCCTTTTTTAATTAATAATTTAAAAGTATTTCAATATAATTGAAATCTAAAGTTCTTTGTAAGTATGCTAAGTAGAAGACATATTCGTGTTAAAGTAATGCAAGTTTTATATGCATTTGATGGTACAGAAAGTGATGATTTTTCTAAAGACCAAAAATTTTTATTATACAGTATAGACAATATGTATAATTTATATTTAATGACACTATCCCTAATGATAGAGGTCGGTAAAAAATCTAAAACGCAGTTAGAAACTATTCAAAAAAAGCATTTAGCTACAGCAGAAGAAAAAAATCCCAACAAAAAATTTATAAACAATCAAGTTCTAGAACTACTGTCTAATAACGTAGCTTTAAAAACAGCTTTTGAAGTCAACAATATAAAAAATTGGCAACTAGATAATGAGTATGTAGATATTATCTATAAAGAAATAATTGCTAGTGATTTATATAAAGAATACATGCAAACTAAATCGTCTACCTTTAAAGAGGATAGAAACTTTATAGTAGATGTATTTAAAGAAATAATAGCTCCTAACGAGAAACTTTACGATTATATTGAAGATAAAAACCTTACCTGGTTAGATGATCTTCCAACAGTAAATACAGCTATTTTAAAATTACTTAGAAAAATTAAAGAAACATCAGACGAGCGTTTCCTTACCCCTAAGTTGTACAAAGATATCGAGGATAAACAATACGCAATTAACTTGTTTAAAAAAACAATGTTAAACCAATCCAAATTAAGCGAAGAAATAGCTAATAAAACTAAAAATTGGGATACAGAACGTATCGCAACTATAGACATGGTTTTATTAAAAATGGCTATTTGCGAGTTAACTAGTTTTCCATCAATTCCGACTAAAGTAACAATTAATGAATACCTAGAAATTGCTAAAGAATACTCAACGCCTAAAAGCAGTATTTTTATTAACGGAATTCTAGACAAATTGTTAAAAGAATATCAAGAAGAAGGAAAATTAAATAAAGTTGGTCGAGGATTGATGTAGTCAAAAAATATTATTATTTTTACAAACCAAAAATTAATTTAAGTGGCAGTTTAATAATAAACTACACAAATTCTAAAATAAGTATTATGAAAAAAGTAATGATTCTATTAAGTGCAGTATGCTTAATATCTTTATCATCTTGTAAGCAAGATGCAGCAGCAAAAATTGATGCAAATAATGTAGTAGCAGCTTCTGAGAGAGATGCACAATCAGGTAAGTTACCAGTAATCGAGTTTGATAAAAAAGAACATGATTTTGGTCAAATAGTATCAGGTACACCTCAAGAGACAGTATTTACTTACACTAACAAGGGAGAAGCGCCTTTAGTTATTACAGATATTAAAAGTACTTGTGGATGTACAGTTCCTCAAGATTGGTCTAGAGCACCTTTAGCTGTTGGAGAGTCTGATTCTTTTACTGTTAAATTTAACGGAAAAGGAGCTAACAAAACATCTAAAGTAATTAATATCACAGCTAACACAGCTACTGGTAAAGAGTCTGTAAAAATATCAGCTTTTATTACTCCAGACCCTAACGCACCTGTTAAGCAGGCACCACTTAGAACAAATCCAAATGCTAACCCAGGACCACTTACACAATAATGGAAGGAATTAGCGGATTTTTACCTATAATAGCAATGTTTGCTGTAGTGTATTTCTTTATGATTGCACCACAAATGAAACGTGCTAAACAAGAAAAGCGTTTTGCTTCGGATTTAAAAGCAGGTGATAAGGTAATTACTAAAAGCGGAATGCATGGAAAAATTGCACAGCTTAATGATAAGGATAATAGTTGCGTTATAGAAACTATGTCTGGAAAATTAAAGTTTGATCGTTCTGCTATTTCTATGGAAATGAGTAAATCTTTAAACAAGCCAGCTGTTGAATTAAAAAAGTAATTTACAGCTAGATTATATATTAAAAGGCGACCAATTGGTCGCCTTTTTTATTTAGCAATTTTTATACTTATCATGTAAACCCTTATTTTCAATAATCATAGGTGTTATTTTATCTATTCTAGATAGTTTTGTAGTCTCTCTTTTGGCTTCACTTATATAGTTACAATATTCACGCTGTTTAGATGGTGTTAAAGCTTTAAAAGCCTTAAAAAGTGTATTATCTTCTTTAAAAACACTTTGTAATTCATCAGGTATCACATTATCTTTTACTTTAGTTTTAATAGGTTTAATGTTCTTACCATTTTTTTGATTTATTATGGCTTCCTCTATGTAAGACATTAGTAACGTTTCGGATAAATCACTCGTATCATTAAAACGTAGTTGTCGCAAAGCTTTAGTTTTTCCTTCTTGTGCATTATGTAATACATTTTGTTTGTCAGTCAATAAGCTGCCATTAAAAAACCATAAGCAATAATGATGTTTAAAAGCACCTAAACCAATCACATTTTTTCCTTCAATCATATAAACAGGAGCATTCCATTTTATAGTTTCTTTTAAGCCAGCCTTTAAAAGTAAGTGTCTTAAATAGTTAAGGGAATCTATAAATTTGGGATGATCTTGTATATACTCTTCTATGGATGATATTTTCTTCATTCGATATTTAAGTTAAATTTTAAAGATACTATTTTTTAAAAGGGTATTCTATTCTATATCAAATAAGTATAACTTTTTATTTAGATTTAGTCTAAATAAACTTTGCTATTATCAAAATGAGATTTATATTTGCGCTTTATTTATAATAAATCTAAATAGTGTCATGTTTAAAAAAATAAGTTTTATACTAATTTTAGCAGTTCAATTATCATTCTCGCAATCCAAAATTACAGGCGTTGTGACTAGTAATTCCAACGAAAAAATTCCATTTGCAACCATCTTATTAGAAGAGATTAATGTAGGAGTGTCAGCTAATATTGATGGGTTTTTTATCCTTGAAGATGTAAAGGCTGGAAGTTATACTATCAAAGTGTCTTCAGTAGGTTATACGTCAATTAAACAAGACATAACTATTACGGATAATGAAACGAAATCTATAGCGTTTAAATTACAATATGATGGCGATTTGGACGAAGTTGAAGTTTTTGGAAGTCGTTTTACTCATCCAGATAAAATTGAGGCTTTAACCAGATTGCCTTTAGCGCCTTATGAGCAAATTCAGAGTATTTCTATTATTTCTGAAAAAGTGATTGAACAACAAGGTAATTTAACCATTTCGGATGCTGTAAAAAATGTACCTGGAGTTTATACATTTGCAACCTATGGTAATAAAAGGGAGAGTATGTCTTCTCGTGGATTTAGAGGGATTCCTATTTTAAAAAATGGAGTTAGAGTACATTCAGATTTTAGAGGTCAAGGGATACTAACCGATATGCAAGGTGTTGATAATATACAAGTCTTAAAAGGTGCAGCATCAGTTACACAAGGTGTTGCTACAGATTTAGGAAGTCCAGGTGGAATAATTAATATTGTAACCAAAACACCTAAATATGAATTTGGAGGCAATGTGTCACTTAGAGGAGGAAGCTTTGGTCAAGCAAGAACAACTTTTGATGTTTATGGACCTTTAACTACATCTAAAACGACTGCATTTAGATTGAATGGTGCATTAGAGCGTGCTGATAGTTATAGAGACGGAATTACTTCTGATAGATTTTATATCAATCCTTCATTTCAATGGAAAGCTGACGACAAAACGACTGTAACTTTTGAGTTGGATTATTTTGAAGATAGTAGGACACCAGACGTTGGTACTATTAACCTTGGAGATAATGACCAGAATTTGATTTATGATTTACCTTATGATCAATTTTTAGGTTTTGAGAATGATAAATCATTAACAACTAACACAACATATGCAGTTAGATTTGATCGTGAGTTATCAGATAAGTTGAGTCTTAAAGGTGCCTATTATAAGTCAAATTTGGATTTGGATGACAAAGGAGCAAGTTTAGGTAGTGTTGTTAGTGATGTTGATGGTAACGCAATATATAATCAAAAATCTAGAGGTTATTCGGTGTCTACAAGAGCAGATAATAACAGTGTGCTGCAATTTGATTTAGTTGGTGATCAATTAGAAACAGGAGCTATTTCTCATACATTTCAAGTTGGTTTTGATTATCGTACGACTAATTATAACACAACTTCGCAAAATGTATCTATTATAGATACTATAGATGTGTTTGCAAGTAATAGTAATAAATTACCAAATGATATTGCACTGTCTACACAATCCGCATTAGCTGCAAAATCTAAAGCTTTTGGCTTTGTTGCTCAGGATGTGATTACTTTTAATAAATATTTAAAAGGTTTTTTTGGTTTACGTTACAGTAAAACAAGAACAATTACAGACACTGAAACTACCGAAAGTGATGCTTTTAATCCATTAGGAGGTATTATTATATCACCATTAAAAAACATTAACCTGTTTGCTTCTTATACAAACAGTTCGTATCCTAGAACAGGAACTAGATTAGATGTTAATGGTAATGAGTTAGGTAACGAACGTTATGATCAATTTGAAACAGGTATTAAAACTAATTGGTTAAATAGTAGGTTGCGTTTTAACTTAACTTATTTTAAAATAAATAATAAAGACATTAACCTTCCTGTTTATGATATTAACTGGGAAGAAACTGGATATTATGCAAAAGGTGGTAATGATGAGAGAAAAGGTGTAGAAGTGGAATTAAGCGGTCGTGTTTTGGATAACTTGGAAGTAATTACAGGATATTCATACATTGATGCACAGTATAAGGAGCATACATCTTATGTCTATGGATCTGCACCATTAAACACACCAAAGCATACTTTTAATATTTATGCTAACTATAGCTTTAAACAACAACTTGAAGGTTTGTCTGTTGGAGGAGGAGTATATTATACTGGCGAACGACCTATTAATGATTGGAGTTCAGGTGCTGTTACTCACCAAGGGATAGTTCCAAATCAAGAGCCTTTTAATGTTGAAGCTTACACACAGGTCAATGCTCAAGTTGCTTATACTTTAAATAACCATTGGAATTTTAGAGTGTTGGTTAATAATGTATTTGATGCAATAGGTTACAACGCTTATAGAACAAGCTATATTAATCAAACAGACCCAAGAAATTTTGCAGGAATTTTGACCTACAAATTTTAAATAAATTGAGTTAGTCTTTAAAGCGTAACACTAAAATTGTTACGCTTTTTTTAGTTTATTATTTTTAATTAAAAATAAATTGAAGCTAACTTATTAAAAATCAATACCGAAAAAAATGACATCAAAAAACAGTACTTTTTTGTTTGTTTAATAGTAAAACTTAAATATATTTGCAATCAGTTTTGGGGAGATACTCAAGCGGCCAACGAGGGCAGACTGTAAATCTGCTGACTACGTCTTCGCAGGTTCGAATCCTGCTCTCCCCACATTTTTAAAAAAAGCCTTCTTAAATTTAAGAAGGCTTTTTTTTTGCGTTATAATTTTATTTATTCTAAGATATGTCTTAATATAATTTCACAAAAAAAAGCCTTTAACAGATATACTGATAAAGGCTTTTATTTATATAAATAAGTCTATTAAACTTATAATTGCTTTTTATAAATTAAAATTCTACTAAAGCTTTTTTGTAATATTTTAAATCTGATATGTTAGAAGCATTGTCAAGATTTCTAATTAATGAAATCACATACTTTAAGCTCTCTATTGGATCTAATTCTGTTTCTGTAACATCTTCTGTATCAGATTCTAATGCTTCATCCTCTAATGGTGTATCCTCTGGTATTGGAATAAGAAAAGAGTCGTTATTTTCGATATGCTCGTAAGTATAACGAAGGACTTTTACTGCCAAAGGGTTTTCTACCTCAATAGTATAAGTTCTTAAAGTTTTAATATCGTCTATTAATGTATCTGAAGTAATACCTGTAGCGTCTAAGTTTTTCAGAATACGGTCTATTACAGTAATGGCTTGTTTATTTTCCAAAGGGTAAGATTAAAATAGGGTTAGTTGCTTTTTGATGCAAATTTAATTTTTTTTGTCCTTAGAAAAAATCAATTGTAGATGTTTATTTTAAAATTAATGATAAAACTTTATCTCGTTTTAAATTATCTGTGTTTTTTCCAGTATTGCTTACCATAACCACAAAAAATTTCTTCACCAGAAACAATCTGTTTTGTTGCTATAATACAAACATTGCCATCATCGTCTAAACCTATTTTAGCATTGTTTTTTAATGGACTATTGTTTTTACCTTTACTATCGTTTGCATATTTAGCAAAACAGTCGGTATGCATACTATCCATGATGCGACCATCTAATAAATTAATAAAATAACGATCTAGGTTTTGTTGTACTCTGCTTGCTGCTTCTGATGCATCAAGAATTTCTCCTTTAAAAATAGAAATAATTTCATCTTTATATATATCTATAGCAGTATATAACCCATTACCTGCTTCATGTATCTGAGAGGTTTTGACATATAAATAGTCTGCTTCTAAAGCGTCAATAGTATTGTTTTGTGTAGGTGTTGTTTTAATGTGAATCTAATTAAAGTGAAATTATAATTTTACTCCTCCTCTAAAGCTATTTTATTTACTTGAAACGTCATGGTAGGTATTGGTCCTGTGATTTCGTTTATCCTAGAATTAGTGTAATATAACTCATTATTAAAAATACTAAAAGTATCTGCCCAACGGACTAAATCACCTTCAACAACCGTTGTTGTTTGACCATCTGGAGTTCTTTTTATAATAGCATTATTTTCTAAGTCTGCGTAATATAAATTGGCATATTTGTCAAATATCATTCCGTCAGGAGCAGCTGTTTTGGCTATAGTTTCTACTCCAACTTCAATAGCTTTATCACTTCCATTAATCAATAACGTCGTAGGTATAGCATATAAAGTATAGCCAGTTAAAGCATGATAGTACAGTTTATTATCTAATGGATTAAGTGCTATACCATCAGAATGAACATTATTTTTCCACTGTGTACCATTAATAGTTAGATGGTCTGTCTCAGAGGTTGTAGAGCTGTGGTCTGTTAATACACGTTTAAATAATCCACTTTCTAAATTTAAAACTAACAAACCTGCATGTCCAGAATCTGTAAAATAAGCCATGTTATTTTCTCTATCAATGCGTACATCATTTATGTAAGAGTCTTTAAAAAATACAGCATCAGTTAAGGTGTAGACCTTTTGCAAACTGTTATTGTCTAAATTAAATACAAATAGCTTTGGGTTTGATAGTACACCTTTAAAAAATGGATTTCTAGTATCTACTACAAACAGTTGATTTTTAGAAGCTACAACAGATTGCACAGCTACAAAAACAGAATCTGTTATTTTAGCATCAGTGGTCCAACTGTTCCATTTTTGATTTGGATAAGCAATGGATTGTTGGCCAATTACTTCTGTGACAGAATGTTTAACTGTAGGTCTCCAACGCGGAAAGTTTACAAAAACACGACCAGAATCGCTTACTGTAACACCTGTAACTTGTTGACCTGTAAATTCTGCTACTTTGGTAACTTTAATGCTATCTTGTTTTATGGCTTGGTTTACAGTATCTATTGTTGTTTTAGTTTTATCCGTTTTACAGGCTATAAGACTAAACGTAATAAAGGTTAAAAGAAATAACTTTTTCATAGTTGTTTATTTTACTTGTTTTGTTCTGCAGTAATTTCGGCAATCTTGCAAATCACTTCTGTTGCTTTTATCATACTTTCCACAGGAACATACTCATAACGTCCATGAAAATTATGTCCTCCAGCAAAGATGTTTGGACAAGGTAAGCCCATGTAACTTAATTGCGATCCGTCTGTACCACCACGAATGGCTTTAATCAATGGTTTGATATTTAATTGCTTCATAGCTTCTTCTGCAATATCAACAATATGCATTACAGGTTCCACTTTTTCTTTCATATTAAAATATTGATCTTTAATTTCAATAGTCACAACTTCTCTTTCATATTGCTCATTAAGCTCATCGGTTAACTTTTGCATCATTTCTTTTCTAGCTTCAAAATGACCTAAATCGTGATCTCTAATAATGTATTCTAAAACAGTTTCTTCAACTTCTCCAGAGATAGCGTACAGGTGGAAAAATCCTTGGTAACCTTCAGTATGTTCCGGAGTTTCTAATCTTGGCAACGAGTTGATAAACTCTGTAGCAATGTACATTGAGTTAACCATTTTACCTTTAGCATAACCTGGATGTACAATTTTTCCTTTTACTTTTACAACTGCTCCTGCAGCATTAAAGTTTTCGTATTCTAATTCTCCAATTTGGCTACCATCCATGGTGTAAGCCCAATCTGCACCAAATTTTTCGACATCAAATTTATGTGCACCACGACCAATTTCTTCATCAGGTGTAAAACCAACTCTAATTTTTCCGTGTTTTATTTGTGGGTTAGCAACAAGATATTCCATTGCAGATACAATCTCTGTAATACCAGCTTTATCATCTGCTCCTAAAAGTGTTGTTCCGTCTGTTGTAATTAATGTTTGACCTTTGTATAACAGTAGGTCTTCAAAATAATCAGGAGATAATACAATGTTTTCTGCTGCATTTAAAACAATATCTTTTCCATCATATTTATCAATAATTTGAGGCTTTACATTAGCACCTGTAAAATCTGGAGTTGTATCAAAATGAGAAATAAATCCAATAGTTGGCACATCATGATCCACATTACTAGGTAAAGTTGCCATTATATAAGCGTGCTTGTCTATGGTGACATCTTCTAGACCAATAGCTTTTAGCTCGTCTACTAATGCATTTGCTAAATCCCATTGTTTAGCAGTACTAGGTGTTGTGTCGCTTGCTGGATCAGACTCAGTATCCACAGTTACATAACCTACAAATCTTTTAATTATATCTTCTTTTGAAATCATTTTCCTTTAACTTTTAATTCAGGGTATAAAGTTACAATTATTAAGTTTTTTAGCTTTTGAATTGCTCATTTTTTTAATTAGAATTACTTTTGTGCAAACCTATTAAGATGTACAAATCCCTTCTAAGACCTTTATTTTTTAGTTTCGATCCTGAAAAAATTCATCATTTCACATTTTCATTAGTAAAAGTAACGTCTAAGATTCCAGGTATGGCGTCATTGTATAGACGTTTGTATACTATTGAAGATCCTAAATTAGAACGAAAACTTTTCGGTTTAACCTTTAAAAACCCAGTCGGATTAGCAGCAGGTTTTGATAAAAATGCGGTGTTGTATAATGAATTGGCAAACTTTGGTTTCGGTTTTATAGAGGTTGGTACTGTTACTCCAAAAGGTCAGGTTGGTAATCCAAAAAAACGTCTGTTTAGGCTAAAAGACGATCAAGGGATTATTAACAGAATGGGCTTTAATAACGAAGGTTTAGAACAAGCCATTATTCAACTTAAAAAAAATAAAGGAAAACTTATTATTGGTGGTAATATTGGAAAAAACACACAAACTAAGCCTGAGGATTATACCAAAGATTATTTAGAGTGTTTTAACGGTTTACATCCTTACGTAGATTATTTTGTACTTAATGTAAGTTGCCCAAATGTGGGTAGCCATGCTAAATTAAACGATAAAGACTATTTGTTAGAGCTTATTAGTACTGTGCAAAAAGCTAATAACACGTTTGAAAAACAAAAGCCAATCTTACTTAAAATTGCACCAGATTTAAATACTATTCAATTAGATGAAATTATCGAGCTAATTGCCGAAACTAATTTAGATGGTGTAATTGCAAGTAATACGTCTGTGGATCGCTCTAATTTAAAAGCTTCCGCAGAACGCTTAGCCGAAATAGGTAATGGTGGTGTTAGCGGACAACCAGTTAAAGATAAATCTACTAAAGTGATTAAATACCTTGCAGATAAAAGCAATAAAGCCTTCCCAATTATTGGCGTAGGAGGTATCCATTCTGGACAAGATGCTTTAGATAAGATTCAAGCAGGAGCGGACTTAGTCCAAATTTATACAGGTTTTATTTATGAAGGACCAAGTCTTATTAAAAAAATTAATAAAGCTATTTTAAACAAAGGGTAAATGAATTACGAAATACTTCTCGGATTTATTTTAGCCACAACAGCATTAGCTTTATCACCAGGACCTGATAATATTTACGTTTTAATGCAAAGCATTACTAATGGACGTAAATATGGTATAGCGACCGTTTGTGGTTTAATTTCTGGTTGTTTAGTGCATACTACTTTAGTTGCTTTTGGAGTGTCTGCTATTATAAAAGAAAGTGATACGTTGTTTTTTATAATCAAGAGCTTAGGTGCAATATACCTACTATACTTGGCTTTTAATGTTTTTAAAAGTGATGCAACTGTGAGCTTAAGTAATGATGCTGCTCCAAAAAAAAGCTTAATACAGTTGTTTAAACAAGGTGTGATCATGAATGTGCTAAATCCTAAAGTATCTATTTTCTTTTTGGCATTTTTTCCAGCGTATTTATATAGTGATACCATTAATACTGTTACTCAATTTTATGTGTTAGGTCTATTATTTATGGCTACGTCATTTATAGTATTTGCATTAATCGCAATTTTAGCAGGATTTATTTCTGATTATTTAAAACAAAGTAAAAATATTGGGTTGGTTTTAAAGTGGTTACAGATTGTTGTCTTTATTGGGATTGCAATTTTTATATTCCTTTCAGAAAATTAAACTATTTTTATAGAAGAATTATATACAAAATGTCAAATCAAGTAAAAGTTATAGAATGTCCAAGAGATGCCATGCAAGGCATTAAACAGTTTATACCTACAGATCAAAAAGTGCAATACATACAATCGTTGCTTCGTGTTGGTTTTGATACAATTGATTTTGGTAGCTTTGTATCTCCAAAAGCAATTCCACAAATGGTGGATACTGCAGAGGTATTATCTAAACTAGATTTAAGTACTACTAGTAGTAAATTGTTATCTATTATAGCAAACTCTAGAGGTGCAGCAGACGCTTGCAAACACCCAGAAATAGACTATTTAGGTTATCCGTTTTCTATCTCAGAAAATTTTCAAATGCGTAACACGCATAAGACTATAGCACAATCAATCGTATTACTTCAGGATATTTTAAATCAAGCAGATGCAGCTAATAAACAAGTTGTAGTCTATATATCCATGGGATTTGGTAATCCTTATGGAGATCCATGGAATGTGGAAATAGTAGGAGAGTGGACTGAGCGTTTAAGTAAAATGGGAGTAAAAATCTTATCATTAAGTGATACTGTCGGAACCTCAAATCCAGAAAATATAGAGTATCTCTTCTCTAATTTAATTCCGCATTATAAGGATATCGAGTTTGGTGCACATCTACACACCACACCAGATTCTTGGTTTGAAAAAATTGATGCTGCTTACAAAGCAGGCTGTAAACGTTTTGATGGTGCAATCCAAGGTTTTGGTGGCTGTCCTATGGCTAAAGACGATTTAACAGGTAATATGCCAACCGAAAAAGTGTTATCCTATTTAACTTCAAAAAAGGTTAATAATTTAAATGCAATGTCTTTTGAAAGTGCTTACAATGAGGCCTCTAAAATATTTAAAGCTTACCACTAACCATACTATAACTCATTAACTTTCATTAAAAATGAAAGAACTTTAACAGGTGTAACTCTTTGATTTACATACTGTTAATATCTTTATGTGTTTTTAATTTAAATTTATTCTAAATAAACTTGCATGAAATGCTTTTCGTTTTTATTTTTGCAGTCAAATTGCAAATCTATTTGTAATTAGTCTAAATAACAATTAAACTTAATATAACACAAAAAAAATGAAAAAAATCGCATTAGGATTAGCTGCATTTGCTACGTTAGCACTAACGTCTTGTAGCAGTGACGATGACAACAATCAGGTTTTTACTAATAATGTAATAGCTCCAGATACGTATACGTTTGAAAGAGATGGAAACTCGACAGTTAGCTTTGGTGGTCAAACAACACGTATCCAAATGGCTCAAGAAATTGTTTCAGGTATGGTAGACCCTTCTAATACAGAAGCTATTCTAGATAACATGTTTGCACACGTGCAAGATGCTAACGATTTTTCAGACGCAAATTTAAACGCATCAGATAAAAACGTAAGAAGTAAAATTGCAGCCTCTACAGATTTTTATTCAGCAAACACAACAGATGCCAATAACATCAAAGCGACTTTTGATTTTTTTATTGAAGAACAAGTAAATACAGTATTCCCTAATTGGTCAACAACAGCAACAGCAGGAGTTGCAGGACAATTACAGCAAGTTGGTGGTGGAGCAACACGTTATGTAAATGACAAAGGTTTAGAGTACAATCAAGCATTTGCAAAAGGTGTAATTGGTGCATTGATGGTAGACCAAATGTTAAATAATTATTTAAGTCTATCTGTTTTAGACGAAGCTGATAACAAAGCTAATAATTCGGCAGGTGTATTAGATGGTACAAATAACTATACAACAATGGAGCACAAATGGGATGAGGCTTACGGTTACTTATATGGTAATGAAGACAATCCAGCTGTTCCAGTATACGAAGCAGATAAATTTTTAAGTGAATATGTTGCTAAGGTAAATGAAGATTCTGATTTTGAAGGTATAGCATTAGATATCTATAACGCATTTAAATTAGGTCGTGCAGCAATCGTTGCTAAAGATTATGAATTACGTGATGTACAAGCACAAGTAATTAGAGGAAAAATATCTGCAGTGATTGGTATTAGAGCCATCTATTATTTACAACAAGGTAAAGCTAATTTAGATTTAGATAAGGCATCAGCATTTCATGCATTGTCAGAAGCTTACGGATTTATTTATAGCTTACAATTTACAAGACAACCAGGTACAAACGATCCTTACTTTACTAAAGACGAAGTACAACAAATGTTAGATCAGTTAATGTTAGGAGATGGATTTTGGGATGTAACAGAGTCTTCATTAGATGCCATTTCTAATACTATAGCTGCTCAGTTTTATTTTACTGCAGGTCAGGCTAGTAGTTTATAAAATATATAATTTATTATAGCAGTTGTTTATTTAAACGACTGCTATGTTTTATTTTTGCACACTGAAAAAGAAAAAATTTTAATTATGAAAAAGTTAGTTTACATCTTTGCTATTATGTTAGTAATAGTAGCCTGTTCAGAGTCTGATGACACAGGAAGCAGCACTAGTGCTTCGCCTGATAATTATAATAGAGTTGCTATGCAAACCAACTTAGCAGATAATATAATTATACCAAGGATTCAAAATTTAAAATCAGCTTTACAAACGTTATCTGATGTAAATAATACGTTTACAGCAACGCCAAACCAAGCTAATTTGGATAATATTAGAGCTGCTTTTGTAAGTGCATATAAAGATTGGCAATTAGTAGAGCCTTTTAATATCGGTCAAGCCGAAATATTACAATATAACTTTAAAATGAATGTCTATCCTACAACAGTAGCAGACATTGAAGCTAATATCGCCAACGGAAACTACGATTTATTAGCAGCTGCTAATAATGATGCAGTAGGTTTTCCTGCTGTAGACTACATGTTACATGGTATAGCAGCAACAGATGCAGACATTTTAAATAAGTATACAAACGCAAACTACGTAACATACTTAACAGATTTAATTGCACAAATGAATAGCTTAACACAAAACGTGTTAACGGATTGGACAACAAATTACAGAACTGTATTTATTAACAGTACAGAAAATACAGCATCAAGTGCAGTAAATAAATTTATAAACGACTATATTTTTTATTTCGAAAAAGGATTACGTGCTAATAAGTTTGGTATTCCTGCAGGTGTATTTTCTGCAACGTCACTGTCAGACAAAGCAGAAGCTATTTATAATGGAACAATCTCCAGAGATTTAGCAATTATAGCTTTAGATAATGTACAAAATATTTTTAATGGTAAAGCTTCTAGTACAGCTCCAACTGGAGAAGGTTTTTATAAGTATTTAGTAGCATTGGACAGAACAGATTTAGCAACATTAATTAATACAAGAATTGATGATGCTAGACAAAAAATACAAAATTTAAATGCGGATTTAAAAACACAAGTTGAAGTTGATAGTGTAAAAATGACTGAAGCGTATGACGCCTTACAATTAGTAGTTATATCTTTAAAAGTAGATATGTTACAAGCTTTTAATGTAAGCGTAGATTATGTTGATGCAGATGGAGATTAATATCAAGTAACAATAATAAATAAAAGGTTGATTTAAAAGAGTCAACCTTTTTTTATATTATGGAATTAAACCTAAAAACATATCTAAACAAAACCACAGATGCAGCTCCTTTGGCTGTGTTCAGGATTGGTTTTGGATTAATGATGTGCTATGGCATGATTCGTTATTGGTTAAAAGGATGGATTGATACGGTTTATGTACAACCTCAATTTCATTTTAAGTATTACGGTTTTGAATGGGTTAAATCCTTAGGTGAGTATACCTATTTACTATTTTTTATTTGTGGTTTGTCAGCTTTATTTGTCGCTATTGGTTATAAATACAGATTAGCCATAATTACCTTTTTTATTAGTTTTACTTATATAGAGTTAATCGAAAAAACCACCTATTTAAATCATTACTATTTTATAAGTATTCTTAGCTTTTTAATGTTGTTTTTACCAGCTAATGCTTATTTTTCATTAGATAACTATACATCAAAAATTAGCTATAAAAGTATTCCTAAATGGAGTATAGACGCTATAAAACTACTGTTAGGTATTGTTTATTTTTACGCAGGATTAGCCAAAATAAACAGCGATTGGTTATTAAAAGCCCAACCCTTAAAAATTTGGTTACGCTCTAAATACGACTTACCATTTATTGGCGAAACTATTATGCAGCAAGATTGGTTTCATTGTGCTATGAGCTGGTCAGGTATGTTATATGATTTACTAATTCCGTTTTTTTTACTGTCCAAACGTACTCGATTTGTAGCTTTTATAATGGTCATATTTTTCCATGTATTCACACGTGTTTTGTTTCCTATTGGGATGTTTCCGTTTGTTATGATAGTAAGTGCATTAATCTTTTTTGATGCCTCGTTTCATCATAAAATAATACACACATTAAAATCGCTGCTTGGCTTTATTTCCGCGAAAGCGCAACCCATAACATCTAAATCAGTCTACACAATAAGGCATCGTAAATTAGTACTACCAATTCTAGGGTTATTTTTTGTGTTGCAATTGTTACTTCCGTTTAGATATCTGTTGTATCCAGGCGAATTGTTTTGGACAGAAGAAGGTTATCGCTTCTCATGGCGAGTCATGTTAATGGAAAAAATGGGAAACACAACCTTTAAAATTAAGGACGAACAAGGGAATGCGTTTTTAGTCAATAATGCCGATTTTTTAACACCTTTACAGGAAAAACAAATGAGTTTTCAGCCTGATTTTATTTTAGAATATGCACATTATTTAGGCGATCATTTTACCAAACAAGGCTATAAAAATGTACAAGTGTACGCTAAAAGTTATGTAGCTTTAAATGGACGATTAAGCCAATTATTTATTGACGAAAGCGTAAATTTGTACCAAGAAAAAGAATCGTTTAAACACAAACACTGGATTTTACCATTTACAGATGAAATTAAAGGACTATAACCTATTACTATTATTGATGTTATCTGCTTTTAGCACGTTAGCACAACAGCAAATTTCTGGTGCAATTACTAATCAAAATGGCGAAGCACTAAGCGATGTTGGCGTTTATGATAACGTTAAGGGGTTGATAACCAAGTCTGACGTTAACGGTAATTTTAATTTTGAAACTGAAAAAGCAACACTTAATTTAACCTTTTTTAATTACGAATATCAAGTTTTAGAGCGAACAGTGACGTCAACCGAAGCTAAAAACTTAAAAATAATATTACTACCTCTAAGCGAAACAACATTGTCTGAGGTGGAAATTACCGTTAGAAAAGCAAAATTATTTAGCCTAAAACAATTAGCAGACGTCGAAGAAACTGCTATTTACGCAGGAAAAAAGACGGAAGTGGTTTTAATAGACCAATCTATGGCTAATCTTGGTGCTAATAATGCCAGACAATTATACAGTCAAGTAGCAGGTTTAAACATTTATCAAAATGACGATGCAGGTTTACAGTTAAATATTGGTGGACGTGGTTTGGATCCAAACCGTACTGCTAATTTTAATACACGTCAAAATGGATACGATATTAGTGCAGATGTATTAGGTTATCCTGAGAGTTATTACACACCAACTGCAGAGGCATTACAAGAAATACAAATTGTTAGAGGTGCAGCCTCATTGCAATACGGAACACAATTTGGTGGTTTGGTTAATTTTAAAATGAAAACTCCAAATACTGAAAAACCATTAGAACTGATTTCAAGAAACACGGTTGGAAGTAATGGACTATACACCAACTTTACTAGCGCAAGTGGTACCAAAGGTAAGTTGAGTTATTACACGTTTTTTAACTATAAAAAAGGAGACGGATTTAGACCAAACTCTAATTTTGAATCTAAAAATTTTTACGCGCATTTAGGATATCAGTTTAATGATAATACTAAGTTGGAAGGAGAGGTAACTTATTTAAGATACTTAGCTAAACAAGGTGGAGGATTAAACGATGATCAGTTTGAAGCAGATCCATACCAAAGTAATCGTTCTAGAAACTGGTTTCAGGTGGATTGGTTACTGTATAATTTAAAACTGTCTCATAAGTTTTCTGAAAACACAAACTTTACATTTAATGCATTTGGATTAAATGCATCTAGAGACGCTTTAGGATTTAGGACTAACCGTGTGGATCAACCGGACAGTAATGGTGTTAGAGATTTAATAAAAGGAGAATTTGATAACTATGGTTTTGAAACCAGAGTTTTAACCAACTATGATTTGTTTGGTAAAAAGTCCATTGGCTTACTTGGTGCTAAGTTTTATAAAGCAGAAAATACCTCTGAGCAAGGTCCTGGAAGTGATGGTTCTGATCCCAATTTTGATTTTCAGTATGATGCATTTCCAAATTACAGTAACCAATCTAACTTTACTTACCCTAATTTAAATCTAGCTGTTTTTGGAGAAAACATTGTGTATTTAAACGATAAGCTATCTATAACTCCTGGTTTTAGATTTGAATATATTAACACCCAAAGTGATGGTTTTTTTAGACGTATAAATACAGATGCTGCAGGTAATGTTATTTTAAATGAAAAAATTGAAGATGACTTAACCAAAGAACGCTCATTTGTGTTATTAGGTTTAGGTGCAAGTTATAAACCAAGTACTGCGTTTGAGGTTTACGGAAATATTTCGCAAAACTACAGATCAGTAACATTTTCTGATATAAGCATTAATAATCCAGCGTTTATTATTAGTCCAGATATTGACGACGAAAGCGGATTTACTGTAGATGCAGGAGTAAGAGGCAAATGGTCTAACAATATATCGTACGATGTTAGTGCGTTTAGCTTATTTTATAATGACAGAATAGGATTTGTGCAACGTGTAATTGCAGACGGAAATATTAAAAGTGAAAGAGGAAACGCTGGTGATGCCATGATGTATGGTATTGAGAGTTTAGTAGAATTTAATTTAGAAAACCTGCTGTTAAAAAACGAAGATTATATACTTAACTATTATGTCAATTTTTCATATGTAGACTCAGAGTATACAAAATCTGAAGAGCTTGGAGTAGAAGGTAGTAAGGTGGAGTTTATACCAAACTACAACTTTAAAACAGGTGTAAGATTAGGTTACAAAGACTTTTTATCTAATATTCAATATACCTATTTGTCCTCTCAATTTACAGATGCGACTAATGCGACTGACGGTAATTTAAGTGGTGTCATTGGAGAGATTCCTTCATACGATGTCTTAGATGTGTCTTTGTCGTACAAGTACAAACAATTTAAGCTAGAAGCAGGAGTAAACAACCTTTTGGATAACGCTTATTATACAAGACGTGCAACAGGATATCCAGGACCAGGAATCATTCCTTCGGCTAACCGAAATTTTTATACAACCTTAGAGGTTAAATTTTAAGCAACAATCCGTTAATTATGCAGTTTGATTAATATATAAAACGTATCTTTACTCGCAATTAATTCTAATTGCAATGACAGCACACGAAAATAAAATAGTAGGAGAAGGATTAACTTACGACGACGTCCTTTTAGTACCTGCTTTTTCTGATGTTCTTCCTCGCGAAGTCAACATTCAATCAAAATTTACACGTAACATTACCATTAACGTACCAATAGTTTCTGCAGCTATGGATACCGTTACAGAAAGTCAAATGGCTATAGCTATGGCTAGAGAAGGTGGTATTGGTGTGTTACATAAAAACATGACTATAGAGCAGCAAGCGACTAAAGTACGTAAAGTAAAACGTGCCGAAAGTGGTATGATTATAGATCCTGTAACGTTACCAATGACTGCAGTAGTTGCAGACGCTAATAATGCAATGCGAGAGCATGGTATTGGTGGTATCCCTATAGTAGACGATAATGGTTTATTAAAAGGAATTGTAACCAATCGTGATTTACGTTTCGAGCATGAAAAAAACAGGCCAATAGTTGAAGTAATGACTAGCGAGAATCTAGTAACAGCTCCTGTTGGAACGTCTTTAAAAGATGCCGAAAAAATATTACAACAACATAAAATTGAAAAGCTTTTAATTGTCGAAGGTGATAAGTTAGAAGGCTTAATTACTTTTAGAGATATTACTAAGTTAACACAAAAGCCAATAGCAAATAAAGATACTTTTGGTCGTTTACGTGTAGCAGCAGCTATAGGTGTAACAGGAGATGCTGTAGATCGTGCCGAAGCTTTAGTAAATGCAGGTGTCGATGCTATTGTCATTGATACTGCACATGGTCACACTAAAGGTGTGGTAAATGTGTTAAAAGAAATTAAGAAAAAATTCCCAAAATTAGACGTTATAGTTGGTAATATAGCAACAGGAGCAGCAGCTAAATATTTAGTTGAAGCAGGAGCAGATGCAGTAAAAGTTGGTATTGGACCAGGTTCTATTTGTACGACTCGTGTTGTGGCAGGTGTTGGTTTCCCTCAATTTAGTGCAGTGCTAGAAGTAGCAGCAGCAATAAAAGGAAGTGGAGTACCAGTAATTGCAGATGGAGGAATTAGATATACAGGAGATATTCCTAAAGCATTAGCAGCAGGAGCAGATACAGTTATGTTAGGATCCTTACTAGCAGGAACAAAAGAAAGTCCAGGTGAAACTATTATATATGAAGGACGTAAGTTTAAATCGTATAGAGGTATGGGATCTGTTGAAGCTATGAAGCAAGGTAGTAAAGACCGTTACTTCCAAGATGTAGAGGACGATATTAAAAAATTAGTACCAGAAGGTATCGTTGGACGTGTACCTTATAAGGGAGAATTATATGAAAGCTTACACCAATTTATAGGAGGTTTAAGAGCAGGAATGGGATATTGTGGAGCAAAAGATGTTGCCACTTTACAAGACACAGGACGCTTTGTCAAAATTACCGCTTCAGGTATCAACGAAAGTCATCCACATGATGTTGCCATTACTAAAGAGTCTCCTAATTATTCTAGATAGATTTTAAGTCAAATATTTTATAAAAAAGCACAACCAATGGTTGTGCTTTTTTATTGTTTGAAAATTTTATGTTGTTGTAGCCAATTAGATCTAATTGTTAATTTTACTATAACGACACTAAAGAAGTGCTTAAATATTTCTATTTTCAAACTATAAAATTAGTAAAGGTATTTGCTTCAAAATATACCATCATAACCAACAATATTTAGCATGGAAATTATAGGAAACATTATTAAAGGTGCCATAAACATAAAGGAGGCATTAACTCCGGAAGTTAATCCTGTAGAAGCACAACAAAAAGTATTACAAAACTTATTGAGTACTGCTAAAGATACCATGTTTGGTAAGGCGTATGACTTTGAAGTAATAAGCAAAGCAGATAATCCAGAAGTTGCTTTTGCTAATAGTGTGCCTTATTTTGATTACAACCAAATCAATGACAAATGGTGGTCAAAATTACATGAAGGTTTAGAGGATGTCACTTGGCCTGGAAAACCGTCTTATTTTGCATTAAGTTCTGGTACCACAGGAAAAATTAGTAAGCGTATTCCTGTGACTGATGATATGTTATCTGCAATTAAGCAAGCAGGAATAGACCAAGTCACAGCATTAAGTAATTTTGATTTGCCAGCCGAGTTTTTTAGTAAAGAGGCGATGATGTTGGGAAGCTCTACCAATTTAAAAGAAAAAGATGATCATTTAGAAGGAGAAATAAGTGGTATTACAGCTAGTAATATTCCATCTTGGTTTAAAGGGTTTTATAAACCAGGTGAAGATATAGCTAAAATTGAAGATTGGGATAAGCGTGTTGAGACCATAGCAAAACGAGCTAAACAATGGGATATTGGCGCTTTAAGCGGAATTCCGTCTTGGATGGAACTGATGTTAAAAACGGTTATCGACTATCATAAAGTAGACAACATTCACGATGTTTGGCCAAACCTTCAAGTGTATACCTCAGGTGGTGTTGCTTTTGGGCCTTACCAAAAAAGTTTTAATGCATTATTAGGAAAACCAGTAACTGTGATTGATACCTATTTAGCCTCAGAAGGTTTTTTAGCATTTCAAGCTAGACCAGAGACTGATGCGATGCAATTGGTTACAGATGGCGGAATTTATTTTGAGTTTGTACCATTTAAACCAGAATATATTAATCCAGATGGATCTTTAAAAAACGAAGCACCAAGTGTGACTTTAAAAGACGTGCAATTAGATCAAGATTATGTAGTTATTATTAGTACAGTAAGTGGTGCATGGCGTTATTTAATTGGAGATACTATTGAGTTTACTGATGTTGAGCGTGCCGAAATCAAGATTACTGGTCGTACTAAGTTTTTTTTAAATACAGTCGGATCGCAATTATCAGTAAATAAATTGGATGATGCTATTAGGCACTTAGAAGAAAAATTTAACACTACAATCCCAGAATATACTTTATGTGCTAAACGTTTTGAGGATGGTTTTTACCATAGTTGGTATATAGGTTCTGAAGGTTTAAACCAAGCAAATAGTAGTATTGCAAACGCCTTAGATGAGTTTTTAAAAAATGCTAATAAAAACTACAAAGTTGCTAGAGGTAAAGCCTTAGAAGGCGTAAAAGTAGAAGTAATTAGTCCAGAGGTTTTTGCAGAATGGAGTGGAGCTAATAAGAAAAAAGGAGGTCAAGTTAAAATGGAACGTGTCATGGGAGAGGATAAGTTTAAGGATTGGGAAGCATTTGTTGCTAAAAATTAAGACTCAGAAAGATTAGCATCTCTTTGATTTATAATTTCCATGATTTCTTCTGGAGATAAATAATATTTTTTAATTCGTGCAATATAAGATTGCTCTAAATTTGCTTGACTTAATATAAAGGCCTTTGTTTTTAAAATGTATTGTTCCATTCCTGATTGTACAGCATAAGTGTCAGCAGCACGCTCTGCAGTTGCAATATGATTGTCGGATAATAAATACTTTACACCAAACCACATCAGGTTGAGGTTGCTTCGGTTTTTGTAATCCATAACATGACCTAGCTCATGACCAATCCACCCTATTAATACCTCTTGTGGCATATCTACTGTGTATAAAACTTCACCAGAAATTTTTACAGTTTCGCTTATAAAAATATTATAAGATCGTTGTCCTTTTCTTTTTAAAAAACTACTAGCAGTTGGTTGTGCTTGCATAGTCGATTTTTTAATGTTTTTTTTGAATTCAAAATTAATTGCAGTGTCTTTTAATTCTGGATAAAAAGACAAAGCAGTTTCGATTTCATTTTTTATAGATTCAGGTATTACGGTTTTAGGGTATAATTGGTTTGTCATTAGCGTTAAGATAATTAGTTTAATCAACATCATTAAAATAATATAAGTTATAATAACTAAAGACAAAACCATTTAACTTTTAACTAATGTTTTTTAACACATTTAGATAAAAAAAAGCACAACGCTTAGGTTGTGCTTTAAATTACTTTGAAACTAAAGTATATTTTTAATTAACTAATACGATCAGGCCAGAAATTAGGATGCTCTCCACTAAACCCCATTTTTGGAAGGTTGTTTATTTGTTTCATTTCGTCCGCAGACAGTTCAAAATCAAAAATATTAATATTCTCTTCAATTCTTTCTGGCGAATTAGATTTAGGAATAATAACCACGTTATGTTGAATAATCCAACGTAGACATATTTGCGAAACCGATTTTTGATGTGTTTTGGCAATGTCATTTAAAGTTTGATTTTCAAATACTTTTCCTCGTGCTAAAGGCGACCAAGACTCAACGGTTATATTTTTAGATTGACAATATTCAGTTAATTCTTGTTGCCAATACCCAGGATGAAACTCGATTTGATTAACAGTAGGAATAACCTTTGCAGTTTTAAATAACGCTTCCAAATGTTCTTGAAAAAAATTACTAACTCCTATGGATTTAATTTTACCTTCAGCTTGTAATTCTTCCATTGCGCGCCAGCTTTCTGCATTAGCGTGTTGCCAATTATCGTAGTTTTTAGCGTTAGCAGGCCAATGGATTAAATATAAATCAATATAGTCTACATTTAACCGTTGTAACGATTTATTAAATTGGTCTTTAGCCGATTGATAGCTTAAGTTTTCTCGCCAAAGCTTGGTGGTAATGTAAATGTCTTTTCTGTCAATACCACTAGCTTTAATGCCTTTTCCAACAGCTTCTTCATTTCCATAAATAGCAGCTGTATCAAGCAACCGATAACCTTTAGCTATAGCAGTAGAAACGGATTTAATACCTTCTTGTTCTGTGCATTTATAAGTTCCAAATCCAACTAGTGGAATATGTTTACTATCGTTTAGGAGTATTTGTTTCATAACAGTAGTTTTGGTGTTTAAAATATTACTACTTAAAGGTAAGCTTAATGTTGTTTTTTAAAAACTATTTGTACTGTTTTAACAAGGTTTTAGCGTTACAAATTAGTCCAAAGTGACGCAAGTTATTTCTACAATTTTACCAGCCATACAGGTGTCAAAAAGATCGTTTTTTTCTATATAACTAAACTTGATTTTGGTATTATCTATTAATTTTATATCAAAGCTATTTAGGTTAGTTGGATTTACTGTTTTACCATCATTTAATGCAATCATCCAACCACAACCATCTAAACCAGTCTTATTAACCAATGTACCTTTTACACTGTTTAAGCAATTAGAAGTGTTGTTTTTGGTATTGGCACAGGACCAGGTTAATAGTATTAAGCTTAAAAGTAAAACTATGTTGTTTTTATTTTGAGACATACATTGGAATTTTAAATTAGATAAATACTAAGTTAATCTATTTTAGTAACCTTTAAAAATTGGTATAAAAAAAGCACGATTATAGGTCGTGCTTTTTTTTTTATTTAAGAAAAAGAGTTTACATACTTTTTACAAAGTCTAGAAAAACTTTTTTATGAAGTTCTAAATCTAAATTAGGAGATAAAGAGGCACGTACGATGTAATCTTTATCACCTTCTTTAGTTGTGCCTTGTGTTGAGGTTGCAGGAATAGTCCAGTAACAACCATTTAATTGACCATAACTAACGCAATATTTACTCTCATTTGGAATTTGAGTAATCATTAGGTTAATTAATTTTAAGTTTAAAGCGCGTTTATAGTCTTCTTTTTCTTGTGCTGTGTTTCCTTTTGTTGGAAGGTCTAACGAGAAAACAGAAGGTGTAAAATCTTGCTCAGCAAGTGCTTCTGATACAAAATTGATTTTAGCTTCTGGTAGCGTATCGTGTATAAAATTAACAAACTCACGTGTATTGCTGTAAGCGTCTTTAATTCTTTGATTCATTGAAGGTAATTGCTTTGCTAAAATTTCATATTGAAGATTAGTCGCTTCATTATCGCAAAGGGTTAAATGGTTTTCTATGTGAACCATTAAATCTTGCGTTTTAGTATTACCTACACAATAACCAGCAGTACAATGTCCACCACTAGGAAATTTTGATCCGCTTGCATAAGATATTGTTCGTACGCTAGATAGTATTTTGTCTTCACCTAAAAATAAAACATTTGGACAAAAGGTTTGATCTAAAATAAATACTGGGTCTATTGCTATATCACCATTTGGTGTGTGTCTAACTTTACTTAATGCAGCCTTTAATTGTAAAAGATCTGGAACTTCAACTCTAGGATTTGTCGGAATTTCTGCAATAATATAAGGTACTGCATCTTGACTTGCAATAGTGTTTAAAACGGTATCAATACTTGTTACCATGTCATTGTCACCATCCACAGGTAAATCTACTACTTCTACATTGTCAATACATGCAGCAACACGTCTAGCTTGATCGTTAGTACCACCATAACAGTTTGGAGGAACAATAAACTTAATGTCTTTTCCTTTGTGGTTAATTAACGCATCATGTATAAGTCCCATCATGATAGCATACTGGATTGATAATCCACTAGAGCCTACTAACGGTTTAGAAGGTGATCCTGTAATGGCTTTTATAGTTTCCAGGACCTTAGCTTTATCTGTCTGTAGTGTGCTACTTGTATAATCTGATGTTGTTGTGTTAATTAAATCCTGTAAAGCAGCTAAGCAATTAATAGGTGTCATTGCAATGGTTTCTCGTCGTCTTACATGTTGTATGTCAGAAATATAAGCTTCGTTTTTTGCTCCATTTACTAATAATACACTTCCTAAATCACTATGTAAGTTAACTGTAAAATCTATGTTACTAGTTAAATTTGCATGACATATATCGTTTTGTTGATTGATAAAGATGGTACTACCATTAAAATCAGTTATGTCTTGAGCAGAATCTACTTGCTTTAATTCAAAATTATAACCATAAACGCTACGTAATACTTCAGCATCAAAAATACTTGGTAATTTACCAATGTAGTTGATTTGTGTTTTTTTATCCGCTAAAAGATTTTTTCTTAAAACAGACAATATTGGAGTTGTTTTAGATGAAAAACTTATAACCGCTTCAGGTTTTAAATTATTTAAATCAGCAATAACCCATTCTAATACACAAGATAGTGGATGACCAAGTCTAATATAATCGTAAGCAGTTGGTAATTGGTTTAAAGCGGAAGCTTCAGCATTATTGTTATTATATAAATTCTCAAATTGATTTAAAAATTCAGTTTTAGCTAATTTTTCGTTATAGATATCTAAGCGATGCGTGGTTAAATTCAACCAGCCAGTTGGCATGTTTTGAAGTACATCTTTAAGATAATTTATCATTTTATTATTGTTCATAATTTCTCCTTTAAAATAGGAGTGCAAGGTACAATAATTAGATTTGTTTTAAAAGAAGAATAGCCAGTGTTGTTACCTAACATACATAAGTAATGGTAGGTGATTTAAGCGTGTTTTGTCTATCAAAAAGGTAACATTATAATTAATAAACATTTAACTAATATAGTATGTTTTAAATAGCTTAAAACTATGATGTACTATTACTAGTTTTATAACTATTCTGCGTAAACTTGTCCACGATGTGGTTTTAATGCATCACGTATGGGCTTCATTTCTGTTTCATTAACCACCATAAAAGCAATGCTATGCATATCGCTAAGTGTTTTAAAACCTGTAATATTTAACTCAGTTTTTTCTAAAGTTATATACTCTTTAAGATGTATTTCGTGGTGTTGGGCAATTTTTAAAGCATCAGGACCTCTAAAGTCCCAAATTAATTTAAGTTTTCTCATGTTTAATTTTTAACAGACTTTCCTATTTCTATATAATTTTTAAAATCGTATAAATATTTTTCCGATTGTAACTTTATTGCTTTTGGCATTAAAAGTAACATTAGACGTTTAGAAAAAGTAGTTGGTATAAACTCGTTGTTACACGTCCATAATGTGCTATTATCATCAACGACTTTAAATTGGTTTTCTTGGATGTTATGCATGCCTGCAGAATCAAAGTTGTAATGAACCGTTTTATTGTTTTTAATATAAGTCACAGTTTCTATAACACTCAATTTTCGTTTGCCAAAAGTGTAGTTTAATTTCATTTGTACACCTACTTCATTAGGTAAACCGCTTAAATGCTCAAAACTAGTTAAACCAGGATGCCAATGTTTTCTGGATTCATGGTCTTGTAAAAGCCTAAAGCATTCTTCAATAGGTTTTCTAATTAATACTGTAATTGTATATTTCATATAAAAAAATAACACGTAAGCTTAAATAAAAGCAATTGTATAATTACAATCTATAAATATGTGTTTGATGGTAAATATAAGTTTTTGTTGTAAATTAATTTTTAAAGAAAGTCTAAAATTTTAAATAATTTGAGGACTTAGTTTTTTATAAAATAACTAATATAAAAACTATAATAATTACTTTAAAGTATCGTTTTAAAAGTCATTGTTTAATAGTGTAATATTACTATTTTTGCAGACATTGCTAACAAATGTGGCTTAATTATGAAAATGAATATTTTACGTATTACATTCCTCTCTTTTTTCTTTACCTGTTTATTTGCAAATGCGCAAACAAATACCGTTTTATTTACAGTAGATGATGTGCCAGTTTATACTTCAGAGTTTAAGCGTGTATATAGCAAAAACTTAGATTTAGTCAAAGACGACTCCCAAAAGGATATTGATAATTACTTAGATTTATTTGTTAAGTATAAACTTAAAATTGCTGAAGCTAAGGCTTTAGGAATGGATCAAAAACCAGCTTATTTAAGAGAGTTTTCAAGCTATAAAAGCCAATTGGCTAAAAATTATTTAAATGATAGTAAGGTAACAGATCAGTTAATTGAAGAAGGTTACCAAAGACTTTTAACAGAAGTGGATGCCAATCATATTTTGGTTAAAATAGATGAAAACGCAAGCCCAAAAGATACATTGTTAGCCTATCAAGAAATTAAAAAACTAAGAGATCGAGCTTTAAATGAAGGCTTTGAAGCAGTAAAAAAAGACATACATAATGGTCAAACTTTATTTGCAGAAGAGTTGGGCTTTTTTACCGCATTTAAAATGGTATATCCATTTGAAAATGCTGCATATAATACAGCGGTTGGAGAATGGTCACAACCCTTTAGAACGCAGTTTGGTTACCATGTAGTTTTTGTAAATAACAAACGTAAAAACAGAGGTGATGTTACCGTTGCACACATTATGTTAACGGATGATAAAGCAGAGCAAACAGCCCAGAATAGTATAAACGAAATCTATAAAAGACTAAAGCAAGGAGAAGACTTTAGTGCTTTAGCTAAACAGTTTTCTGATGATAAAAGTTCAAGTAGTAATGGTGGGAAATTAAATGCCTTTTCAGCTGGTCAATTAAGTTCAAAAATATTTGAAGAACAAGCATTTGGCTTAACTAACGTTGATGATGTGTCTAAACCTTTTAAATCAGAGTTTGGTTACCATATTATTAAACTGATAGAAAAAAATGGAATACAACCTTTTGAGGCTTTAGAATTAGAATTAAAAAATAAAATTAAACGTGATTCTAGATCTAAAGTCATTAGTGATAAGCGTATTGAAAATTTGTTACAAACATATAATGTTGATTTGACAACAGTAGACTTAACGCCTATTATTAATATCCTATCGGATGATTATTTTGCAAGTAATTGGACTATTCCTGCAACATTTAAAGGTGAAAAAACACTATTAACTATAGGAACAAAGCAAATACCAGAAATTGAATTTGCTCAATTTTTATTTAAAAGTCAACGTAGACGACAAGCTAAAGTGTCATTAAAACAATTGGCAGAAGATAATTTTAAAGTTTTTGTTGAAAGTAATTTAAAAGCGTATCAAGAAGAAAGCCTAGAGTCTGAAAACCAAGAATATGCACAAGTCTTAAGCGAATATCGTGATGGATTGTTGTTGTTTGATTTGATGGAAAACCAAATTTGGAATGCTGCAAAACAAGATTCAGTAGGACTGTTAGACTATTACAATCAACACAAATCTAATTACTATTATGACACCAGAGTTGATGCGATTGTGGCCTCTTCTGCTAAAAAAAGTGTGATTAAACAAGTGTCAAAATTACTAGAGCAAAATATAGCTACAGATAATATTAAAAAACAAATTAACGCGGACAACCAAATAAATGTTAGTTTTATCATCGATACTTTAGATACAACACATCAAGCACTACCAAAAGGGTTGAGTTTAAAAACTGGAGTTTCTAAAGTCTTTAAGCATAATGATGCTTACAGTGTCGTTAAAGTAAATAGTATATTACCTAAAACTCAAAAAACATTTGAGCAGGCTAAAGGTAGCGTAGTATCAGATTTTCAGGAGCAAAAAGAAAAAGACTGGCTTTTAGAATTAACTAAAAAGTATAAGGTTACAATAAACAAGGACGCATTAAAACAAGTAAAAGAAGAACTTAAATAAATTGAAAAAACTAAGCTACATATTAATAATGTTAGGTGTTTTATGGTCTTGTGACTATTTTAAACCTGCACAACAAGAAAATGCTATTGCTAGAGTAGAAGAAGTTTTTTTATATTCAAGTGATTTAAAAAAGGCCTTGCCAGAAAATTTAAGCCAATCAGACAGTACTATTTTTGCTAATAACTTTATTAATAAATGGGCAACACAACAACTATTTGTGCAAAATGCGCAAGTTAATTTGTCTGATGCAAAATTGGAAAAATTTGATAGGTTAATACAACAATACAAAAATGATTTGTATAGTAAAGCCTATGTGGAAGCCTTGGTATCTAAAAACTTAGACACCACAGTATCTGTAACAGAAGCTGCTGCATATTATGATTTAAATAAAGACGCCTTTAAGTTAAATGAAGATTTAATTCAGTTTAGATATATTAATGTAGAAGCAAATCGCTTAGATTTAGAAAAAATTAAAACCAAATTTAAACGCTTTAATAAGTCAGATAAAAAAGAGTTAGATTCAATTTCAATACAATTTAAATCTTATTCATTAAAAGATTCGTTATGGATAAGGGTTGATCAGGCTATTAATAAAATACCTGTCGTGACATTAGATAACAAAAATGAATTGTTAAAAAAATCTAATTTTATACAACTCAAAGACTCATTAGGATTATATTTGATGCAAATAAATAATGTGTTGTTACGAAACGATACTGCTCCATTGGAGTACGTTAGACCAACCATTAACCAAATCGTTGTTAACAAACGAAAATTGGAATTAATAAAACAATTAGAAAAGGACATTACTAAAGATGCCATTAAAAACAAACAATTTGAAATTTACAATTAAAAGTAAAACGTTAAATGCCTTAGCGTTTATATTATTAGCAACGTTTGCTACTTCGGCTCAAGAAATAATTGACGAAACAGCACAAGAGCAAGTTAAAGATACTACTAATACAGGTGGAGCACTTAAAGTAGATGGTGTTGCTGCGGTAGTAGGTGATTACATTGTTTTAGATAGTGATATTGACAAAATGATTTTACAACTTAAAGCACAAGGTGCATCTATACAAGGTGTATCACGTTGTCAATTATTTGGTAAATTATTAGAAGATAAATTATATGCACATCACGCCATCCAAGATAGTATTGTTATTAGTGATGCCGAAATTCGTTCATACGTAGACCAACAAGTTCAGCAATTTTTACAACAAACTAATGGTAACATGGATGAGTTACTTAAGTTTTATAAAAAAGAAGATGAAGTTAGTTTTAGAGAAGAAATGTTTGAAATTAACAAAAGCAATAAGTTAGCTTCTGAGATGCAAAAGAAAATTATTGCAGATATAGAAGTTACTCCAGAAGAAGTACGTCAGTTTTTTAATAAAATACCAAAAGAAGAACGTCCAAGATTTGGAACAGAATTAAAAGTAGCACAAATTATTGTTGAGCCTAAAGTAAGCGATGAGGAAAAACAACGTGTTATAGATCGATTAAAAGAATTTAAGAGAGAAATAGAAGAAGACGGTAAAAGTTTTAGATCTAGAGCAGCTTTTTATTCTGCAGATCCAGGTTCTAAAAAAGCAGGAGGAAAATTACCTCCAATGAATAGATCTAAACCAAGAATGGTTAAAGAGTTTAGAGATGTTGCCTTTTCTTTACAAGAAGGAGAAATATCAGAACCTTTTGCTACAGATTACGGATACCATATTATCTATTTAGAAAAAATTAGAGGTCAAGAATATGATGTAAGTCACATTTTATTAGTTCCTGAAATATCTGACGAAGAAATTTTAGAAGCCAAAGAAAAAATTGAAAAAATTAAAGCAGACATAGCTAAAGGTGATTATACTTTTGCTGATGCAGCAAGAGAGTTTAGTGACGAAAAAGAAACTAAATACCAAGGTGGTCAATTAATTAATCCACAAACCCAGGATTATAATTTTGAACTAACTAGAATGGATCCAGAATTATATGGTCAATTACAAGGTCTAGAAAACAACACAATTAGTGAGGTGTTAACAGATACTGACAGACAAGGTAATATCAAGTTTAAGTTAGTAACAGTAACGGATAGAATTGATGAGCATGATGCTGATTATGCACGTGACTATTTAAAAATTAAAGAATTAGCTTTAAACGAAAAGCAATTTGATGCTATCGGTAAATGGCAAAACGAAAAAATATTAGATACTTACATTAAAATTAGCGAATCTCACAGAGATTGTGACTTTAGTAGTAACTGGTTAAAAAAATAAGTAAAACATATGTCAGACGTTGCAGCAGTAAAATCTCTGGTAACAAAATATAACGCATTAAGACAAGAAGTAGCAAAAGTTATTATAGGTCAAGATGATGTTGTTAATCAGATTTTAATTTCTATTTTTTCTGGTGGTCATGCCTTATTAATAGGTGTTCCAGGATTAGCTAAAACGTTAATGGTTAATACAATTTCACAAGCACTAGGTCTAGACTTTAAACGCATACAGTTTACACCAGATTTAATGCCTAGTGATATTTTAGGAAGCGAAATCCTAGATGAAAGCAGACAATTTAAATTTATAAAAGGACCAATATTTTCTAATATTATATTGGCAGATGAGATTAACCGTACACCTCCTAAAACACAAGCTGCTTTGTTAGAAGCAATGCAAGAGCGTGCAGTGACTGTTTCTGGACATCATTATAAATTAGATTTACCATACTTTGTTTTAGCAACACAAAACCCTATAGAGCAGGAAGGGACTTATCCACTTCCAGAAGCGCAATTAGACCGTTTTATGTTTGCTATAAATCTTGATTATCCTACTTTTCAAGAAGAAGTAGATGTGGTTAAAGCAACTACATCAGATCATAAACCTAAAGTTAATGCGTTATTTACTGCTCAAGAAATCACAGATTTCCAGCAACTAATTAGACGTATTCCTGTGGCAGATAATGTTATAGAGTATGCTGTAACTATGGTAGGAAAAACAAGACCACTTAGTGAAGCTGCTTCGGACCTAGTTAAACAGTATGTAGATTGGGGAGCAGGTCCTAGAGCTTCGCAAAACTTAATTTTAGCAGCTAAAACACATGCTGCTATTAACGGTAAATTTTCTCCAGATATAGAAAATGTTCAAGCTGTAGCAACAAGTATATTGCGTCACAGAATGATTAAAAACTATAAGGCTGAAGCCGAAGGTGTAACCATCGAACATATTATTAAAAGCCTTTTTTAATATGAGTTTGAAGCAATTTAAAGTTCCGTTGGTGCTTTTAGTTATTGGTATAATATTAACCATAGTAGGAGCCATGTTTAAAATACAACATAAACCTTATGGTAGTATATTATTAACAGCAGGTACTTTTATAGAATTTTGCGCTATATTTTTAGGTATTATTAAATTAATTAAAGTAGCTAGACAATAGTTATTTACCCTTTACTTATTGGAAACTATAACAACATATAAACAAAGAATATTTGGTTTAGATGTCGTTAGAGCATTGGCTATTATTTTAATTATATGCTCTCATGCCACGTTGCTATTATTTCCGGATTCTCAATCCACTATTATAAAAACTATACAGTTTTTTGGAACTATTGGTGTTGATTTATTTTTTGTTTTAAGTGGTTTTTTAATTGGTACCATCTTAATAAAGCATATAGCACATAATAAAACTTCTATTAAAGATTTTATTAATTTTTGGTTACGACGTTGGTTAAGGACTTTGCCAAATTATTATCTGGTTTTAATTATAAATATTGGGTTGTTATTTCTGTTTAATTTGGACGCTCCAAATCAATTATATAAGTATTTCTTTTTTCTTCAAAATTTATCTCAAAAACAACCTGATTTTTTTACAGAATCTTGGAGTTTGACAATCGAGGAATTTGCTTATATAATAGGACCAGTTTGTCTTATTCTATTAGGAGCAATTTTTAAAAAGGTGACAAAATGGATGTTTTTATTAACAACGTTAATCATTATAGCAAGTGCTATTTATCACAGGTTTTTGTTTGATAACATGGCATCAATAACTATTCAAGATTTTTCATGGAGTAAGTCGCTACGTAAAGTCGTGGTCTATAGGATAGATAGCATTTATTATGGCTTTATTGGTGCTTTTTTTGCTTTTTATTACAGTAGTACTTGGGTGCGTTACAAGTATATAAGTTTTATAATTGGTGTCTTATTATTTATCGGGACTCATCTATTAATACTATTTAATCAATTAAATCCAGATAGTTTTAGTACATTTTTTAATGTTTATTATTTATCGCTCTTATCCATAAGTATACTGCTTACATTTCCTATGTTTTCCAATTGGAAATCAAGTCAATTTTTATCAAAAACTATAACTAATATTAGTTTGTGGTCGTATTCAATATATTTAATTAATTACTCCATTGTGTTGTTAAGTATCCAACATTTTACAAAAAACTTAGAACTAACTTATGTAGGTAAGTTTGGTCTTTTATTTTTATATTTAGTTATTACTTTTGTGCTTTCCTACCTACTATTTACCTTTTTTGAATATCCAATTCTAAAATTTAGAGATTCTAAAAGGTACAAGCGATGGTTTGAAAATTAGATTTCTTGTTAATTTATTATTTTATAGTATCTTATTTTATCACTTTACTACATTTAAGTAGTTATTGTTCTTTTTTATTGAATTTAATTCAATGAATATTCAATTTCCTTATATATTTTTAAAATGCTTCAATTTTTCGTAAATTCGCAAGACTTTAAAACAAATTAACAACCCTTAAAATTCATACTATATGGCATTTGATATTGACATGATAAAAAAGGTATACAGCCAAATGACAGAACGTGTTGACGCAGCACGTAAAGTTGTAGGTAAACCTTTAACACTTTCTGAAAAGATTTTGTATTCTCACCTTTGGGACGGAACACCTAATAAAGCCTTCACAAGAGGTAAAGACTATGTGGATTTTGCTCCAGATAGAATAGCATGTCAAGATGCTACTGCACAAATGGCTTTATTGCAATTTATGCAAGCTGGTAAAGATAAAGTGGCAGTACCAACAACGGTTCACTGTGATCACTTAATCCAAGCTAAAGAAGGTGCTGCAACCGATTTAAAACACGCAAATAGCGTAAGTAGTGAGGTTTTTAACTTTTTAGAATCTGTATCTAATAAATACGGAATTGGTTTCTGGAAGCCAGGAGCTGGTATTATCCACCAAGTAGTTTTAGAAAATTATGCATTTCCAGGAGGAATGATGATTGGTACCGATTCTCATACAGTAAATGCTGGTGGTTTAGGTATGGTGGCTATTGGTGTTGGTGGTGCTGATGCAGTAGATGTTATGGCTGGAATGGCTTGGGAACTTAAATTCCCTAAATTAATAGGTGTAAGATTAACAGGTAAGTTATCTGGATGGACTGCACCAAAAGATGTTATTTTAAAAGTTGCTGGAATTGTTTCTGCTAAAGGTGGAACTGGAGCAATTGTTGAATATTTTGGTGAAGGTGCCAAAGCTATGTCTTGTACTGGTAAAGGTACAATTTGTAACATGGGAGCAGAGATTGGAGCAACAACTTCAACTTTTGGATACGATGAGTCTATGGAGCGTTATTTACGTGCTACAGATAGAGCAGATGTTGCAGATGCAGCAAATAAAGTTAAAGAGTATTTAACTGCAGATACTGAGGTTTATGCAAATCCAGAGCAGTATTTTGATCAAGTAATAGATATTAATTTATCAGAATTAGGACCATTATTAAATGGACCGTTTACTCCAGATTTATCAACTCCAGTTGGTAAAACAATGGGAGAAAAAGCAACTGAAAATGAGTGGCCAATTCAAGTAGAATGGGGACTTATTGGTTCTTGTACTAACTCGTCTTATGAAGATTTATCGCGTGCATCATCTATTGCACAACAAGCGTTAGATAAAGGCATAAAAATGAAAGCAGAATTAGGTATTAATCCAGGTTCTGAGCAAGTTCGTTTTACAGCAGATAGAGATGGTATTTTAGGAATCTTTGAAAAATTAGATGCTAAAATATTTACTAATGCTTGTGGTCCATGTATTGGACAATGGGCAAGATATAGCGATCCTAAAAATGCACCAAAAAATAGTATAGTACATTCGTTTAACCGAAACTTTGCTAAGCGTGCAGATGGTAATCCAAATACACATGCTTTTGTAGCCTCTCCAGAGATTACAGCTGCTATTGCAATTGCAGGTCGTTTAGACTTTAACCCTTTAACCGATTCGTTATTAAACGAAAATGGAGAGGAAGTTATGTTTGATGAGCCAACAGGATGGGAATTACCTCCAAAAGGTTTTGAAGTTAAGGATAACGGTTATTTAGCTCCTGATGAAGATGGAAGTGGAGTTGTGGTTAAAGTCGCTTCAGATTCTGAAAGATTACAATTATTAACACCTTTTACGCCTTTAGGGAATGATATTTCTGGTGCTAAATTATTAATTAAAGCATTTGGAAAATGTACAACAGACCATATTAGTATGGCTGGACCTTGGTTACGTTTTAGAGGACATTTAGATAATATTTCTAACAACTGTTTAATTGGTGCTGTTAATGCATTTGGAATGAAAACTAACTTTGTTAAAAACCAATTAACAGGAGAGTTTGGTGGAGTACCAGATACAGCTAGAGAGTATAAAGCAGCAGGAATTAAAACTGTAGTAGTAGGAGACCATAACTATGGTGAAGGTTCTTCTCGTGAGCATGCTGCTATGGAGCCAAGACACTTAGGTGTTGCAGCAGTCATAGTTAAATCTTTTGCTCGTATCCACGAAACAAACCTTAAAAAACAAGGTATGTTAGGATTAACTTTTGCAAATGAAGCTGATTATGATTTAATCCAAGAAGATGATACATTTAACTTTATAGATTTAAATGAATTTGCGCCAAATAGACCATTAACTTTAGAGTTAGTGCATGCAGATGGTAGCAAGGATACAATTGTATTAAACCATACTTATAATGAAGCTCAAATAGCTTGGTATAACGAAGGAAGTGCGCTAAACTTAATTAAAAAAGAGAATAACGCATAATTTTTAATTTTTTATAAATTTAAAACTCCTGATTTTTATCAGGAGTTTTTTTATGATCATAATTTAAAACGATTACAATTTATACGTCTGAATGATAATGACTTAAAGGTTTAATTTTGATTTTATAATATCGTCACTAAAAACTATTTTTATTGAGTATTTTCTATCAAATTGTAGTTTAATTTTGAATAATTGATGGTTAAAATGGAATTTATTTGATTAAAAAGTAAGGTATTGATTTGTTAATCGACTCTTTAAAGAAAAATTAATTAATTAAAACCAAGATTATGATTAGAAAAATGTATTTAGCTGTTTTAGCTTTAGGAGTATTAAGCGTATCATGCAGTAGTGATGACGACGCAACTGCACAACAACCAGAAACGTCTACGTTAACATTAAACCTATCTGATTTAGAAGCGTTGGGTAACGATTTTGTGTATGAAGGTTGGATTATTGTTGATGGATCTCCAGTATCCACAGGAACATTTAGTGATGTTTCGTTTCCAAAAACTTTTCAAGTATCAAGTTCTCAATTAGCTTCTGCTTCAGCATTTGTGTTGTCCATCGAGCCAGCTTTAGATTTAGATCCAGCTCCAGCAGCAACAAAAATTTTAGCAGGAGATTTTTCTGGTAGTTCTGCAAATGTAAACTCAAATTTAGTTGCAGATTTCTCTGCAGCAGCAGGAACATTTATTTTAGCAACACCAACAGACGCTGATGACACTAATGAAGAAAGTGGAGTATGGTTTTTAGATAATGCAACAGGAACAGCTGTTGCAGGATTAGATTTACCAGTACTATCAGATGGTTGGGTATATGAAGGTTGGGCTGTAATTGATGGTACACCAATAAGTACTGGTACATTTACAGATCCAGCTATGGCAGATGCAAATGCATCAACATCACCTTTTAAAGGAGATTTAGGAGATGGTCCAAGTTATCCAGGTGAAGATTATTTACAAAATGCGCCTACAGGATTTGCGTTTCCAACTGATTTAAGAGGCAAAACTATTGTAATTTCAGTAGAGCCTAGTCCAGATAATAGTCCAGCACCTTTTACGCTAAAACCATTATTACAAACGGTAGCAACAGATGCTACTGTGCATACCTCTATAGCAATGGGAACAGGACCTGTACAAGCATTATCAGGAACAGTTAACAGATAAAAACAAATAGTTTTGTTACTTTTGAAGCACCTAAATTATTAGGTGCTTTTTTTATTTTATAGTCATGAAAAAACCTTTGTTTTCGCTTAAAAATATAGTGTACTTAGCTATAGTTTTAATATTAGTAATTCCGTCAAGTAGACAGTTTGTACAAATACAAATCCATAAAGGGTTAGCTTTGTTTGCTCCAAACGTAGAGAATGAAACAGATAGAGTACAAATTAATAACTACAACTGGAATTTAATAGATTTAGATAATAAGGTATACAATTTCCGTCAAGCGGAAAATAAAATCGTTTTGATCAGCTTTTGGGCTACATGGTGTCCACCTTGTATTGCAGAGCTACCTAGTATGCAACAATTATATGAAACCTATAAGGATAAAATAGAATTTGTTTTTGTTTCTAATGAAAAACCTGAAACCATTAAAGCCTTCATGAAAAAAAACAATTATTCTTTTAAGGTTTATAGTCCGTTAGATGCACCTAACGTAGAATTATTTAAAGTAAATAGCATTCCAAGAACGTTTTTAATTAATCAAAAGGGAGACGTTGTAATCGATAAAAATGGTGCAGCAAATTGGAATAGTGATTCGGTTAAATCAATTATCAATAAATTGCTAAAAGACTAAAGTGTTTTGAAAAAAGCTTTTATAAAACTCCAAGAAAATAACGAGGTCATGATTTGTAATTCTTCTTTAAACGACGAGTCTTCATCTAAAAATCTAAACATAGTTTGAATTGAATTTTTAGAGTAAAATTTTTCAAAAATCCATTCACCTTTATGGTTTTCGTCCTTTAAAACTTTTAAAAATATTTTGTCATAAAACTTATATTTTGCTTTAAATAAGTCTGTTGATGGTGTATTGTTTGCTTTAATATTAGCAATTATTGTTGCAACTTTTTTTTCTGTAAACTTAAAAGAATAGCCTGTACTACCTTTTACCCAACCACCTGCTGTTCCAATTTTAGTAATGTTTTTGGTGTTAGATTGCTCAAAAGGGAAATTGGTCATTGGTATTTGACCCATTTCGGTTTCAATAATTTGGTAATCTTCAATTTTCAAAAAGTCTTTTATGTATTTTTTAATATAACTATCATAAACATGTTCTTGTACTGTATGTTCAGTAAAGTAAGTAAACTCTACTAAAGCTTCACGTTTAGTAAAAGGTAATACATAGTTAAAAGTGGTTTGATCTCCATCCTTTAATCTATAATCCATCATGGTAATAGTGTCAGGATCAAAAGCGTCTTCGTTAGTTTTTATTACCCAACCTTTAAAATGTTGTGTTATGGTCGTGTATTGATCTAATCTTGAAATAGCATCATTAGCTATACGACTATCAAATACATGATTGGCAGTATACGAATTTTTATTAGTGTTAACCGTAATAGTATTGTCATCCGTTACAGAGTTTACGGTTTCGGTTATAAATGTTATATTTTTATTCTGTTTAAGAATTGCTAAAGCATGCGAATAAAAATCAATAGCACGAATGGTTTTGTATCTGTAAGGATTAAGCTTTAAATCTATAGTTTTGTTTGATGCAAAAATAGTTGCTTTTGACCATTTTTGGTGAATAACATCTTCCCATAAACCTGTATTTTGCTCCCAAAAACTCCAAGTTTTATCATTACTTGTTTTAGTGGAAGGGTCTATTAAAGCGATACGCTTATTTGTAAAATGGCTGTCATTGTTAAATGCTAAAGCAAGTTGTAAGCCTGCTAAACCATTACCAATAATAATATAGTCATAATGGTTTTTAGACATTATTTAAAAAGTATATAATAATTTATCTTTTGAAATACTTAAACGGTACAAATAACATCCCGAAACATTCACCATCACCTTTACCTAGATGTTTATGATGAATTTTGTGTGCGCGTCTTACACCTTTTGCGTACCAATTATTAGCGTTTCTAAATATTTTAAAACGTTGGTGTATAAAAATGTCATGAACTAAAAAATAGGCTGCACCATATGCCATGATACCTAATCCAATTGGTAGACAATACCAAACGTTTTCGTAATTCCACAGATAAAAACAGGTCATACTTACAATAGCATAAAATATAAAAAATGCATCATTACGCTCAAACCAACTGTCATGATCTTTGTGGTGATGGTCTTTGTGTAGACTCCATAAAAAACCATGCATGATATATTTATGGGTAAACCACGCCATAAACTCCATTGCAGTGAAGGTTCCTATAAAAACTAATATCCAATATATTGCTTGCATTATTATAATAAGTTTAATTGATATTTAACATAGCTTCGTGTTAAGAGTTCTGCTTTTTTATAATTAGGGACTCTAATACGTGTGTTTTTGATTTCTAAAGCTGGTGTTTTTTTTAATTTTTTTAATAATTGATTGTAATAACGGTAAGCCATAAATACACCAAATTTAGCTTCAATAGGTAATTGTTTAATACCTTTTAAGCCTTCATTAAAATCGTTTTCTATATCATTGATGATGTATAGCTTATCGGCTTCAGTTAAATTGGTTAAGTCCGTATTTGGAAAATAGGTTCTATCCAATAATTCGTGATCAGCTTTTAAATCTCTTAAAAAATTTACCTTTTGAAAAGCAGAACCCAAGGACATTGCTGTGCTTTTTAAAGTTTCATACTTTTCGTTATCTCCTTTTACAAATACTTTTAAGCACATTAACCCAACAACATCTGCCGATCCATAAATATAATCCTTATACTCTTGATCAGTAGTATATTTAGTTTTGGACAGGTCTAGTCTCATACTTTTCATAAAAGAGTCAACCATATGCTTATCAATATTGCATTTATGGTAGGTATGTTGAAAAGCGTTAAGTATAGGATTTAAGCTTATCTTATCTCTAAGTGCAAATTCTAAATCGTCTTCAAAGCGTTTAAAAAGCTCTTTTTTGTTGTACTCATGAAAAGTGTCTACAATTTCATCAGCAAATCTTACAAAGCCATAAATATTATAAATATCTTGTCTTATAGTATTGGCAAGCATTTTTGTAGCTAAAGAAAAAGAGGTGCTGTAAGATTGCGTAACAATCTTGCTACAGTCGTATGATACAGAATCGAATAATGTTTTCATTTTAAACGTTATGATGTTTATTAATTAATTCTGCTACTAGTTTACCCGAAATAAGAGCAGGAGGGACACCTGGTCCAGGAACTGTTAATTGTCCTGTAAAGTAGAGATTTTTCAGTTTATTACTTTTTAAATTAGGCCTTAAAAAGGCAGTTTGTAGTAATGTATTTGCCATTCCGTAGGCATTACCTTTATATGAATTGTATTCTTTTATAAAGTCTTTAACACAAAAGGACTCTTTAAAGATAATATTATTTTTAACATCTTGTTTTGTTAATTTCTCAAAACGTTCTAAAATAATATTTAGATATTTTTCTCTTATCTCAGTAGTATCTTCAATTCCTGGAGCTATAGGTATTAAAAAGAAGCCAGTTTCTGATCCTTCTGGTGCCATACTGTGATCCGTTATGGATGGAAAATTAGCATAAAACAAAGGGTCTTTTGGCCAACTTGGATTGTCGTAAATTTCTTCAGCGTGTGTCTCAAAATTTGTATCGAAAAACAAATTGTGATGCTGTACATTGTTTAATTTTTTGTCAAAACCGATGTAAAAAAGTAAAGATGAAGGCGCAAATGTCTTTTTGCTCCAATATTTTTCTGAGTATTGTCTGTGTTGTATGTCTAATAATGTTTCGGAATGATGATAATCTGCACCACTTAAAACTACATCAAATTGAAGTGTTTGGTTGCCAACAATTATTGCTGTTGCTTTTTTGTCTAACACATTAATTTTAGCTACAGGACTATCGGTTTTTATAGTAACGCCTAAGCTTTTAGCCAATGATGACATGGCTTTGATAATCTCATACATTCCGCCTTTGGGATGCCATGTACCTAAACCAAAATCGGCATAATTCATAAAATTATAAAACGATGGTGTTTTGTTTGGTTTGGCACCAAGAAATAAAACCGGAAACTCTAAAGTTGAAATTAATTTAGGATTTTTAAAGTTTTTTCTAACATCTCTGCTAATGGTTTTAAAAAATTGGTCAACACGCATTATAGTTTCTGGTGTGACTAATTCTAAAGGTGATATTCCAGGCTTTAATACCACTTTATTAATAGCGATATCATAATTAGTGGCAGCTTTATTAATAAACTTTTTTAACGGAACGGAACTACCTTTTTCTATACGTTCAAACTCAATACATATTTTTTCTAGGGTATCACCAATGGTAATTTCGTCATCTTTAAAAAATATTTTATAAGCAGGCGAAAGTTTATCTAATTGATAAAAGTCAGATGTTTTTTTATTGAAGTCTGCAAAAAACTTATCAAAAATATCTGGCATCCAATACCAACTTGGACCTATGTCAAAGGTAAAGCCTTCTTTTTTTAACTGTCTACAACGACCACCAACAGTACTATTTTTTTCAAAAATAGTTACGTTATGTCCAGATTGCGCTAAGTAACAAGAGGCTGAAAGTGCTGAAAATCCAGAACCAATAATTGCGATATTTTTACCCATTTATGCTAAAACGTGTTGTAAAGATTCAAGAACCTCTTTAGTGGATTGATACGATGCTATTTTAGGGTTGAAAGTATTGTCTATAAAAGCAGTCATTCTTCCTGAAATTATTAATTTGTTGTTTGTGTTTTTCAATATTTTGGAATTAAAATCAGCTAAATATTGGTTAATGTCGTCTTTTTCAGGCTTAACCGTAAAACACGAAATAAAAGTTACGCTATCGTATTGTGATTTTAAAAATTCTAGACTGTCTAAAGGGACACTTTGTCCTAGATATATTGAGTGAAATCCTCTGTTAATTAATTCGTAATTGGTAAACAGTAAACCTAATTCATGTACTTCATTATCTGGTAAAAACAACACATACACTTCACTATTATCTACTAGGTTCTTTTTGTTTAAAGAGGTTTCTATGTTATAAACAATCTTTTGTTTAATAAGTTCTACTATAAAATGCTCATGCGCAGGCGTGATGGTGTCTGTTTGCCACAACATACCAATTTCATCTAATAATGGCACAAATACTTTATAGAAAATATCACTAAAGCTTAACTCTGTTTTTAAATCTTCGTAAGTTGTAAAAAATAACGATTGATCAAAATTGAACATAGCCAATTTTAAAGCATTAATGTAATGGTTATTACCCTCTTTTTTTTCGGCAATTTGTCTTACAATAGTTGGTATATCTTTGCTATCCAAATTAGCTATTTTAGATATTTTATAACCGTTATTGTTTAGGTAGCTAATGTTTAATATTTTTTGAAGACTAGATAAGCTGTAATATCTAATATTAGTTTCTGTTCTGTTAGGTTCAAATAGATTGTAGCGCTTTTCCCATATTCTGATGGTGTGCGCTTTGATTCCTGAGAGGTTCTCAAGATCTTTAATACTAAATTTAGTTTTTATATTGTTCATTGTTTAGCTAAATTAATTAAACAAAATGAATTTGAGCTATAAAAACGTGAACATTTTGAAATAATTAACAAACTGCATCTTTTAATGCGGTTTTAGATTAAAAGTTTTTAAGAAATAAAATGTATATCGGTTCCTAATGTTAGGTGTGAAGCAAAAAAAAAGCTAAGCAAGATGCTTAGCTTTTTGTGACCAGACTGGGGCTCGAACCCAGGACCATCTCCTTAAAAGGGAGATGCTCTACCAACTGAGCTATCTGGTCAGTAAAACAATTTTTATATTTTGTAATAGTCACAAAATTAATTCAAACAATAGCTTGAAAATAAGTGACCAGACTGGGGCTCGAACCCAGGACCATCTCCTTAAAAGGGAGATGCTCTACCAACTGAGCTATCTGGTCATTTGTTTTACGAGGGTGCAAATATAATAGCTTTTATTAATAATACAAGGCTATTTTTGTTTTTTTTTTTTGTTTTTTTGTTTCTCAAATATGTATGGTTTTAATAATCAATTTATAAGCTTAAAAATGAATTTAATTTTTATTGGATATATGGCTTCCGGAAAGTCAACAATTGGTCAGAAAATGGCAGAAAAAATGGGATTTAAATTTATTGATTTAGATAATTATATTGAGGAGTTTGAAAAAATGAGTGTTTCTGATATATTTAAAACTAACGGAGAAATCCATTTTAGAAAACTTGAGCAGACCTATTTAAAACAAATAACCTCCAATACAGATCAAACAATAATTGCGCTAGGAGGAGGTACACCTTGTTTTTACAATACTATGGAATGGTTAAATAAACTAGATAATTTTAAGACCGTATATTTAAGAACTAATTTAGATATTTTGACAGACCGATTATTTTTAAATAAAACAAGACCATTAATTAGTCATCTAGAGACTAAAGTTGCTTTAAAAGACTTTATTGCTAAACATTTATTTGAGCGCTCTTATTTTTATAATCAGGCAAGTGTAGTTGTTGAAGCTACTAATAATGAAGAAGAGACAATAAATAATATTTTAAAAAAGTTAATTTAAATAAGCTTTCCATTCTTTACCTTCTAGATCCACCTGAACATGCTCATTTAACGAGGTTGACAACGATATACCCTTATAATCTGCTTTAACCGGAAATTTTTTATGATTTCGGTTTACTAAAACAGCAGTTTTAAATTGTTTTAAAGGGACTTCTAAAAAATGTTTTACACAGTAAATTAAGGTAGTACCTGAATTTAACACGTCATCAATTAAAACAACCGATTTGTTTTGATATTGTTCCGGTTTTAGAGAGGTCTTTATTAGGTCTCTAGGGTTTTTCTTGTCTATGGATATTTTACAAAGCGTTGGTTGGATTGGAGATATTTTTGCTAAAATGGTTTTCAGTTTTTTTGCTAAAATATAACCATTCGCATCTATACCAGCTAAGACAACTTCTTCCTCGTTTATATTTGCCTCATATATTTGAAAAGCAATTCGTCTTAACTTATTATTAATGGCACTATTATCTAATATTACATCTTTTAAAACACTCATAATACTATTGCTCGTTTTCTGCGTTTAAATTGTCTAAATCTCTTCTGTCTTTTTTTGTTGGTCTTCCAACACCTTTTTTTCTGTAATAATCCTTGGCTAATTTAAGCATTTCTTGTGCTTCAAAAGCGGACTTAGGAGTGTTATCTACACGATAAATATCGACAAGTTTAGCACCAACCCTGTTTGGAGGAATATCTAAAACGGTCAATTTATAATTAACTTGGTCTTTTCTAAGTTCAATTATATCTGTTGGATAAACTTCTCTACTAGCTTTAGCTACACTACCATTTACCTTAATATGGCCTTTTTTACATGCAGTCGTTGCTATGTTTCTTGTTTTAAAATGTCTAACACACCATAAATACTTATCTACTCGCATACAAATTATCTAAAATTGACGTTAAGGTTATTGTGCAAAATTATATTAAAATGTATCTTGCACATCAAAAATAAGAATAATGAATTTAAGAAAAATCACTTTTGCGTTATTAGTTGTGTTAGTTACTGCATTTTCATGTGGTACAGATGATGGAGATACATTTACTTTTGTGCCTAGAGATAGCCAAGAGGTTTATGATGAGAACATTGTTGAGATAGAGGCGTTTTTAGCAACACATACATATAATTATGACGAATTTGATTTTGCTAATCCATACTCATTAGCTAACGATACGTTTAAAATTGTTTTTGATACAATTAGTGAAGCAAATAACAACTTAGATGCGATAGCATTACTAGATAGACCAGAGTTACTATTTAAAACGGTTACTCAAGGTGATGTAGATTATAAACTATATTATTTAAGTGTTAGAGAAGGTTTAGGACAAGCAACACACCCTTTGGATGCAGTAAATGTAACATATACTGGTACTTTATTGGATGGGACAGAGTTTGATGGAGCAGATGTTGATGGTCTTACTTTTAATTTATCATCTGTAGGTTCTTCTTTTGGAGTAGTTGATGGTTTTAGAGAAGCTTTAGTTGAATTTAGAATGCGTGATGGCTATACTGAAAATGGTGATGGAACTACAACAAACCATAACTATGGTATTGGAGCAGCTTTTATTCCTTCTGGTTTAGGTTATTTTTCAACAGGAACGACATCTATACCAAGTTATTCTCCTATTAATTTTACATTTGGGTTACTAACTAGAATTGATACCGATTATGATTTAGATTCAATCCCTTCACATTTAGAAGATTTAGATGGTGATGGTGATGGTTTAAATGAAGATACTGATGGTGATGGCGTAGCTAACTTTATTGATAATGACGATGATAATGATGGTGTATTAACTATTGATGAAGATATCGATCAAGATGGAGACCCAACTAATGATGATACTGATGGAGACGGAATACCAAACTATTTAGATTTTGATACTAATTTATCAAACTAAAAATTAAATATTACAAAAAAAAAAGAGCCACTTTATAAAGTGGCTCTTTTTTTTATGATTGTTTGAAATTTATAACATTACAGATATACTAAGTATTAGTTGTTCTGGTCGCGTATCTAATCTATTTGGATTTAATACAGATACATTATTATTAATAATAGTCGCTTCGTTATTATTAAAGCCTCTCTCGTATCTTAAATCTATACCAATCTTATCTAAGCTTAATCCGATTCCAAAATTTAATCCTACAGAAAAGTCATCTTCTATAGTGTCAATTGTAGCATTTTCAAATTCGCTATCCATTATATATTGTAAAGATGGACCTGCAAAAACATGTATAGGACCTAAAACTTTTAAGCCAATTAACAATGGAGCGTCTAATTTTTGTAATTCAAATTCGCCAGCAGTATAATCGCTTTTTGTAGTAGTATAAACCAATTCTGGTCTAAAGTATATTTTGGCGCCTATTTTTCCAAAAACACCAACGTGGTAGCCAACGCTTCTGTCTGGATTTTGGTAACTGTTAGAAATAGACTCAAAGTAATCTCCATTACCATTGTAATTTACACCACCTTTAAAACCAAATCCATTACCATTTTGAGCATAACCTAAAGCTGAAAATATAAGTATTCCAATAAATGCTAAAATTACTTTTTTACTTACGTTTGAATTATAACCTAAGCCATTCTGAAATTTTTGTAAAATGTTCATAATTGTCGTTTTTTGATTAACACTAGTTATAACGATAATTATGCCAAATTATTTGAATGGTTAATAGACAGGGTTTTACAAAATAAAAAAGCGTTTAAAACCTTATGTTTTAAACGCTTTACTATATAATGAGATAATATTTTTACTTTCTTGTAATCACTTTTTCTGCAGCTTTAACAATAGCATCAGCATTTAAACCATACTTTTCCATTAATTGCGCTGGTGTACCTGACTCACCAAAAGTATCGTTTGTAGCAATAAACTCTTGTGGTGTAGGTTGATGTTGTGATAAAACACGTGCAACACTTTCTCCTAATCCTCCTAAGTGGTTATGCTCTTCAGCAGTAACAACACATTTAGTCTTTTTAACAGACTCTATAATAGCGTTAGCATCTAATGGCTTTATAGTATGTATGTTTATTACTTCAGCAGAAATACCCTTATCATTTAAAGTTTTTGCAGCTTCTAAAGCTTCCCAAACTAAATGTCCAGTAGCAACAATGGTTACATCAGTACCTGTTTGTAATTGTACAGCTTTACCAATTTCAAAAGTTTGATCTTCTGGAGTAAAGTTAGCTACTTTTGGACGTCCAAAACGTAGGTAAACTGGTCCTTCATGACTTGCAATTGCTATAGTAGCAGCTTTGGTTTGATTGTAATCACAAGTGTTTATTACAGTCATACCTGGTAACATTTTCATTAATCCAATATCTTCAAGTATTTGGTGTGTTGCACCATCTTCTCCTAAAGTTAAACCTGCGTGAGATGCACATATTTTAACGTTTTTGTCAGAATATGCAATACTTTGTCTAATTTGATCATAAACACGACCTGTAGAAAAGTTAGCAAATGTACCTGTAAAAGGAATTTTTCCTCCAATAGTTAAACCTGCAGCAATACCCATCATATTAGCTTCTGCAATTCCAATCTGAAAAAAACGTTCTGGGTTTTCTTCAATAAACTGATCCATTTTTAAAGACCCAATTAAATCTGCGCAAAGTGCTACAACATTAGGATTTGTTCTTCCTAACTCTGTTAATCCGTCTCCAAAACCTGATCTTGTATCTTTACTTCCTGTATTTGTATATGTTTTCATGTTGTCTTAATTCAAATTGATTAATAGTCGCCTAAAGTTTCAGGGTTTTGCTTTAATCCAATAGCTAATTGCTCGTCATTAGGTGCTTTACCATGCCAAGCATGTGTATGCATCATAAAATCTACACCATTACCCATTATTGTTTTTAGTAATACACAAACAGGTTTTCCTTTACCTGTTAAACTTTTTGCTTCTGCCATTCCTTTTAAAATAGCATCAATATTATTACCAGCTTCAATGTCTATAACTGTCCATCCAAAAGCTTCAAATTTAGCTCTAAAACTTCCCATTGGTAATACGGTATCTGTTGATCCATCAATTTGCTGTCCATTTAGATCAATAGTTGCAATAATGTTATCTACTTTTTTAGCAGATGCATACATAATTGCTTCCCAGTTTTGACCTTCTTGCATTTCGCCATCTCCATGTAAGCTATATACTAAATGTTTGTCTCCATTTAATTTTTTTGCTTGGGCAGCACCTAAAGCAACACTTAGACCTTGACCTAAAGATCCTGATGCAATCCTAACACCTGGTAGTTTTTCATGTGTTGTTGGGTGACCTTGTAGTCTTGTGTTAATTAATCTAAAGGTGTTTAATTCTTCTACAGGAAAATAACCCGTTCTAGAAAGTACACTATAAAATACAGGTGAAATATGTCCATTTGATAAAAAGAAAAGATCTTCTCCAATGCCATCCATATCAAAACCTTCTTTTCTATCCATGATGTTATCATAAAGTGCTACTAAAAATTCTGCGCAACCTAATGATCCTCCTGGATGTCCAGAATTTACTTTGTGTACCATACGTAAAATGTCTCTACGTACCTGTGTGGTTAAATCTTCTAATTGTTGTGTGCTTGCCATGTTTTATGGGTTAAATATTTTGTTCCAAAATTAGGATTTTAATAGCCCACAACCAAGATTATTAAGGACACTTATTAACCAAATGGCTAGATTTCTTAACAATTCATTCATTTTAAAAAAAGTATTAACAAAATTTTCAATTTTAGGAAGTATTTAATACCCTTTGCATTTTTCTTACATATATTTGCTAGCTGAAGATTAAAGAGATATAATGACTTTCGATTTAAAAGCAAAAGACACACAAAGTAACGCTAGAGCAGGAGTAATAACTACAGATCATGGTGTAATTGAAACACCAATTTTTATGCCTGTTGGTACTGCTGGAACTGTAAAAGGTGTGCATCAAAGAGAATTAAAAAACGATATTAATCCAGATATTATCTTAGGTAATACCTATCACTTATATTTAAAACCTCAAATAGATGTTTTAGAAAAAGCTGGTGGATTACATAAATTTATGAACTGGGATCGCAATATACTTACGGATTCTGGAGGTTATCAAGTCTACTCTTTATCAGGAAATAACAAGATTAAAGAAGAAGGTGTTAAGTTTAAGTCTCATATTGATGGTAGCTACCACACTTTTACGCCAGAAAACGTAATGGAAATCCAACGTAGTATTGGAGCAGATATTATTATGGCATTTGACGAGTGTACACCTTATCCTTGTGAATATAACTATGCTAGACGATCCATGCACATGACGCATCGTTGGTTAGAGCGTTGCTTAACACATCTTGATAAAACACCTTTAAAGTACGACTACTCACAATCCTTTTTTCCGATTGTTCAAGGTAGTACGTATAAAGATTTACGTAAGCAATCAGCCGAGTATATTGCAGGTGTTGGAGCAGAAGGTAACGCAATTGGTGGTTTGTCAGTAGGTGAGCCAGCAGAAGAAATGTATGCTATGACAGAGGTTGTAACAGATATACTACCATGGGATAAACCACGTTATCTAATGGGTGTTGGTACACCAATTAATATACTAGAAAATATTGCATTAGGTGTAGATATGTTTGACTGTGTAATGCCAACACGAAATGCAAGAAACGGAATGTTATTTACTGCCTACGGATCGATAAATATTAAAAACCTTAAATGGCGCGACGATTTTTCGCCAATTGACGAGATGGGTATTACTTACGTAGACACGGAGTATAGCAAGGCATACTTACGTCACTTATTTAATACAAATGAATTATTAGGTAAGCAAATCGCAACCATACATAACTTAGGTTTTTATTTATGGTTGACTAGAGAAGCAAGAAAGCATATCTTAGCAGGAGACTTTAGAGCTTGGAAAGATAAAATGGTAAAACAAATGAATAATCGTCTATAAGTGAAAATATTAGACTGGTACATATTAAAACGTTATCTAATGACTTTTGCGGTCATGCTACTGTTGTTTATACCAATTGGTATTACAGTGCATTTAGCAGAAAAAATTGGTAAAATACTAGAAAACAATGTGCCTTTCGGCGAAGTCATGCAGTACTTGTTAGACTTTACAATATACTTTGCACATTTACTTTTTCCGTTATTTTTATTCTTATCAGTAATTTGGTTTACATCAAAATTAGCAAATAATACAGAGGTTGTAGCGTTTTTAAGCTCAGGTGTATCGTTTACACGATTTTTAAGACCTTACTTAATTGGAGGCGTAATTGTTGCTTTATTATCCATTGTTTTAGGATTATATCTAGCACCTAACGCTAGTAAAGGGTTTAATAATTTTAAATATAAATACCTCTCAGGTAAAAAAGAAAATAATAATACCAATGTATTAAAGCAGATTAATGACAACGATATTATTTACGTTACTAGCTTTGATACAAAAAATAAAACAGGAGTAAATTTTACTTTAGAGCATTTTGAAGAAGGTAAAATGACCTATAAAATTAGTGCATCTAACCTAAGATATATCGAAGAGGATTCAGCTTACATACTCCGTAATTACTTTAAAAGAACCATTGGAGATAATGATGATGTGTTGGACATTCAAAGAAAAAAAGACACAATTTTTTCATTTGATTTAGAAGATTTAACACCAGAAAGTTACATAGCTGAAACCTTAAGGTACGATGAGCTAGTTAGATTTATTGATAGAGAAGAAAAACGAGGCTCTAAATATATAGGTCGTTACAAGTTAGCTAAATATCAAAAATGGAGTTTACCAGTTTCAGTATTTATTCTTACAATTATTGCAGTAGCTGTATCTTCTAGAAAACGTCGAGGCGGAATGGGAGTCAATTTAGCATTTGGGATTTGCATAGCCATGGTTTTTGTCTTTTTTGATAAGATATTTGGTACACTAGCCTCTCAGTCTAACTTTTCACCATTGCTAGCAGTTTGGTTTCCTAATATAATTTTTGGGGTTTTAGCCTTTTTCCTGTTACGCAATGCAAAACGATAAATTAAAAAATTACCTTCATTTACATCTACTAGTTTTTATAGCTGGATTTACTGCTATTATTGGTAAATTAATAACTATCAATGCTGTTAGTTTAGTGTGGTATAGGATGTTAATGGCTACGGTTTTAATGTTTGTTTACATCAAGATTGCCAAAGTCGATATTTCTATTACCAAAAAATCATTGATTAAATTATCCATTGCAGGAGTAATAATAGCGTTACATTGGATTACTTTTTTTGGAGCCATACAAGTAGCTAATGCTTCTATTGCCTTAGCAATGTTCTCTACAGGTGCTTTTTTTGCATCCTTTATAGAACCTATAATCTATAAACGTAAAATTATTGCTTATGAGATTGTTTTTGGTCTTATCGTGATTTTAGGTGTGTATTTAATTGTAAAAAGTGAGTTTAAATATATTGACGGAATGATTTTAGGAATTATTTCTGCATTTTTATCCTCATTATTTGCAGTCCTAAACGGAAAGTTTTTAGAGGAGCATTCTGCAACCAAAATTTCATTTTACGAGTTTTTAAGTGGAGTTTTTTTTATTTCACTTTACATCTTGCTTTTTGGAGATGGTTTTAATTTAAATCATTTTAACATATCGCTATCAGACGGTTTATGGTTATTTGTGTTAGCGTCTGTTTGTACAGCCTATGCTTTTATAGCCTCTGTTTATGTCATGCGTTATATTAGTCCTTACACAGTAGTGTTAACTTATAATTTAGAGCCTATTTACGGAATCATTTTGGCATTGATGCTATTTCCAGAATCAGAGACTATGTCACCTTCATTTTACATTGGTGCATTTATAATTTTAGGGGTTGTATTACTTAATGGAGTCCTTAAAAATTTAAAAAAATTCAGAAAGAATAAAAGCCCACAAACTAATTGATTATCAAATTTTAACGTTAAAATGTGCGCATTTTAATCATAATCTTAAAATTTGAAGTAAAAAAAATGTAATTTTGCATGCTAACATATAAACAAAACTATCGTTCCCTATGGAATATTTAGAATTTGAATTACCAATTAAAGAACTGGAAGAGCAATTAGGAAAGTGTCAAGTTATTGGAGAAGAGAGTGATGTAGATGTGACACAAACTTGCAAGCAAATCGAAAAAAAGCTTGTTGCTACCAAAAAAGATATATATAAAAACCTGACGCCTTGGCAAAGAGTACAAATGTCGCGTCATCCTGATAGACCTTATACTTTAGATTATATTAAAGCTATATGTGGAGAGTCGTTTTTAGAGTTACATGGAGACAGAAACTTTAAAGATGATAAAGCCATGATTGGTGGACTAGGTAAAATAGGTGACCAAAGCTTTATGTTTATTGGTCAACAAAAAGGGTTTAATACAAAAACTAGACAATACCGTAATTTTGGTATGGCTAATCCAGAAGGTTACCGTAAGGCTTTAAGATTAATGAAGTCTGCTGAAAAATTTGGAATACCAGTAGTAACATTATTAGATACGCCTGGTGCTTATCCTGGTTTAGAAGCTGAAGAGCGTGGACAAGGTGAGGCTATTGCTAGAAATATTTTAGAGATGACACGTTTAAAAGTGCCAATTATTACAATAGTAATAGGTGAAGGTGCTTCTGGTGGAGCTTTGGGTATTGGTGTAGGAGATAAGATTATGATGTTAGAAAACACATGGTACTCTGTTATATCTCCAGAATCTTGTTCTTCAATTTTATGGAGAAGCTGGGAATATAAAGAATTAGCTGCCGAAGCTTTAAAATTAACAGCTACAGACATGAAAAAAATGAAGATTGTAGATGATATCATTAAAGAACCTTTAGGAGGTGCACATTCTGATAGAGAAACAACTTTTAAATCTGTAACAGAAGCTATTCTTGGTGCATACGACGAGTTTAAAAACTTATCACCAAAAGATTTAGTAAATAAGCGTATAGAAAAATATTGTGATATGGGTGTTTTTAAAGGGTAGACCTTATAAAACCATTTGCTAACAAAATCTGAAGTGTAATGCTTCAGGTTTTTTTTATGCTTATTAACAAAAAAACAGACTTATTAACAGTATAAATGTTGACGACCTGTTAAGATTGAGTAACTTTGTATCCTAATATTTCTTAACAATTTATTTACTTTCGCTAAGTCAAGAATTAGGTGAATTTTCATCTGGTTTTTTTAAAATATTTAATCAATAAATTACTGAGTTATAACTCAAAACTATATTCAATAAATGAAGCAACCCAATCAAATAAAAGGCTATCAAGTTGACAGGAGCACTATTATAAACCTTGAAAAAGGTAAGATTCCACCTCAAGCGTTGGATCTGGAAGAAGTAGTACTTGGTGCAATGATGATTGACAAGAAAGGGGTTGATGAAGTGATTGACATTTTAAGTGCTGATGCCTTTTATAAAGAAGCACATCAACACATTTTTGAAGCGATTTTTATGTTGTTTCAAGAAAGTCAACCAATTGACTTATTAACAGTTTCGACACAATTAAAAACTAATTCAAAATTAGATTTAGCAGGAGGAGATTTTTATTTAATTTCCTTAACACAAAAAGTATCCTCTTCTGCCCATATCGAGTTTCATGCTCGTATAATTCTGCAAAAGTTTATCCAAAGAAGTTTAATTAAAATTTCTTCTGAAATAATTGAAGAAGCTTACGACGAAACTCAAGATGTATTTGACCTTTTAGATAAAGCAGAATCTAGGTTGTACGAAGTCACACAAGGAAACATTAAAAAATCCAGTGAAACTGCACAAGACTTAGTAATTCAAGCTAAGAAAAAAATTGAAGAAATCTCCAAAAAAGAGGGAATGAGTGGTGTGCCATCTGGTTTTAATAAACTAGATAAGTTAACCTCTGGTTGGCAAGAAAGTGATTTAATTATTATTGCAGCACGTCCAGGTATGGGTAAAACAGCCTTTACTTTAACAATGGCTAGAAACGTTGCAGTAAACTCAAATATTCCAGTAGCTTTTTTCTCTTTAGAGATGGCATCTGTACAGTTAATTACACGTTTAATTTCTAGTGAGACAGGACTGTCTTCAGAAAAATTAAGAACTGGTAAACTTGAAAAACACGAGTGGGAACAGCTTAACGTAAAAGTAAAAGCGTTAGAAAAAGCACCACTTTTTATTGATGATACACCTTCGCTTTCTATTTTTGATTTACGTGCAAAAGCTAGACGTTTAGCTTCTCAGCATGGTATTAGAATGATCATGATTGATTATTTACAGTTAATGACAGCTGCAGGATCTGGAGGTAACCGTGAACAAGAAATATCGACTATTTCTCGTAACTTAAAAGCTTTGGCTAAAGAGTTAAGTTTGCCTGTAATTGCACTGTCACAATTATCGCGTGCTGTAGAAACACGTGGAGGAAGTAAACGTCCTTTACTATCCGATTTACGTGAATCTGGTGCGATTGAGCAAGATGCCGATATTGTAAGTTTTATTTACAGACCAGAATATTATAAAATTGACGAATGGGATGATGAAGAACGCTCTCCTACAGAAGGTCAAGGTGAGTTTATAGTTGCAAAACACCGTAATGGTGGATTGGAAAGTATTAGACTTAAATTTATCGGTCATTTAGGTAAGTTTGATAATCTTGATGATTTTGATACACCATTTGGTCAAGAATTTCATAGTAAAATGAATGCTGCTGCAAATGATAATACATTTGCTCCAGACAATTTCCCGTCAGCTAATGATGCTTTTGGTGCACCAGAAGAGGATGATAACGACGTGCCTTTTTAATAATAAGTAACTATTTAAATGGATAAAATAAAAACAACTAACTACCTACTTTTAATAATAGTAATACCTATAATATTTTACTTATTAAAAGTGCTGTCATTTATATTTGTACCTCTAGTTTTTTCAATGTTTATAGCATTGTTGTTTTTACCTTTAATGCGTTTTTTGCGTAAACGCAAATTGCCTAAAGCGGTCAGTGTTTTTATTGTATTACTAGTTATAGCCTTAGGTGTAAAGCTTGGAGTAGAATTAGTAAAGCTATCAAGTAGAGAAATTTTAGCATCAGATTCTCAATTTTTTGCTAAAGCAGAAACAAAAATCAATACACTAGTTGATAATGTCGAAGTTTTTTTTGGTGTAGAAAAAGTAGAAGGTACCAGGTCTTTAACTAGGTTAGTTAATAAAGAAGCCTTGCTAGATAATTTATCACCAACAATTAGTTTTATTAGTAAATTTTTGACAGCTTTATTAATGACGACGTTTTTTGTGGTTTTATGGTTAGCAGAGTCCATTAATGTTGAAAAATTAATTAATAGGACCATTTTAAGAAAAAAGCATACGTCTATTAAAACGTTTATGAAAATAGAAAAAGACTTGATTAAATTTATTAAAGTTAAGTTTTTAGTAAGCTTTTTAACTGGTGTTTTTACAGGTGTGGCCTGTTACTTTTTTGATGTAAGTTTCCCTATATTTTGGGGTTTATTTGCGTTTTTAATTAATTTTGTTCAAATGGTAGGTTCATTTATTACAGTAATCTTGCTGTCTATTTTTGCATTTGTCGAGCTAGAAACATCTAGTAAATTATTATTTTTTATAATTTCAATAACAGGTACACAAGTTTTATACGGTAGTATTTTAGAGCCTATATTTATGGGTAAATCCTTTTCTATTAATGTTATTGCTGTTTTAGTGATGTTAATGTTTTGGGGTTATATTTGGGGTATTCCTGGTTTAATTATGGCTATTCCAATTACAGTATTTCTTAAAATTATTTTTGAACAATTTCCTCGAACAAAAATTATTTCAGAATTACTCTCAGGCTCTACCAGTTAATTTATTATTAATCCTTTTATAACAGTTGCTTTTTTAAGTATCTTTCAAGTTATAAAAAAGTATTTTTAAATGAATAAATTTACAGTCTTTCTATTCTTTTTTCTGTTTGGTTCTAAAGGGTTTGCATCCTATATTTTAATACCAATGGATGCTGATACCCAAAAAAATCATTTAAAAGCTTACGGAATTACGTATTGGAGTTTAGAAAAAGACGTTAAAGTTAAGTGGTTACTTAATTATAGAGGTGGTTCTTTTTTATTACCTGATAGCGAGTCAATCCAGCGTGAATGTAAAATTAGAGGTGTTAGTTTCGAAATTATTTCTGATACAAAAACAGAGCAAATTTTAAATGAAATAGCAAGTCCAAGTAAAAATATGGAAGCTGTGGTATTGGAAAAAGCACCCAAATTAGCTGTGTACACACCTCAAGGTAAATTACCTTGGGATGATGCAGTAACTATGGTATTAAGTTATGCCGAAATACCTTACGAAACCATTTACGATGAAGAAGTATTAAAGGACGAATTACTGTTGTACGATTGGTTGCATCTTCATCATGAGGATTTTACAGGACAATTTGGAAAATTTTATGGAAGATATCGCCAAGCAGCTTGGTATATTCAAGAAAAAAAAGACGCAGAAGCATTAGCTACTAAATTAGGTTACACCAAAGTATCTGAAGAGAAACGTGACGTTGCATTAAAAATAAGAGATTATGTTGTTGGTGGTGGCTTTATGTTTGCCATGTGTAGCGCAACAGAAAGCTTTGATATTGCCTTGTCTGCAGATGGAATTGATATTTGCGAACCCATGTTTGATGGAGATGCAAGTGATGGTAACTATCAAGCTAAAATTGATTTTGATAATACATTTGCTTTTAAAGATTATACTTTAGAGCGTAGTCCTTTAGTGTATGAGTTTTCTAGCATAGATATGACCATGAAACGCAATATACCAAAAGAAACAGATTACTTTTCTTTAATGGATTTTTCCGCAAAATGGGATCCAATACCAACTATGCTTTGTCAAAATCATACTGCTCTAGTAAAAGGTTTTATGGGACAAACAACCTCTTTTACTAGAGATCAAATTAAGTCAAATGTTTTAGTTATGGGAGAAAACAAAACAAATGGTGAAGCTAAATACATCCATGGTATAAAAGGAAAAGGCTTTTTTACTTTTTACGGTGGACACGATCCAGAAGATTATACGCACCAAGTTGGTGATCCAAAAACCGAATTATCCTTGCATCCAACATCACCTGGTTATAGACTTATTTTAAATAATGTCTTATTTCCTGCTGCTAAAAAGAAAAAGCAGAAAACGTAATATGAAATATTTATTTCTATGTATTTCTATCTTTTTTTTCCAAATTTCTTTTGCTCAATCAGATAGTATTCAAGTTTACGGTCAAAATTTAATTGATCAAAATAAATTAGATACAGCCATAATTTACTACAAAAAACACTTGCTTAGACCAAGTAGTCAAAAACAACAGGTACACTTACTTTTTGGATTAGCAGATGCTTATAAATTAAAATTAGATTATACTAATGCCAATGAAAACTACAACAAGTCTTTTATTACGATAACCAAAATAAAAGACAAGCAATTAGAGTTTTTGTACTATGTAAAAAAAGCAGAGTTTTTTAGAAAAAGAGCTATGCATCTTGATGCAGTAAAAGAGTTAGATAAGGCGTTAGTTATATTAAAAAATACGCCTATAAATGATTTATATTTATCCAAGTATTACAATCGTAAAGCTGCACTTTTTACAGAACATTACCAGTTGAATGATTCCACGCTTTATTATTCAAATAAATCCTTAGTACTTGCAAAAAAAATAAACGATAATGATGCTATATTTTATTCGTTATTAGAAATTTCCGGAGTTTATGAGCGTAAAAAGGATTATAAAACTGCTCTAAAATATTTGGATGAAATTATAGCTTTTGCTAAAAGCAATAATATGAAGCAACAAGAAGCAGATGCTTACATTAGTTATGTAATGGTATTGGCAAGAAGCAAGCAATTAGAAAAAGCATTGAATGCGTCACTTTATGCTGTAGATTTTTCCAAAAAAAATAAGTTTTTATACAATGAGATAATCTTTAATCAAAATATTCAAAATTTATATTTTAGACTAAATAATATAGAAAAAGCATACGAGTATTTAAAACAAAGACTAGAGTTAACAACCAAATATGATGAAATAAAAAAAGAAGAATTATTATTTAATCTAGAAACACAATACAAGCTGGCAGATAAGGAGAGTCAGATTAAGATTAATAATTTGGAAATTATAAATCAAAAAAAAGCATTAGCCTCCAATAAGGTTAACTTATATATTGCACTAGTATTGTTTATGTTTTCAATTGCAGTTGCAGTCCTAATAGCTTATTTTCTTAAACGCTCAAAAAAAAGCAATAAGCAATTACAAATACTGTCTTCAGAAAACGAATTTTTATTAAGTGAAGCAAACCACAGAATTAATAATAACTTACAATTAGTAGTAATACTTATTACCAATCAACTTAAAAAAGCCTCAGAGACAGAAAAAATTCAACTAAAAAATATTTTAATAAAGGTGGAAGCTATTTCTACTTTACATAAACATTTATATAAAAACGAAGACAAACAAACTATAGATATTGCCAATTACTTAAAAGATGTAAAAACTAGTTTTTTTGATGTGTTTAAAGAAAATGATATTACTACTAATTTTGATGTCAATTCTTTAGAAATAGCTACAGATCAAGCGATGTATTTTGGATTATTACTAACTGAGTTATTAATTAATTCTATCAAACATGCCTTTAAAAATCAAGATTATAAGGTGATAGATTTTACATTAAGGGGCAATAATGGATTGCTATTATTTATATATAGTGATAATGGTATAAGCTTGGCTAATAAATCAATAAAACCTAAACTGGTAGATAAAATTTGTCGTCAATTAGAAATGGATTATAATATAAATACAGATAATGGTTTTAATTTTTCGATGTCTAAAAAAATAAATAATGAATAAGTTACAGGACACAAAAATCCTTATCGTAGAGGATGAGATTATTATAGCAGATTACATTGAGGAGTTATTGCTTGAAGAGCAATTTACAAACATAGCTATTGCTAATAATAAAGAAACAGCTTTAAATAAAATGACTGCTTTTTTACCTGATATTATTTTAATGGATATTAATTTACAAGGGAAAAATGAGGGCATTCAGTTAGCCAAAGTTAAAAATAATAACGCGACCATTATTTTTATCACAGGTCAAAACGATTTAGTTTTAATGAATGAAGCATTAAAATCCAATCCAGACGCTTACTTAACCAAACCTATAAAACGATTAGATTTATTAGCTTCAATAAATTTATCGTTTTATAAAAAGCAATCGCAAATCTTTCAATTTAAAGATGGATACGATATTATTAATTTAAACTTTTCGGACATTAGATATTTTGTTGCAGAAGGTAATTATGTAAATATTTATACGCTCACTAAAAGATTTACTATTAGACAATCATTGATGGGTGTTATGGATAAACTTCCTACAGATAGTTTTAAACAAACGCATCGTTCTTATGTAGTAAATAAAAATAAGATAGAGAAAGTAACATCAAACACAGTAGTTATTAATGGTTTAGATATTCCTTTATCAAGGACGTATGCCAAACAATTTAAATAGCATTTTACATACAAAATGACGCGTTTCAACCCGTGTTATTGGTATTTCATAGAGTAAAAGTTAGTTTTGCGATTCTTAAAAATCTAACTAACCTATTATTTATGAAACAATTTTATTTTACTTTTTTAGCTGTACTATTTATTGGTATGGCTTCAGCACAAACCTTTCAAGAAGGAGGCGTTAATTATGCTGTGATTTCTGCAGCTGAGAGCACTGTTGGTGTGGTATCATCAGCTAGTTTTGAAGGCGCACTAATTGTACCTCCAACAGTTAATAATGCAAGTGTTGACTATACGGTAATTGCTATTTTAGATAGTGCATTTGAAAACAGTACAACGTTAACTTCTATAGAAATTCCTAATACAGTAACGTATATAAGTAATGGTGCTTTTCGATTTTGCACTAACTTAACGTCTGTTGTAATACCTAATTCAGTAACAAGTATTGGACAATTATCATTTAATGCATGTTCTAGTTTAACTTCTGTGGTAATACCAGATTCAGTTACTTCTATTGGTATTGAAGGATTTGCAAGTTGTTCTAGTTTAACTTCGGTAACGATTCCAAGTTCGGTTACAAGTATTTCTAATAGTGCATTTCAAAACTGTTCTAATTTAAATACAGTTACTGTTAATTGGTCAACACCATTAGCTATAAATGCTAATATTTTTCAAAACGTAAATATTGGTAGCGCAACCCTTTATGTTCCTGTTGGTACTGAGGCGCTTTATCAATCAGAGCCAGTTTGGCAAAACTTTGGAACTATAGGTCAACCACAACCAGCTACACATTTAAATTTTGATGGAGTAGATGATTATGTTCAAGTACCTTCTGGAATAAATGTAGCAAATTCATCATTTACTGTTGAGTTTTACGCTAAACGTAACTCAACTAATATAGATAATTATATTATAACTCAAGGTTTTGAAGCAAACAATAATTTACTGCATATTGGTTTTAGAGGCAACAACGATTTTACTTTTGCTTTTTGGTATAATGATATAAATATTCCTGCTACTAATTATGTAGCTGATAATGAATGGCATCATTGGTCATGTGTTTATAACATGGAAAATGCTACTAGAGAAGTATATCAAGATGGTATTTTAGTAGGATCTAATTCAGTTCCAACACCTTACACAGGTAATGGTATCCTTCAAATAGGTGTTAAAAACAGTAGCCAGTACTTTTTTAATGGAAATTTAGATGATATTCGTATTTGGAATGTAGCTAAAACAGCTGATCAGGTTAGTGCAAGTAAAAATTGCGAGTTACAAGGTGATGAAGCAGGTCTTATTGCTTATTATCAATTTAATGAAGGTCTTGATGCTAATGAAAATGCATCTTTTACAACCTTAAATGATGCTACAATTAATTCTAATAATGGGTCATTAACTAATTTTGCTTTAACAGGAAGTAATTCTAATTGGTTGGCAGGTTCTCCTGTTGAAAGTGGATCTATTATTCCTACAGAAGCAAGTGTTAGTAGTCCAGTAATTTATACACAAAATGATAGTGCAACGCCATTAACTGCTACTTTAGGAGCAAATGGAACTGAATTGATATGGTATGAAACAGAAACTGGAGGAGTTGGATCAGCAATTGCGCCTACACCAAGCACAATGACTACTGGGTCAACATCATATTGGGTAACAAGTGCTAATGCAAATAGATGTGAAAGTGAAAGAACTGAAATAGTAGTAAATATCTTAGAGCCAGCAACGCATTTAAATTTTGATGGTATTGACGACTATGTTAATATAAACATAGGAACATTTACTACTCAAAACTTTAACTATACTCATGAGTTTAGGTTTAAAACTACAAGTGCTAACAGTACAATTTTTAACTTTTCTGATACAGGAATGCCTAACTCTGGAGGTTTTAATAAAACAATTTATTTACAAAACGGAAACTTAGTGTCTTATGTTTATAATAATACAGAAAATTATATCACATCAACAGCCACTTTTAATGATAATAATTGGCATCATGTTACAGAGATTGTTACGTTTACAGAAAGACGTCTTTATGTGGATGGTACATTGATAGGAATAGATACTAGTTTTTCTAACCAAAATTTTGGATATATAGTTTTAGGAGCAAGTAATTTAACTCCAGGAGTTTATTTTGAAGGAGAAATAGATGAAGTTAGAATTTGGAATACAGCCTTAGCTATTGACGATGTTAATGCAACAGGTAATTGTCAATTGCAAGGTGACGAAGCTAATTTACTAGCATATTATCAGTTTAATCAAGGAACAGATGCTACAGATAATACATCAGTAACAACTTTAATAGATGCGACAACAAATGCATATAATGGTAATTTGATAAACTTTAGTTTAACAGGTAATACTAGTAATTGGTTAGCTGGTTCTCCTATTGGAGCAGCACCTATAGTTACAATGCAACCTCAGGATCAAACTATTACAGAAACAGATACTGCTGTTGTTTTTACTGTTTCAGCATCAAATGTCACCTCTTACCAATGGGAAGTGTTTCTTGAAGATGGTGAAGGTGGTGCATGGATGCCTTTAGACGATTCATTTACTGATCCGGATGTTTCGGGTTCTACAACTAATACGCTAACAATTTCAGGAGACAATTTTTCATTTGTCGTTGGTTTCCAATTTAGAGTTGTAATGAATGGTACTGCTAGTTGCAATGTTATTTCAAATGAAGTTACTGTAACAGATGAAACACTGTCAGTGTCTAATTTTTTAATTAATGAAGTAAAGGTATTTCCAAATCCAACAACAGATAACGTTAAGATTACTTTATCTAAAGTACAAGATTTTGAAATATCAGTATACGACTTAAACGGAAGACTGCTTTTAAACTCAAAAAACAGAAGTGATGCTTTTCTATTAGATTTAACAGATTATCAAAATGGTATATATATTATTAAGACTAAGATTAATCAAAAAGAAGCTATTAATCGAGTTATTAAACACTAAGGAAGTTTAGTACAGTTCGAGAAGCAGTGTTGTAATTTACAACACTGCTTTTTTTTTGCTTTATAACTAGCGGATACTAATAGAAAATTATTAATTTTTAGTGTTGTTTAACTAAACAATATTATATAAGAATATTATTTTTACTACATTACAGTTAATCTAAAACAGTCTTAAAATGTCAACAAAAGATCAAATCTTAAAAAAAATTGAAATATTAATCACCAACCACTTCGAATCTCCAAAAAATGCATTTGATTTTTTTGATGAAGATGGTGATAAAAAATTGTCAAAATCAGAAATTAAAAACCTATTGCAAGAAGCAGAAATTAGTGGTTTTATTAGAGGTATAGTCGCTTCAAAATTAATAGAAGGTTATGATTTAGATGGAGATCAACTAATAAGTTGGTCAGAATTTAAAACTGCAATTGACGAAATAGCACTTTAAATTCTTTCTTTTTTTGAAACAATCAATACTACAATTCCTCAAATTACAAATCATTACAATACTTTTTTGGGTATTATCGTTTTGCTTATTTATTACTATCCGTTATTATGAAATAGGCACGGAAGGAGGAAAGGCATTTGTAACTAACTACGACCAAATAATACCAATAACACAATGGTTACAATTTAGCATTTTAATAGGTGTGGTTGTTGGTTTTTTTTATGGGATAATCGAGTTTATTTCGGATAAATTATTGCTTTACAAATTTTCTACTGGTTTATTAATATTACTTAAAACAATTGTTTATTTACTTTTATTAATACTTTCAACAAGTTTTGTGGTTGGTTTAATAGAAGTTCAAATAGACAGAAACCTTCCAAATGAACCTGGTTGGTGGATGGAAAATAAAGTGTTTTGGCTAATAGTTGTGTATTTTAATATATGCTCATTAATATTTTCTTTTTTAAAAATTGCGATAGAAAACTTTGGTCATGGCGTTTTATTTAACCAGTTAATAGGAAAATATAAAAGACCAAGAGAAGAACGTCGTATTTTTATGTTTCTAGATCTTCAATCTTCTACCACAATTGCAGAGCAATTAGGCCACTATAAATACAGTCAATTGATTCAACAATGCTTTTATGATCTTAACTCGGTAATAAATAATTTTGATGCAAATATTTATCAATATGTTGGCGATGAGGCTGTGATTAGTTGGACTTTTGATAAAGGTTTAAAACAAAATAATTGTGTCGAATTATTTTATAAATTTCAAGATAAGTTAGTTAAAAAAGAAAAATTATACCTGAAGCAGTTTGGTATAATACCTAAGTTTAAAGCTGGATTACATGGAGGAACATTAATAGTGACAGAAGTTGGGACTATTAAAAAAGAAATTGCTTATCATGGAGATGTTATAAATACATCTGCAAGAATACAAGGAGAGTGTAATAAGTATGATGAAACGCTTCTTATATCCGAATCATTACTTCAAAAACTTAAATTACATAAATACAAGCTAACATCAATGGGTGACATTAGTTTAAAAGGTAAAGAAAGCACACTTAAGTTATTTTCAATTAATAAACTTAATTAATCAAACTATCAATTAATAAACTTAATTAATCAAACTATCAATTAACTGCTTGATTACAATTTCTACCCCTTTTTCATTATTTGATTTAGTTAAGTAGTTAGCAATGGTTTTTACATTTGGATGTGCATTATCCATAGCGTAACTATAGTGTCCTAACTTTAGCATCTCTATATCATTATTATAATCTCCAAAAACCATAGTTTCAGATTCATTAATATTATATAGCTCTTGAATATGTTTAATGGCATAGCCTTTATTAGCTATATTTTCTGAAATATCAACCCAGTGATTGGCAGATACCTTTACTTTAAATTTATGTTCCAAATGTTTAACGGAAGGGTAGATGTACTTTTCAGAGCTTTCTTCATGATATAATGCTATTTTATAAACGTCTTCTGTAATTTCAGACACATCATCAATAATGTCGTAATTTGAGTAATACTCACTTAAAAGTGATAACAATTTTTCAGATTTACTTACTACGTAAGCTTTATTTTTTGTGCAAAATACAGGATGAGTATCCTGTAATCCAACTACTAATTTAGAAATTGTAGTTAAGCTGTTTTTTTTAAAAGTATTTGAAATTAATAAATGATCTTGTTTTATTGCTAGTCCACCATTTTCTGATACTATAATAATATCATCTTTAATAACTTTTAATTTTTCAAGCATGCTATAATAAGGTCTTCCGCTAGCAGCTACAAACAATATGTTTTTTTCTTTTAAGATTTTAAATAATTCAAAAAACTCATCACTTACTTGATGATTAGCGTTTAATAAAGTTCCATCTAAATCGGATACTATTAATTTAATTTGGCTTAAAGACATGTGCAATTCAATATTTAAAATGTAAAGCTAGTGGATAAGTTTGTTATAAAACAATTATTATAGTTAAGTTATAATTAAATGGCATAAAAAAATCCGATTCAATTAAGAATCGGATTTTCTATTTTATAAGCGAAGTATTGTTATACAAATGGCAAAATGCCCTTTATTTTACTTTGTTCACAATTGCTTCAAAAGCATCTGGATTGTTCATTGCTAAATCAGCTAAAACCTTACGGTTTAATTCGATATTATTAGCTTTTACTTTACCCATAAATTGTGAGTAAGACATTCCATGTAATCTTGCTCCAGCGTTAATACGCGTGATCCATAATGCACGGAAAGTTCTCTTTTTGTTTCTACGGTCTCTGTATGCATATTGCATAGCTTTATCAACCGCGTTTTTTGCTACTGTCCAAACGTTTTTACGACGTCCAAAGTAACCTTTTGCTTGTTTAAGCACCTTTTTTCTTCTGGCTCTTTTGGCAACAGAATTTACTGATCTAGGCATAATTTAAATTGTTTTTTTGTAGTAGGCGGTTAATTAATTAACACTTTGTAAAGGCCTAACTCCAGGGTTTATAAATAATTTGTAACCAATTAAGGTAATGTTACTTTAAACGCATCATTACTTTAATATTGTTCTCATCCGCTTTATGTACTAAACCGTCATGAGTTAACTTAAGCTTACGTTTTTTAGACTTCTTTGTTAAGATGTGACTTTTAAAAGCGTGCTTTCTTTTAATTTTACCAGTACCAGTAAGCTTGAAACGCTTTTTAGCACTAGATTTTGTTTTCATTTTAGGCATTTTGTTTCCTAGTTTTAATTATTTCGCTTATAATATTGTGGTCCTTAATAAAGGATACTATTTACTTTTTAGGAGCAATAAACATGGTCATACGCTTTCCTTCAAGTCTTGGCATTTGTTCTACTTTTCCAAATTCTTCCAAATCTTGAGCTAGTCGTAATAATAATATTTGTCCTTGCTCTTTAAACACAATTGATCTCCCTTTAAAGAAAACAAAAGCTTTTAGCTTTGCACCTTCTTTTAAGAATTTCTCGGCGTGTTTCTTTTTAAATTCGTAATCATGGTCATCTGTTTGAGGACCAAATCGAATTTCTTTGATAACAACTTTTGTAGCCTTGGATTTTAATGCTTTTTCCCGCTTCTTCTGTTCATAAAGAAACTTCTTGTAATCCATTATTTTACATACAGGCGGATCTGCTTTAGGCGAAATCTCTACCAAGTCAAGTTCTTGCTCTCTTGCAAATTCTCTTGCTTCTTTAGTGGTATAAATTCCTACTTCAACATTTTCTCCAACTAGACGCACTTTTTCTGCTCTAATCTTACCGTTAATGTTGTGCTGATCTTCCTTAATGATTCTTGCCGGACCTCTTGATCTTTTTCTACGTATTGCTATGACTTATATATTTTAGTTAAACTTAATTTTAAAATTGTCTTTTTGTTTTATTTATCTCTGTTTTAACAATTTCTGCAAAGGTATCTACACTAATCGTGCCTAAATCTTCACCACCATGTTGTCTTACAGATATCTTGTTTTCTGCTTCCTCTTGTTCCCCAATGATAATCATATAAGGCGTTTTACTCATTTCAGCCTCTCTAATTTTCTTACCAATGGTCTCGCTTCTGTTATCTACAAGTGCGCGAATTTCGTGATTTTCTAGCAAAGTTAAAACTTTTTCACCGTATTTCTCGTATTTCTCACTAAGAGTTAATATAGAAACTTGATTTGGCATTAACCAAAGCGGGAAATTCCCTCCTGTATGTTCCAGTAAAATAGCTATAAAACGTTCCATACTTCCAAAAGGAGCGCGATGTATCATTACAGGTCTGTGTGTTTCATTATCACTACCTTTATAAGATAATTCAAAACGTTCTGGTAAATTATAATCAACCTGAATAGTTCCTAATTGCCATTGTCTACCTAAAGCATCCTTAACCATAAAGTCTAATTTAGGTCCGTAAAAAGCAGCTTCGCCAGTTTCTATAACATAATTTAAATTTTTATCCTTGGCAGCATTAATAATGGCTTGTTCTGCTTTTTCCCAGTTTTCTAAACTTCCAATATATTTTTCTGGCTTTTCGGGATCACGTAAAGATACTTGTGCAGTAAAGTTTTCAAATCCTAAAGATCCAAATACATACAACACTAAATCAATAACATTTTTAAACTCTTGATCTAATTGATCTGGAGTACAAAAAATGTGTGCATCATCCTGCGTAAAACCTCTAACTCTCGTTAAACCATGTAATTCACCACTTTGTTCATATCTATAAACAGTACCAAATTCAGCAAAACGCTTCGGTAAATCTTTGTAAGACCATTGCATACTGTTATATATTTCACAGTGATGTGGGCAATTCATAGGTTTTAATAAAAATTCTTCTCCTTCCTTTGGAGTCGTAATAGGTTGGAAGCTATCGGCACCATATTTTTCATAATGTCCAGAAGTAACATAAAGCTCCTTTTGGCCTATATGTGGTGTAACAACCATTTCATAACCTGCTTTTTTCTGAGCAGCCTTTAAAAAATCTTCTAAACGCTCACGTAAAGCAGCACCTTTTGGTAACCATAAAGGTAAACCTGCACCAACTTTTTGAGAAAAAGTAAAAAGCTCAAGCTCTTTACCTAACTTTCTATGGTCACGTTTTTTAGCTTCTTCTAATAACGCTAAGTATTCAGTTAATTCTTTTTGTTTTGGAAAAGATGTTCCGTAAACACGTGTTAATTGAGGTTTATTTTCATCACCTCTCCAATAAGCACCTGCAACAGATAATATTTTTACAGCTTTAATAATCCCTGTGTTCGGGATATGTCCACCACGACATAAATCAGTAAAAGTAGAATGGTCACAAAAAGTAATAGTCCCATCCTCAAGATTTTTAATTAATTCAGTCTTATATTCATTGTCTTTATATAAAGACAAAGCATCGGCTTTAGTAACAGATCGCATAGCAAACTCATGTTTGCCTCTTGCAATCTCTAACATTTTAGTTTCAATAGTCTTAAAATCTTTATCAGTAATGGTGTCATTACCAAAATCAACATCATAATAAAAACCATTATCAATAGCAGGACCAATAGTTAATTTACTATTAGGATATAACTCCTCAATCGCCTGAGCTAATACATGGGCAGAACTATGCCAAAATGCTTTCTTTCCTTCATCATTAGTCCAAGTGTAAAGTACCAAAGATCCATCCGTTGTTAATTTCGTAGATGTTTCAACGGTTGTTCCATTAAAACTTGCCGAAATAACATTTCTTGCCAATCCCTCGCTAATACTCTTAGCAACATCCATAGGTGTAGAATCTTTTTCAAAAGATTTCACACTACCATCAGGTAAAGTAATTTTTATCATCAATATAATATTAGACCACAAATATAATAGGATATTAGTAATTTGGCAATACAACTCTTAACTAATACTAAATAAATTCACACAATAAATTAATGGCGTTACCCAAAGGGTCAGGCTTTCACTACTCGCTTTTTTTTTACATAAGTATCATACCTATATATAGTGTCTATTTTTAATACGCAATATAACAGCCAATATGTAATAGGAAACAAAAAAAGAGCTCAAACAGACCGTTCAATCCTTAACGCAAGCATCCCAAACTAATTTATACTAGTAAAAGTAACATAATGCCTATTAAAACCATTGTAATTAGTTTAAATCACAGCCAATTCAAAAAAATATATTTCATAACCTGTTGGAAGTAAGTCTTTAAAGGATTGTATTAAAATATAATTAAAAAAAGATTAAAAAAAAGGGTTGCGGTAAAGAA